>DASVXQ010000086.1:0-7881 GCA_036392615.1 Actinomycetes bacterium | reverse complement strand
GTCGCCCACCATGTTCGAGGTCCACGCCATCACCAGCCGGACCGCCGCATGGAGGTAGGGGTCCTCGATCACGTCCAGCAGCGGTTCCAGGCCCCGGCGGGCCGCCAGCGCGGTCGGGTCGTCGCCCACCTCCCTGGCGGTCGCCGCCGCGGTCCACAGCAGCTCGGCGCGCGCCTGCGGATCGAAGGAGCCGGCGGTGGGCAGCAACCGCTCCACCCAGGCGCGGACCTCGCCGAGGTGGTCCCACTGCGACCAGAAGGGCCACAGGACCCGGAAGAGATGGGGCAGCCGCGCGGGGTCGTTGGCCAGGTACCAGTCGACCGTGGCGGCCAGGTTGCCGGCCTCGGCCTCCAGGCGGTCGACCCAGTGGTCCTGACCCGGGTCGTGCAGCGCCTGGCTGACCCCCCGCAGCGGCCCGTCGGCCCGCCCGGCGAGCGCGCAGTAGTGGTCCGCGTGCCGCCGCCGGATCCGTGCGGCGTCGGGCCGGGCCGCCAGCCGCTCGGCGACGAACGCGCGGATCGTCTCCAGCATCCGCGGGCGCGGACCGAGGCTGGTGCGGTCCAGATGCACCAGGCTGTGGCGGGCCAGCACTTCGGTCAGGTCGAGGGCGCGGTCCTCGTCGATGCCGGCGACGTCGGCGACCGCGTCGACGGTCCAGCCGTCGACGAACACCGCGGCGACCTCCAGCAGCGAGCGCTCGTCCTCCTCCAGCAGCCCCACGCTCCACTCGACGGTGGCGCGCAGGGTGTGCTGGCGCTCCGGCAGGTCGACCGCGCCGGTGCCGAGCGCGTCCAGCGAGCGGGACAGCCGCAGCAGCAGCGCCTCGGGGTCGAGCAGCCGCGTGCGGGCCGCGGCCAGCTCGATCGCCAGCGGCAGTCCCTCCAGCAGCCGGCAGATCTCCACCACCGCGGCGGCGTTGTCCTCCGTGAGCGCGAAATCGTGGCGCACCGCGCGCGCCCGGTCGACGAACAGCGCCACCGCCGGCGACCGTTCGAGCTCGGCGAGGGGCGCCTCGGTTGGCAGCGGCAGCGGGGGCACCGGGAACTCCCGCTCGGCCCGCAAGCCGAGCGCCGTCCGGCTGGTGGCCAGGATCGCCACCCCTGGGCAGTTGGCCAGCAACTCGTCCAGGGTGGGGGCGGCGTCGATGATCTGCTCCAGGTTGTCGAGGATGAGCAGCCAGCGCCCCTCGCGGAGCTGCGTGACCAGCGTCTGGAACGGAGCCCCCCCGGCCAGCTCGGCGCGCACCGCCCGGGCGATGCCGACCAGCATCTGGTCTGGCTGGGTGACCGACGCCAGCGGGATGAACACCGTGCCCCCGTCGAACCGGTCCCGGAGCCGCTTGCCCACGGCGATCGCCAGGCGGGTCTTGCCGATGCCGCCCGGTCCGGTCAGCGTCACCAGCCGCACCTCCGGCCGGCCGAGCAGCTCGGCGACCTCGTCGATCTCCCGCTCCCGTCCGAACAGTGAGGTGGCGCCGACGGGCAGCGGGCGTGGGCCGGTCGACCTCCGCGGCGCCGTTAGCGCCGGGTTCCCGGCGCTGACGAACCGTTCGCTCAGCAGCGACGCCAGGTCGTCACGCACCAGTCGGCCCAGCTCGGCCGGCGTGCGGAACCTGCGGTACGAGGTCTCGTCCCTGGCCTGTGCGAGCAGCTCGGCCAGGCGGGGCTCCCGGTCGGGCGCTGGCACCTTGACGTACAGCAGCCGCGGCATCCCCGCCGACAGCCGCAGCTCCTCCTCCAGCCCGGAGACGTCCATGCCCGGATTGACCTGCCCGTAGCGCTGCCAGTACAGCCCGATGAAGATGTCGCTCTGCGCCAGGTAGGCGCGGTACACCTCGCGCGGCGGGTGCGGGCGCGCGCCCGCCTCGAACAGCACCGGCGTCAGCCGCAACGCCGAGACCGCCCGCTCCACCGCCCGCCGCTCCTCGGCGAGCTCACCGAGCGTCGAGCTGATGAACACCCGCAACCGCTGGTCTGGCGTCCGGATCACCACATCCCCCTCGGCGCGCCGGTCATCCCGAGCGAACCAGCTTAACGGCCGAGCAGGCCGGCGGCGTTGTGCCACAGCACCGCCCGCAGCCAGTCGTCTCCGAGCCCGAGGGCGGCCAGGCCGCTGATCTGGCTGGCGAAGGACCGCGGCACCGAGGGAAAGTCCGAGCCGAACAGGATCCGGTCGCCCAGTGGCCCGAGCCGCCGCTCCACGCCCGGCGGGAAGGGCCAGAAGGGCGCCGGCGAGCCGAACACCATCGCGGTGTCGAACCGCAGCGCCGGCGCCGCCTCGGCCAGGTCCAGGAAGTCGGCGAAGTCCGGCGCGCCGAGGTGGGCGACCACCAGCACCAGGTCGGGATGGCGTTCCAGCAGGCCGGCCACCTCCCCGGCGCCGCAGAACCGCTCGCCGCCGGAGCCGTCGGCCACCGCGCCGGCGTGCAGCACGACCGGCACGCGCCTGCTGGCCAGCAGCGGCCAGACCGCGTCGAGCCGAGGGTCGAGGGCGTGGAACTTGCCGACCTGGAGGTGCACCTTGGCGACCGCCCCGCCGGCCGCCAGGGCCCGCTCGACCTCGGCCTCCACGCCGGGCTCCGGGTAGAAGGTGAACGAGCCGATCACCGGTGGATGCGCGGCGGCCAGGGCCAGCGTGTGGTCGTTCAGCCACGCCGCCATGCCGGGCCGGTGGGCGTAGGCCAGGGCGGTGTGGTGGCGTACGCCGAGCTGGGCGAGGGTGGCGAGCCGCTCGGCCTCCCCCGCCCGGTACACGATCGGCCATGGCGGGTCGAGCCGGTCGAAGTGGGCCCAGACCTTCGTCTGCACCCGCTCGGGCATGAAGTGGGTGTGGAGGTCGATGATGCCCGGCAGCCCGAGCGAGGCGACGTAGCCGGCCACCTCCGCGTCGCGCAGGCTCAGGGGGGCGTCCATGGGCCCATGATCGCCGACCGCCGGCGGCCGCACCAGCGCGGCCGCCTGCCCAATCCGGCAGCTTCATTTCGAACAAGTGTTCGACTAGTCTCAGGCGCATGCAGACCTGGGAACGGTACAACCCCGATCGCCACCGCCCGCTCGCGGCCCCCCTGGAGCGCTGCGCGGAGCTGCTCGGCGTCGACCTGGCCACCGTTCGCCGGGCGGCCGCCAACGTCGAGCCGTACATCCGCGCGGACGGCACCAAAGTCTGGAGTCTCATGCAGCTCGAACGGCAGTTCCGGCCGGAGGCCTATGGCCACCGCTGGCCCGGCGGCTACATCACCCGCCGCCGCGGCCCCCGCAGGGCCGACTGAGCCTGGAGTCACGTCTCCTGGCCGAGCAGGACCAGCGCCCAGGCCAGCAGGCCGAACGCGACGGTGGAGGCCGGCGTAACGTCCGGCCCGCGGGCGACAACTCCTCGACGACAGACGCGGTCGTGGGAGGGTGCGGTGGACGAGCGCAGCGACGAGGAGCTGTTGGTCGGGATCGCCACCGGCCCGGGTTTCCTGCCGGAGTTCTACCGGCGCCACGTCGCCAGGGTGACGGGCCTCGGGGTGCGCCGCTTCAGCACGCCAGAGGACGTGGCGGACTTCGTCGCCAACGTGTTCCTGGAGGTCATGCGCACGGCCGGCAGCTACGACCCACGCCGCGGCACCGCCGTCGCCTGGCTGTACGGGCTGGCGGGCCGCGTCGCCGCCGGCCCGGCCGGCGCCACGCCGGCGGCTTCGCCCGATGGTGCTGGCCACCGCCGTCGTGCTGACGCTGCTGGTGGCGGGCGGCGCGAGCGCGGCCGCGGCGATCGTCCTGCGGCCGGACCGGCCCGACAAGCAGCTTCCCCTGGGTACCAAGGCGACTCTTCGGCCAGGTGAGCGGACCGGGATCAAGGGGATGGGCTGCCGGCCCGGCTCGCGGGTGACCATCCGGCTCGACGGTCGCACCCTCGGGACGACCACCGCCGAGGCCACCAGCTCGATCCCCGGTGTGGTGGGCTGGTTCGCGGCCCAGGTCACCATCCCGGCCGGCACCCCGCCCGGCCCGCACACACTCAGCGCCGTCTGCCCGGCGCCACGGGGTGTCGGCCCCTACCTGAAGCAGGATCGCACCACCATCACCGTCGTGCGGTCCTGAGCACGAGCGCCTCGTGGCAACCGCTACGCTTCGCGGTCGAGGATCTCCCGCAGCTCGGCCAGGGACGCCGGGTCCAGCACGCCGGCGGCCCACTCGAGGACCTGGGTATCGCTGGAGCCGCTGGGCACGAACAGGACCTGCATCGTCCAGGGTTCCTTCGGCGGCGTGTGCAACCGCACGGTGCGCAGCAGGGACCGGACCTCGTTCACGTGCTGCTCGCCTCCCCCCACACAACAGCCGGCGAGATTCTCCAGCGTGGCGAGCCCGGCCGCAATGGGCAAACTCGCCGACACCTCGCGGAGCGATCAGGAGGTGCTCTCGAGCTGGCCCCGCTGCTGGAGGACGTACAGCAGCGCGAGCGACGGGATGACCAGCGCCACGGCGGCGCCGAAGACCACGGTGAGCGCCACCAGGGTCGGCGTCGGCGCGGCCGCCTGGCCGATGCGCAGGTGCGTCCCGAGCAGGTAGGGGTACTGCGCCACGCCCCAGCCGGCGACGACGGTGGCGACGGCGATCACCGCCAGCACGCGGGTCAGCCGAGGTGCCGCCCGTCGCAGCAGCACCAGCGCCGCGCCGCCGCTCAGCGCGGAGACGATCACCAGGGGCAGGGCCGGGCCGAGCAGCCGCTCGAACAGGCGGTGGGCGTCGGAGTCCAGGATGGCGATCCCGCCGAGGGCGAGCGCGCCGGCGGCGCCGGCGGCGAGCAGGGCGCGGCGCCGGAACCAGGCCTCGAGGCCGCCGGCGCCGCGGGCATGCGCGTCGCCGGTGAGGAACACGGCCGCGAGGTAGGCGCAGACCACCACCGCCAGCGCGCCGCCGAGCGCCGAGGTCGGGTTGAGCCAGCTCCGCAGCGGGTCGCCGCCACCCTCGGCGGGCACGCGGCCCGAGGCGATCCCGCCGGCCACCGTGCCGAAGAAGAACGGGGTGATCACCGACGACGCCGCGAACGCCGCGCCGGCGACCCGCTGCTCGGCGGTCCGCACGACCACCTTCCGGAAGGCGAACCCCGAGCCCCGCAGGACGATCCCGAGGGCGGCCAGCCCCAGGGGGACGTACAGGGTGGTCATGATGGCGGCGAAGGCCCCGGGGAACGCGGTCCACAGGATCACCAGACAGTAGATCAGCCAGACGTGGTTGGCCTCCCACACGGGGCCGAGCGAGTGGTCGATCAGCTCGCGCGGGTGCCGGCCCGGCTCCGCGCCCCCGGCGGTCAGGTCCCAGAACCCGGCGCCGAAGTCCGCGCCGCCGAACACCGCGTACAGCACCACGCCGGCGAACAGCACCACCGCGATGAAGTTGGTCATCGGCTGCCGACCTCCCGGGCGGCCGGCTGCTCGGGTTGCTCCGGCCCGTAGGGCACCTGGGCCTCGGCGAGGCCAACGGCGCGCCAGCGCCGGCGCAGGAGGCGCAGCACCAGCACGGTGGCGACGCCGATGGCGGCGTAGAGGACCATCGTCCCGGCGAAGAACAGCCAGATGTTGCCGGAGGTGGTGACCGCGTCGCGGGTCAGCAGCAGGCCGACCACGGTCCACGGCTGGCGGCCGACCTCGGTCACCACCCAGCCGGTCTCCAGCGCCACCACCGCCAACAGTCCGCTCACCGCTGCGCAGCGGAAGAACCAGCGGCTGCGCGGCAGGTCGCGCCGGCGCCACCAGACGAGCGCGAACCACAGCGCCAGGCCGAGCAGCAGGAAGGCGCTGCCGACCATCACGTCGAACGACAGGTGCACCGCGCTGACCAGCTCCGGCCGGGGCCGCACCTCGGCGGGGATGGCGTCCAGGCCGCGGATGCGGGTGGAGGGGCTGAAGCCGGCCAGCAGCGACGCGCCGCTCGGCAGGCGCAGCCCGTAGCGCACCTGGCCGTTCGAGGTCAGGATGCCGCCGAGCGTCTCGGGCACGTGGTCGCCGGTGGTGGGCAGCGCCTCGATGGCGGCGAACTTGGCCGGCTCCTTGTGGAAGACCTCGCGGGCCATCACGTCGCCGACGAAGATCTGCGCCGGCATCACCAGCGCCGCGACCACGAACGGGATCAGGAAGCCGACCCGGTGGTAGCGGTCGCGGCGGCCCTTGAGCATGCCGGCCGCGTAGACCCCGGCGATCATGAACCCGGCCACGATGTAGGCGGCCAGCAGCATGTGGATGCTCTCGTACCAGAACGCCCGGTTGAAGAACACCGCCAGCGGCCGCACGTCGGCCACCTGCCCGTTCACCAGGCTGAAGCCGCCGGGCAGGTTCATCCAGCCGTTCGCCGCGACCACCGAGAGGGTCCCGCCCACGCCGGCGAGCGGGACCGGGACGCCGGTCCAGAAGTGCGGCCACGGCCGCAGCCGCCGCCAGCCGTAGATGTAGATCGCGACGAAGATCGCCTCGAGGAAGAAGAAGATCCCCTCGACCGCGAACGGGATGCCGTAGGCGGCGCCGAACCTGCCCATCAGCCGCGGCCACAGCAGCCCGAGCTCGAAGGACAGCACCGTGCCGGAGACGGCGCCGACCGCGAACAGCACCGCCGCCACCATGGACCAGCGCTCGGCGAGCAGCATCGCGTCGCCGTCCCGGTGCCGGATGCCGCGGTAGTTGGCCAGCAGCATGAGGAAGGTGAAGGCCACCCCGAACGGCACCAGGATGATGTGGAACCCCAGCGTGAGGGCCATCTGCTGGCGCGCGGGGAGCAGCTGGGCCGGCCCGCCGGCGGCCAGCGCCGGCCAGAGGCTGGTGAGGGTCATGCCACTGGCTTCCTCGGGCCACGGTCCGCAAACCGGGACCGCGGCTGCCGGAGGGTGGAGCGGCAGGTACTGTCCGGGGGGCTCAGCGGGAGTAGAACTCGACCACCAGCCGCTCGTCGCAGACGACCGGGATCTCGGGGCGCTCCGGCAGGCGCACCAGCCGGGCCCTGAGCGCCTCGGTGTCGACCTCCAGGTAGTCGGGGACCGTGGCGGCGTACTCCCCGGTCGCGGCGATCGCGAACGGGGCCTTGGACTTGCTCGCGGCGGCAATCTCGATGACGTCGCCCGGACTGACGTGGAACGACGGCCGGTCCACCCGGCGGCCGTTGACGGTGACGTGGCCGTGGGTCACGGCCTGCCGGGCCTGGTAGATCGTCCGGCTGAAGCCGGCCCGCAGGGTCAGCGCGTCCAGCCGCGTCTCGAGGTCCACCAGCAGCGCCTCGCCGGTGCTGCCGCCGCTGCGCACCGCCCCGCCCATCGCCAGGCGCAGCTGCGCCTCGCTGAGGTCGTACTGGGCGCGCAGCCGCTGCTTCTCCAGCAGCCGCGTCTTGTAGTCCGACGTGCGCCTGCGCTGCCGGCCGTGCTCGCCCGGCGGGTACGGACGCCGCTCCAGGTGCCGGCCGGCCTTGGGCGTCAGCGGGATGCCGAGCGCACGGCTCAACCGGACCTTCGACCTGGTCCTGCTCAAATGCCTCACCTCCTCTCGTGGTCGAACACAGGCCTACCAACAGCCCAACGGACCAGCCGCGCCGATATTCCGGTTCACGGTGCCGGCTTGGCCAGCGCCTCCTCGGCCCAGCGGAGCAGCTGCGGTGGCGGGATCGCACCGACCTGCCTGGCGACCTCCTTGCCGTCGCGCAGCAGCAGCACGGTGGGGATCCCCTGGACGCCGAGCCGGTCGGCCACCCTCGGCGCCTCGTCCACGTTGACCTTGACCGCCTTGAGGCGCCCGGCGAGCCGCTCGGAGATCTGCTGGACGCCCGGCTCGACGATCCGGCAGGGCCCGCACCAGGGCGCCCACAGGTCGAGCAGGACCGGCAGGGTCGAGCGGGTGACGACCTCCTCGTAGTCGCCGTC
>DASVXQ010000085.1:0-4603 GCA_036392615.1 Actinomycetes bacterium | reverse complement strand
CCTGGACCCCCCTCCCACGTGAGCAGCCCTGAAAGGCTACGAGCCCGACGGTAGCTGTCCAAGGACTACTTAGCATAGATTGCGGCATCAATGCCAGTCAACGTTCCTACGAGGCCTGTCCCATTTGCAGCCTCCGTCTAGGTCGCCGGCCGCATACCGATCCATCCAGGCGTACAAGCTCTGGCGGGAACGCGCCACCTCGGTCACCGTCCGCCCGTCACGAATCACCTCCATGACGCGTCACAGCGTTGCTAGACCACCCGGTACTCCCAGAGCACCCTCCCGCCCCTCCCCGGGCCTGGCCACCCAAGGCGGCAACGACCGGGAAGGCCGGGTGGAGTGTGAAGGACCAACCGAAGCCGTGTCAGGCATCAGGCGGAACTCTGTCCAGCATCAGGCGAAGCCACGGTGTCAAGGATCTACCGGAACTGCACAACCGAACACGTGGAGTGGCTTGCTGACAAGCCGTGGGTTCCGGTCGTCAGCGTATCCCTGCTGACGCGGAAGGCCGGGCATTGCACCCAGCCTGCCCTGCAGTTTCTCTCTTGGAGCCCCCCGCCAGAATCGAACTGGCGACCCCATCCTTACCATCGATGCGCCAGTGGTTCACAACGCCACGCAGCACCTAGCGTTTCCGCACAACCGCGCAGGTGAGAAGTCCTGTCGAGGGTTGGGGGGTGGTGTGGGGCGAGGTCGCGTGTGGCGTAGTTTCTGGCAAATTTCTGGCACAGCCCAGTGCGGTGGCGTCTCACGACGCCCAGCGGCATCGTTCCGACTCGCCCTCGGCGAGGAGCAACTGGCACCTCGGGTGCAATGCTTTCGTCAGACGATTTCGGCAGGACAGTAGAGCGTGACGGTGACTGTCATGTGTTATGGCAGTGCTTCAAGAACGAGCAGTTGCTGCAACTGACGGATGGTGCCAGGAGGCACCTGTGGGCGCCGGTTGAGGATTCAGCTGATTGTGGTGGTCCTGTCGGTGGAGCCTTCTGAGATTGGCATTCGTTCTCTCGGAGTGGAGCAGGTTAGCCCTTGCCGGCGGTCCGTCAGACTAGGCGGGCAACCGTTTCGACCGCCGCTGGACGGTGCTTACGCTCGCCGACTTGTTCCTTGGCCATGGTCACCGCTGCGGGTCGGGGTACCGGGTGAGCGGGGGGAGGGGGGCAGAGTTCCGACTGCTGGTCGGCGGACCGGCGCACCTGTGAGGAGCGCACCTCGAGGAGTTGCATGAGCGGGCTCGGTAGTTGGGCATCGAGGGCCGCTCGGCGATGGGCAAGGACGAGCTGATCGCCGCCCTCCGCCAGCGGGCGAAGTAACTCCGGCGCAACCGCCAGCCGCGGCAGCCCGGCTCCGCACGTCGCGCACGGGTCGGGCCGCTGCTGCGTCCCGGATGACCAAGCACGATCCAGATGACGACGCCTCTTCTCCGGGCTCCTCGCAAATAAGGCCGCGCCACCCCAAAATGAGATCCTTGGTAGCTCTGCCGTGATGACCCTGCAACTCCCTGGGCCTGGCCCTCAACCTCTCTCGGTTGGGCAACGGGTCACCGGCCACGATGGCGTCTTGGTTACGCAGCCGTGTCCACGGCTCCTTCGGGTGGAGGCCGGTCGCTCGCCCTGGCAGCCCGTGGGAAGCCGCCGGTAGGCTGCTGCCCGATTGGCTGAGTTCGCTGGTTTGCCGGCTCTGCCGGTGGGCACGGTCCTGACCGGAGCCACCCGCCCTCCTGGACCTCGGTCCCGATGAAACAGCAACCGTTCCGCCGTAAGGGGGGATGCCGTGGCGAATTCGCCGATCCCTGTGTCCCCGACATTGGAACCGAGAAGGCGGCCCGGCTGGCCACCGCACTCACCGGCAATCCCGGCTGCCGGGTCCGGCTGGACTGCGGTCACCCCCGCCACGTCCAGCGCCCGTGCCGGCAGGGGCGATGCTGGACTGCCCCACCTGCCCGCCATCGGTGGATGGCGGACTGGCCCGCCGCCGGGTCCTGGGCGTGTCGGCAGGGCACCACTCCAGCGCCCGGCTTGCCGCCGATCCCCACGCCGCCGTCACGGCACGCCAGCTGGTCGCCGAGGCCCGTGACCGCGACGGGCCTCAACACCGTTCTTGCCGATGTCGAACAACTGGTGGAGGAGCTGGTGGCCAACGCCGCACGCCGAACCGAGGCCCCGCTGGAGCTGACCATTGACGCCCACGACGACGTGGTCGGGTCGAGGTTCACGACCAGGCGCCCAGGGTCGCCCTGGGGTTGGAGGAGCACCCTGGGGGCCACGGCGCGCTTGCACCGGCCGCAACCGACAGCCTCGATCGGTGGGGCGCCGTGCCGCCGGGGAGCGCGACCAGGTCCTCTGGGCGGAACTCCGTAGTGGCGACGACAGGGGGCTGACCCGCCTAATACTCCAGCCGCACTTCATGGACGGGGTTGGGCATGCCTTGAAGGAAGAGTCCGGTGTGCTCAGCTCCCGACCCTGACTGCGCCGTGCTGAAGCCGGCCCTTTTCGTCGCGGAGGTCGACCGGCCACCGGAGCCACTGGTAGTAGGGGAGGGCGAGGAGCCGGGCAAAGGCGTACGCCACGTTGTCGAGCGTCTCACCTGCCGGCCAGTCGACGAAGTCGTCGTATTCTTGGCCGGTCTCCGGGTCGGTCCGCCGCTCGATGCGAGGGTGCAGGACCCGCTGCAGCTCCACCAGCTGGGGATCGTGGCCGTGGCGCTGGGCGAGCGTCCAGACCACCTCGACGTCCAGGCCGCTGGCATCGACTCCGACCCGAGCTTGAAAGTCGCTCCAGTCCAGCCAGTGGCACTGGTAGTGGCAGGCCAGCTGCGGGCCGGTGAAGACCTCGAACAGCCAGCCGGCATCCTGGTCCAGCAGGTAGTGCAGCAGGCAGCCCTGATTGGCCTGGATCAGGCCTTCGGGCGGCGCTCCGAACTCCGAGCGGGGGAAGATACTCACCCAACCGCGTTGTGGGGGGAAGACAACGCCGTCGAGGTTCGCCCGCCTGAGCAGCTGGACGCCGGCCTGCTGCTGGTCAGCCTCAAGGTGGTAGCTCTCGCTGAATTCGCTCACCGGCGCAGGCTAGCCCAGGGGGCCGACAGCACTCGCGCAGCGAGCGTTGGCGCTGCCCAATCCTCAGTCCGGCCGCACCTGCCGCTGTTGTCGCTGGTAGTGGGCGCGCCTGGCGCGGGCCTGATGGCGGCGGCGCCACCTGGACCAGGCCAGCACGAACCCCGGCGCGACCGGTCTGGTCCACACCAACGCGATCAGCAGGCGGCGGACCTCAGGGACGGTCAGCGGCAGCAGGCCAAGCCCGCCGCTCAGGCCGCCGTGCCCCCCTTTGCCCGCTCGAGGTTGGTGGCCTGGGCGCGGGTGATGGCCAGGAACGCATGCGCCAGCAGCGCCAGGGTGACGTGCCGATACCAGCCCGGCCACCTGCGGACCTCGTAGTGGTCCAGGCCGACCTCGCCCTTGGCCTGCTCGAAGCCCTCCTCCACCGCCCACCTGATCCCGGCCACCCGCACCAGCCCGATCAGCGGGGTGGTGGCCGGCGCATAGCAGGCGTAGAAGGCTAGCTCCCCGTCGCTGCGGCTGCGGCGCACCAGCAGCCACCTGGCCATCCCCGCCGTGGCCGGCACCGCCAACCCCACGCGGGTCCAGTCGTCCAGCCGGCGGCCCTTGGCACCATGGCCGGCGCTACAGGTGATCCACTGCTCGGCTGGCACCGCGGTAGCCAGCTGCTCGGCGCTTGTCCTAACCGGACCCTGTGGGCCATCCACTCCAAGCAGCTCGGTGCACTTGACCGCCAGCACGTATGGCACCTGCCGCTCCTCGAGCCACTCCCTCAGCGCCGGGCTGCCGCCATAGACCTCGTCAGCGGTCACCCACGACGCCGGCACGCCAGCGTCCAGGGCACGCTCCAGCATCACCTGGGCAAGCTGCGGCTTGGTCCGGAACCCGACCTCTTGGGGCACCCGCGCGGCCTTGCAGCGCGCAGGGTCGTCGGTCCAGCTTTCGGGCAGGTACAACTCGCGGTCGATCATCGCCCGCCCCTTGGGACTGGCATAGGCGAGGAAGACGCCGAGCTGGCAGTTGTCGACCTTGCCGGCCGTGCCGGAGTACTGGCGCTGGACCCCCACCGAGGTCGTGCCCTTCTTGAGGAATCCGGTCTCGTCCACCACCAGCACCGCGCCCGGGTCGCCCAGATGCTCCACCACGTATTCGCGCAGGTCGTCGCGAACCAGGTCAGGGTCCCAGCCGGCGGTGGAAAGCAGCCGCTGCATGCCGTCGGGGGTGCGCTCACCGGCGTGCTCGGCCAGCTGCCAACCGTTCTTCCGCGTCACGTTGCCCAGCAGCCCGCGCAGATAGGCCAGCGCCCGCCGCCGCGGCTCGGAGCGGGCGAACCGTCCCGCGACCCGGGCGTGCAGGGCGTCCAGCCCTGCCGCCCATGCTTGGACTTCTTCGATGTCTGCCGCCTCGTCGGCCTCCAGCACGGCCCTGCCTCCATGGCGCTGTGGACTACCGACCCGTCCCCGGCCGGCGGGCGAGAACCTACCCCATCACCAAAGCAAGTGCGGCTGGAGTACTAGCTGTAGTTCCCAGACAGGTTGTTTAGGA
>DASVXQ010000084.1:0-4289 GCA_036392615.1 Actinomycetes bacterium | reverse complement strand
CCAGAGAAGTTCGGTCTAAGCTTGTGATTTACCTGGTGGGCATGCCAGGCTCACCGCCGATCGCGATCGGCGGGGTGAGCAGCTGGCCAGGCCGATTAGAGGGTGTCTGAGAAGGTCAATTGCTGGCCAGCCGGCGGACTAACGATCTTTGCGATCTAGGGTGACAAAGGGCTGGTGGCGGTGGCAGCATGGGCCGATGGCAGCTCGTGATCGCAAACCCGTCACCGAACGCCGGGACCGCCAGGCGTTCCAAGACCGCCGCCTGCAAGCCGCCGAGCTCTTCCAACAAGGCATCCACCAGGCCGAGGTGGCCCGCACCCTCGGCGTCTCCCGCCAGACCGCCAGCCGCTGGCAGCAGCGCTGGCAGTCCGATAGCGCCGCCGGTCTGGCCAGCCGTGGCGCCCCCGGCCGCAGCCCCAAACTGTCCGACGCCCAGCTTGAGCAGGTCCAACAGGCGCTGCTGGAGGGCGCCAAGGCCCACGGGTTCGACACCAACTTGTGGACCCTGGGCCGCATCGCCGAGGTCATCTGGCGCACCACCGGGGTGCGCCACCACCCCGCCCACGTCTGGCGGCTGCTGCGCCACCAGCTCGGCTGGAGCCTGCAGCGCCCCACCCGCCGCGCCCAAGAACGCAACGAGCAGGCGATCCGCCAGTGGGTCGCCAGCGACTGGCCCAGGGTCAAAAAAACGCCAGGCGCCGGGGTGCGGTCATCTGCTTCTTCGACGAGTCCGGCGTCTCGCTGACCCCGATCGTGCGCTCGACCTGGGCGCCGCGTGGCAAGACGCCGGTGCTGGTGCACCGGTTCAACTGGCAGCGCGCCTCGATCGCTGCGGCGTTGTGCTTTGGCTCGGCCGGTGGCGGCTGCCGGCTGGCCTTCCACGTCCAGCCCGGCAGCTACAACACCCAGCGGCTGATCGTTGTGCTGCAGGAGTTGCGGCGCCTGCTTGGTGGGCAGAAGGCGACCCTGGTGTGGGATGGGCTGCCCGCCCACCGCAGCAAGGCCATGCAGGCCTTCCTGGCCAGCCAGCGGCACTGGCTGGTGGCCGAGCGGCTGCCCGGCTATGCCCCGGAGCTGAACCCGACTGAGGCGCTGTGGGGCCATCTCAAGGGCAAGGGCGGCGAGCTGGCCAACCTTGCCGGCGACACGCTGGAGGAGGTCATCGGGGCCGCCCAGCGTGGCATCGACCGGGTCCGGCGTACCCCGCACCTGCCGTATTCGTTTCTTCGTCGCAGTGGACTTGACCTGTGGTAACAACCGTCACCCTAGATCGCAAAGATGGTTAGGTCGCTGGTGATGTACGAGGCCATGCTGCCCGTCCTGCAGAGCATCGCGACCGCCGAGCTGAAGCGGCGGCTGAAGGTGGAGTAGGACGAGAGGGCGCCGGCCCTCTGCGGCTGCGGTACCAGCTGGCGTGCAGGGTGAGGCCGGCCCATGGCGATCACCTGCCTCGTTGGCAAGCGTTGCAGACGACGCGGCAGCTCGACCGGGTTTCACCCGCTCGAGCTCAGCTGCACCCAGTCGGTGAGGTACCCGCTGGCCTCGGCGATCGGGCGCGGTTCCCCACCGGCAACGTCGACCGTGTAGATCCGCGGGACGGCTTGGCCCTCGGGATAGGCGGACACGTCAAGGGCGGCGAAGGCGATCTGGGTGCCGTCGGGAGAGAAGACCGCAGTGCTCGGGAAGCTCACCGGCGCCGTCCACCCGGCAAGGTTGCGAACCTCGCCGGTCTTGACGGTCAGCACGTACAGGCCTCCTGAGCCTGTGTAGGCGATCCGCGTGCCGTCCGGCGACCAGTCCGGTGCATAGCCGTCGCTGCTAGCGTCGCTGGTGAGCAGCCTGGTCCTGCGGCCGCCCAGGTTCATGAGCTTGATGTTGCCGTCGCGCACGTAGGCGATCTTCCTGCCGTCGGGGGAGAACCTCCCCCGACCCGCGTACCGCTCCAGCGTCTCAAGGCCGGAGCCATTGGGCCGTACCCAGGCCAGACCCCAGCCTTCGTCAACGGTGGACCAGCCGAACAGGATCCTGGACCCCTTCGGCGACCAGTCGGGGCTGAAGCGGTTGATCATGTCGGCGGTGTGGGCGACGGTCCGCTCGTCGGCGCCGGAGAGGTCGGCGGTGAGCAGGTCGTTGAATGCCCGGCAGATGCCGAGGGGGTCTCGGTACACGCAGGGGTCGAGGTCGCGCACGTAGGCCACCCGCGTCCGGTCGGGGGAGATGACCGCGTCCTCGCCGTTGGCGACCAGGACGCTGAGCTGCCCGGTCGCCGGGTCAAGCTTGTAGGTCGAGGGGTGGGACGAGAGCAGCAGTGCCGTCCCAGCGACCTGCGCCGTGGCGCCCGTCCCCGCCCATCCCGCCGCAAGGACCATGCAGATCGCTGCCAGGATCGCGGCAGCACGGACCGATCGCTTCAAGATAGGCCTCGCTTTGCTCGGCTCCAGTGCCGGGGTTCACTGGCCCCGCCGCAGATAGGAACGACGCATTGCGCGCCTTCGTTACACCTCCAGCCGTCGGGCGAGCCCCGTGACCTGACGAAGCACCGGCAGTGCTCATCAACCATCAGCCAAGCGTTTATGCAACACGCCGTACGAGTCACGTTCTCGCGGGGGTGAGGTTCACGCCCGGCGCCCTGCCGCAGCAGCTCGACGCGCTCGGCCTCGGCGCGGCGCCGGGCCTCGTGGTACGCGCACAGCCGGCCGTCACGGCACGCGCAGTCGTCGTCAACGACCTGCGGCGCCGGACTGGGCGGGCGCCTCGGCTTGGCCTCGCGCCGCGCCTCGGCCCACTCGCGCCGGAGGTCGCGCTGCAGGGCGTCCAGCTTGGTCACGGCCCGGCCTCCTCCTGCGTGCGGATGAGCCCGCGCGACCGCAGCAGCGCCAGCACCCACGCGGCGTCCTTCATCGGCGCCTCGCCGCCGTCGAACGCCAGCATGTCGAGCGCGTCGCCGAAGCTGCGGCTGCGGTCGAGGCTCACGTCCCACTGCCGAACGAAGTCCCAGCACGCCGCGATGACCTCGACCTGGCCCAGCGACAGGTCGAGCACGTTGGGGATGAGCACGACGCCGTTCCGGTGCAGCGTCGCGAGGTCATCTATGGCGCGGGCGACCTCCGCCCGGACGTCCTCGCTCACGACGCGCGCCTCCCCGGCTCCCAGCCCGCGCCCGCCAGCACGGCCTGCCCGGCGGCCAGCGCGCGGGGGGTCGCATCGGGCGCCAGCGCGGATGCGACCAGCCCGGCCCGCTGCCGCGCCCCGGCGCGCACCGCGCGCGACGCCTCCAGCTCCTCGATGCACCACCTGCAGCGGGGCTGGCCGAACCGCTTCAGCAGGCCGAGGGTCAGGACGGGCATCGGCATGCCGACGTGGGCGAGCGTCCAGCGGACGCGGCACCACTTGCAGGAGCCGTCCATCACGTAGGTGCCGGTCTCCTGGCGCTCGACCTTGGGGGCGGCGCCGGGCGCCGCCGGGGAGCCGGCCGACGCGGCCAGGCCGCCGCCGTTGGCAAGGTTGGCGGCGCTGAGCGCGCACGCGTCGGGCCGGAGGGCGCACGCGGAGGCGTGCTGAACGGTCTGGCTGCCGTCCGATGACACGAGCAGGTAGTGCTTGGCTGGGTCGAGCCGGTCGCGGGCACCGGCCAGGTGGTCGAGGACGCGCCGGCCGAGCGTGACGCGGCCGCCCCGGACGCCGGCGACCTCGTAGGTGCCGGGTGTGTAGCTGTCGCGCGGCGTTCCCCCGGCCGCGGCCACGACGGCCTCGCGGCCGGCGGGCTGCACCGCGGGGAGGCAGCTCGCGCACGGCTTCCCGATGAGCAGCCGGGTCGCCGGTGTGTCGAGCGGCGCCGGCAAGCCGTGGCGCGTCGCGAGGGCGCGGGCCAGGTGCCACCTGCAGGCGCCGGGCGGCAGCTTCTCGGCGGCGGCCTCCAGCACGGCCAGGCCGAACGTTCGCTCGGCGCCGGGAACGTCGCGGCAGTTCCCCAGGGCGTCGCCCGGCGTGATCATGAAGCCCATGCCGGCGCGGCCGCTGACGTCGATGACGTGCTTCACCCTGCGCGCCAGCTCGACGGCGGAGATCGGCGGGCGGTAGCGCCGGCCCCGCAGGTGGTCGATGTTGACGGTCATCGGCGCGCTCCTATGACTTCGTGTTGGCGAGCGTCGCGGCCTGCGCCGCCGCCGTGGGGTAGTCGCCGTGGGTGTGGGTAACGGTCCGGCCGTCGGACGCCGTATGTGTCTTAGCCAACCTCGGCCTCCTTCGCCTTGCGGGTCACCCACGCTCTGCGGATGATGGCCGAACGC
>DASVXQ010000083.1:0-11040 GCA_036392615.1 Actinomycetes bacterium | reverse complement strand
GGTGGTGGTCGTCACCCACCGCGAGCAGGCGCCGCGGCGGTCCGCGCCGCGGCGGCGAATACGAGGGGGCACGCATGGCAGTCAGCACCACCGACAGCAGCACGATCCAGGCCCAGGCGCTCCGGGAGCTGGCGAGCTTCCCGCTGGTGGAGGCGTTGCTCGGGCGGCGCTCGCGGCGCTTCGCGCTGGGCGACGAGATCCCCGACGGGCCGCTGGCCTACCGGTCGGAGCACGAGCCGGTGCCGCTGAGCGAGCTGGAGCGGCTGGTGCTGCTCAGCGGCATGGCCGGCACGACCGGGTGGCACCACGCCATCACCCGCAACCCGCGCTACGCGCCGCACCTGGCCAACTACGCGGGCGCGGCGGCGGGCAGGACCTTCCCGTCGGCGGCTGGCTTCCACACCGCCGAGCTGTTCTTCACCGACGACGACGGCACCTGGTTCTTCCCCACCCGCGACGCCGGCGCCCTGGTCGACCCCGCCGACGAGGAGGTCACCATCGAGCTCATGGTCGAGCGGCACCGGGGACGGCTGCGCCGCCTCTCCGACCGGCGGCTGTACCTGCCCCGCCGGGAGCCCTACATGGAGGGCCACAACACCTGGTGCGTGAACGTGCCCGGCTCGCTGCTGGTGATCCCGGTCGCCGACGTGGCCCAGCACACCATCGCCGGGCTCTGCTTCCTGCTGCAGAACGGCTACGTCGTCTACGACGACGTCAACCAGCGCACCATCCCGGGTATCGAGCAGTTCGGCGAGCTGGCCGACCTCTCCTCGCCGCTGCCGCTCACCTTCGTGGAGCAGTACATGCTCTCCGAGGCGGTCGCCGAGCTGGCCAGCTGCTGCTACGCGGGCGTGCTGCTGCTCCAGGCGATGGGGCTCGGCGGCTGGATGTTCGACGGCATCGACCGGTTCACCATGCTGGGCGCCTCGGGCGACGAGGACGTTCCCGGGCTCGGCTTCCGCTACGACCTGCGCGATGGCTGGTCGACACCCAACCCGACCGGGCTCGAGGGCGTCTTCGAGGCGTACTGCCCGCCCCACTACCCGGACATGGCGGTCGCGGTGGAGGCCTTCGCCGCCCGCAAGTTCGGCCCGGGCGGCCCCTACCACCCGGGCACCCCGGGGGCCTGGAGCGACAGCCCGGGCGTGCGCGGCAGCGCGGAGGTCCACTCGCCCGAGTTCAAGGCCTGCGTCGCGCTCCAGGGGCAGTACCTCTACGACACCTTCGGCAAGTTCCCCGGCACCGTCCCGTCGCTGATGATCCTGAACTACGTCCAGGCGCACCACCTCGACCTCGAGTTCTACGACCGGTTCTTCCGGGAGGGCGCCTACCTGCGCAGCCACGCCGAGCACCAGCGGACCTGGCACGGCAGCTGAGCCGCGACGCGGCTACAGCGCGGCGATCAGAGGCTGGTAGCGCTCGCACAGCATCTGGTCGCCGCGGCCGCGCAGGGCGGCGTTGCGCACCTCGGGCGGCAGCACCCACGCCTTGGCGGCGATGCGGCTCTGCTCCTGCACCCAGTCGGCGCGCGGCCGGCGGCGCCGCTCGTACCGGTCGAGGGCGGCCTCGACGGTCGGCGCGGCGCGCAGCTCCTCGGCGAGCACCACGGCGTCCTCCATCGCCATGCTGCCGCCCTCGCCCATGTGGGGCGGGGCGGCGTGGGCGGCGTCGCCGACCAGCACCACCCGGCCCTGGTGCCAGCAGTCGAGGTCCACCCATTCGATCGGCCCGGCGTGGAGCTGCCGGTCGCGCTCGAGCGCCTCCAGGTACGCCGGCACCGGGCCGCCGAAGCCGGCGAACCTGGCGCGGAAGCGCTCCAGCCGGCCCGCCGGCGGGTCGTCGAAGCGCTCCGAGTCGAGCCCGGCGAAGCCGTAGGTCTGGCCGTCGCCCACCGGCACCAGGCCGAAGAAGCAGCCCTCGCCCATCAGCGCCATCAGACCGTCGACACGGGCGGCCGGCTGGGCACCACGCTGCGCCAGGCCATCGTGCCGGCGTAGTCCGGCTCGGCCGGGCTCACCGCCAGCCTTCGGACGGTCGAGTAGATCCCGTCCGCGCCGACCACCAGGTCGTAGTCGCTCCGGGAGCCGTCGCCGAAGCCGACCTCGACCCGTCCGCCCTCCTGACGCAGCGCGGTGACGGCCACGCCGAGGCGGTGCGGCACCGCGGCCGCGCCGTCCAGCAGGATCTCCTGGAGGCGGACGCGGGTGATGCCGAGGCACGGCCCGACCTCGCCCCAGAGTGCCTCCAGGTCGGTCTCGCACAGCGGCTCGCCCCGCTGGTCGAGGAAGGTCCAGCGCGGCAGCACGGCGGTCGCGCGGTCGATCGCCTCGCCCAGGCCGAGCCCGCGCAGCACGCGCACGCCGTTGGCGTGCAGGGCGATCCCGGCGCCGACCGCCGGCCACGCCGGGCTGCGCTCCACCAGCTCGGGCGCGAACCCCTGCCGGTCCAGCGTGGTCGCCATACAGAGGCCGCCGATGCCCCCGCCAACCACCAGGATCCGGTCGATTGCAGCCACCACGTCGCTCCATTGCTCCGGTTGCTCGAGGGTCGGCGCCCATGATCGCTCGACGGCA
The DNA here is from genome assembly GCA_036392615.1 of Actinomycetes bacterium. Lineage (GTDB taxonomy): Bacteria > Actinomycetota > CALGFH01 > CALGFH01 > CALGFH01 > DASVXQ01. Next base: position 8,467 of record DASVXQ010000083.1, on the reverse strand, counting down.
CCGCGCCGAGAAGGCCCCGTGGGCGGAACTCAGCCGGCGGCCCGGCCGAGCGGCTGGAGGGCGCCGGCGGCGGGCAGGCAGGCCTCCGGCAGCTCGAACCAGCGCAGGCGCTCCAGCCCGCCCGGCAGGGTGGCCTGCGGTTCGTCCGCGGCCAGCGGCGGCCGTGCGGCCAGGGCCACCTCGGACTGCCGCAGGTAGCGGGTCAGCTCCCCGTCGACCGCGCGGCGGTGGCCGTCGCGGCCCGGGTGGCCAAGCCGGCCCTCCTGGTCGTACGACAGACCGGCGAGCAGGTCTGGCGGGGCGCTCGCGTTGCGGTGCCGCCACAGGCCGCTGGCCGGGTCGAAGCGGTACTCCGGCAGCAGCCTCGCGCCGAAGCCGGCGGTCAGGTGGACCGCCGCCACGAGGTACTCGAAGGCGAGCTCGGACTGGTAGAAGCTGAAGCTCACCCGGGTCCAGCCCGGCTTGATGCCGAACCAGCCCCGCACCGCCTGGGTCGCGAACGCCCTGGCGTGGTCGAGGTCGATACGGAGCAGCTGGTGGCCATAGGGGCCGGCGCAGGAACGGCCGCCGCGGGCCTGGACGCCGAACAGGTCGTTGAGCACCGCGACCACGAAGTTGTGATGCAACCATCGCCCGCTCGGCCCGCGGACCCGGAACGACACGATCGGCAGCCGCGGGCCGTCGAGGTCGCCGAGCAGCTCGATCGCGGGGTTCTCCCGCCACGACGCGATCGCGCGGCGGACATAGCTGGTCTCGCACCGACCGATCAGCTGGGTCCCGACGGCCTGAACTGTTGACTGCACCATCTGACTGGTGGGCTGGCGATCAGGGGATGGGGGCATGCAGGATCTCTCCTCATGGCGGAGCTTGGTGAGTTCTCTGGTGCGCACCGCGACCTGATGGATGGCCGGATGGGTCTTCCGCGGGTCGGCGCGGTGGTTGAGGGTGCGACGCCGTCGCTGCCGTACCTGGTGGTGGATGCGGCCGACCGGGAAATCGACTGCGTCAGCCGCTACCTGCGGGACCTGCAGCTTGGCGACGCCAGCCCGTTGACCGGCCGTAGCTATGGGCATGACCTGCTGCGGTGGTTCCGGCTGCTGTGGGCGGTCGACGTCGGCTGGGAGCAGGCCACCGAGGCCGAGGTCGCCACGCTGGTCGGGTGGCTGCGGTCGGCGCCCAACCCGCAGCGGCGCCGCCGCCGGGAAGGCGGCTACCCGCCGGGGTCGGTCAACCCCAAGACGGGGAAGCCGGTCTTGGCCGCTGGGTATGCGCCGACGACGATCGCGCACAACCTGTCGGTGATCCATGGCTTCTACGCGTTTCATCGCCACTTCGGGCTGGGCCCAGTGGTCAACCCAGTCCCAGACAGCAAGTCCCGCCGACGGGCGCTGGCGCACACCTCGCCGATTGAGCTGCCGCGGCCGCACCGCCGAGCGCGTCTGCGGCCAAAGATCCAGCCGCGCCAGCCACGGGCGATCCCCGACCAGCAGTGGGACGAGTTGTTTGCTCGCATGCGCTGCGCCCGTGACCGGGCGCTGCTGGCCTGCTACGTCTCCTCCGGCGCTCGCGCGTCGGAGCTGCTGCGGGTCGGGCTGGCGGATGTGGACTGGACGACCGGACGGCTGTGGGTGATTTCGAAGGGAACCCGTCTGCGGGAGGCGATCCCGGTATCCCCGGAAGCGCTGGCCTACCTGGCTGTCTACCTCGACGAGGCAGGCCTGCCGGCTGGCAGTGGTCCAGTGTGGCGCACCCGCAGAGGGACGCCCCGGCCGCTGACCTACTGGGCGGCACGCCGGATCCTGCAGCGTACCGCCGAGCAGCTCGGCAGCAACTGGACGCTGCATGACCTGCGCCACACCGCGGCGACCCGCATGGCACGTGATCCCAGCCTGACGCTGGTGGAGGTGCAGACGATCCTGCGGCACGCCCATCTCACGACCACCGCCCTCTACACCGCGGTCGGGCTGGAGGACCTGCTCGACAAGCTGGCCGTGCACTACCAGCGGCCGGCCGAGCCAGCACGCTGGGCAGCCCAGTACCACGCCGACGACGTCGCGGCGGTGTTCGGTGACCGATAACGTGGCTGACAGCGCGATCGGGCCGACCATGCGCCCGCACGCAACCTCGAACCGGATCCGCCGCCACACCGCCAACCGTGACCCTGAGGTCGCCCTCGGTGGCCGCACCCAGATCGCGGCCGCGCCGCCGCCGATCCCGAACCCGCCACCGCGCCCGCTCGGGGACCTGTCGAGGGCATCGGCCGAGCAGATCGTGGGGCTGGTTGTCGAGCGGTTCGCCGACGTCAGCCGCAGCACCCTCGCCGACTACAAGCACGGGATGCGGCGGCTGCTGGAGCTGCTCGCCGAGCAGCCAGGACAGACCTGGCAGCAGCGGTGGGAGGCTGCCGGGCTCAACCAGCCCGGCCAGACGGTCGCCGACCTGGCCGGCAACGATCCCAGGTGGCGCAGCAGGCTCATCCGGGCTGCGGGCATCGCCTTCTGCACGCGGCTGATCTGCCCGTCGACGGCGGCCTTGCAGGCCACCAACCCGCCCCACTACACCGACAGGTTCCTGCAGGTCGCGCAGGACCGTTTGCTGGAGGAGTTCCGCACCCGGCTGCGGGCACATCCCGTCAGCGCCGAGGGCCGACGGGATGCGCTCAGCCAGCTCTGCCGCGCGTTGACGGTCTTCGGGGTCGACCTGGCCAGCCTCACCCCAGGCGGGCTCGTCCAGTGGGCGAACGACCACCCGGGCAGCGGGATCGCGGCGGCTTGGCCGTTGCTGCATGACATGGGCCGGATCCCCGCCTGGGCGCCCCGGACCTTGCAGGACGCCAGGATCCGGGGCCGGTGGTCGATCGAGGAGTTGGTCGACCGTCAGCGGCTGCGCAACCGCGCGGTCCGCGACCTGCTGGTCGACTACGTCCGTCGGCGCTCGCCTGAGCTTGACTACGCGACCATGGAGAACCTGGTCCGCAGCCTGGCGGGGCACTTCTGGAAGATCGTCGAACAGGTGAACCCGGACCAGGCCGACCTGCGGCTGAGCGAGGAGACCGTCCAGGCGTGGAAGCAGCGGCTGCTGGTCCGCCGCGACGGCCAGCCCCGCCAGCACATCGACGCGCCGTTCTTGGCGGTCCGCGCGTTCTACCTGGACCTGCAGACCTGGTCGGCCGCCGAGCCCGAACGCTGGGCACGTTGGGTCGCGCCCTGTCCGATCCGCGACGCTGACCTGCGTTGGTTTCACATCCGCCGACGCCGGCTGCGGGAGCGGATGGCCAACCGCACCCGCGAGCGCCAGCCGCTGCTGGCGATCCTGTCCCAGCACGTCAACGACAACTGGCAGGGCCTGCGCGTCCTGCTGGCCGCGGCCCAGCAGACCCCGGCTGGGGAGCGGTTCGTCGTCGATGGCGTGACCTGGCAGCGGACCGCCAGCAAGGCCACCCAGCGCCGCCCTGAGCTGCTGGGCAGCGAGCCGGTCCGGGTGACCAACACCCACACCGGGGAGCTGGTGCGCCTGTCCTATGCGGAGGACAGCGCCTTTTGGCAGTGGGCGGTGGTGGAGACGCTGCGGCTGGCGGGCCTGCGGCGTGAGGAGCTCGTCGAGCTGACCCACCTCAGCGTCCGCTAATACCAGCGGCCAAACGGCGAGGTCGTCGCGCTGCTGGTGGTCAGCCCGTCCAAGAGCGACCGGGAGCGGGTCATCCCGATGTCGGCGGAGCTGTTCCACGTCATCGCCCAGGTCATCCGCCGCCACCGGGACACCCACGGCACGGTCCCGGTCTGCCCGCGCTATGACCAGGCGGAGCGCGACTGGTGTGAGCCGCTTCCCTACCTGTTCCAGCGGATCCAAAGTGGGACGCCGCGGGCGCTGTCGACCAGTGGGGTCCGCGACCTTGTCCGCAAGGCGGCCAGGTCGCTGGTGCCCACCCACCCGGAGTTCGCCGAGATCCGGTTCGCGCCCCACGACTTCCGGCGGCTGTTTGCGACCGAGCTGGTCAACAACGGGCTGCCGATCCACATCGGCGCCGCCCTGCTCGGGCACCTCAACGTGCAGACCACACGGGGCTATGTCGCCGTGTTCGACGAGGACATCATCGCCCACTACCAGCAGTTTCTTGACCGTCGCCGGGCCCAGCGGCCAGCTAGGGAATACCGGAATCCGACCGGCGATGAATGGGTCGAGTTTGAGGAGCACTTCGACAAGCGCAAGGTCGAACTGGGCTCCTGCGGACGCCCCTATGGCACTCCGTGCGCACACGAGCACGCCTGCATCCGCTGCCCGATGCTGTCGCTCAACCCCAAGATGCTTGGCCGCCTGGACGAGTTGGAGGGCGACCTGCAGGCGCGTCGGCAACGCGCGCTCGGCGAAGGCTGGCGCGGCGAGGTGGAAGGCATCGACCTCACCCTGACGTTCCTGCGCAGCAAACGCGACCAGGCCCGCCGCGCCGCCGCAAGGGGGCCAGTCAGCCTGGGCATGCCCGCGCTGCCCCCACGCCGACCACCCCACCGGCGATGACCGCTGCTCACCCACCACGAGCCACCGCCTCGACCCGGACCGGGACGGGGAACTCGTCCCACGTGCGCCCGTCCAGCTCGCGGCCGCCGGCCTTGGGACTGCGCCCGCCAACCTGTTTGAAGAACAGCGGGATGCGCAGCCGGATGCACCGATCCCGCAGGTCACGAACCCAGTCCAGGTCCAACGGCCGGAACCCCGGACCGCTCTCCCCGCCCACGATCACCCAGTCGATCCCGGTCAGGTCCAGGCTCCGGCAGCGGGCCAAGCAGCGGCTCCAGGCTGAGGAAGCGCACCGCAGCGGGGGCGGCACGCAGGTCGTCGGCGCGGCGCACGTAGTCGTCGCGTTCGATCGAGGTGCCAAGCCACACGTTCGCCAGCGGCCAGCCCGCCGCGAGGTCGACCGCGCGGCCGGGCGCCAGCCGACGAGCGTGGCCCTCGACCAGGCGCCGGAAGTCCAGGCCAGGCGGATGACCACCGCCACACCAACACGGGCCGTCCAGGACGCGCCGGTAGCGTTCGGGCCGCTTGGTCAAGACCTGGTAGGTGTGCTGCGGCGTCAGCGCCATCACCGCCCACACCTGGGCGAGGAAATCGGTCGGCACCTTGGCGTGCAGCAAGTCCGCCATGCTGTCGACAAAGCAGACCCTCGGCTTGCGCCACCGCAGCGGCTCCAGCAGGGCCCCGGGGTGCAGGGCGACGCCGAACCCGGGCCCGGAGGTGCGCGGGTCACCGTCGGTCTGGTATTTCGCCTGGCCCATCGCCTTCAAGCGCGTGGCCAGGGTGAGCGCATAGCAGTGGTCGCAGCCAGGCGAGATCCGGTCACACCCGGTCGTCGGGTTCCAGGTCGTCTCGGTCCACTCGATCGCGGTCGCCGTGCTCACGACCCACCCCCACACCAGCCAGCGAGCAGGATCGCCATGGGCCGAGACGGCGGCGCGGCTATCGTGTCGCCAGTCCTGTCCTGCCCAGCGACGACCCGAGGCGGGAGACCATGGCCGTCGAGATCCTCTACGAGACCCACGCGCTGAGCACCGACAACGAGGCCGGCATCGCGACCGGCTGGCTGCCCGGACAGCTCTCCCTCAGAGGACGACAGCTGGCCGTGGAACTCGGCCAGCGTCACCGCAGCCGGGCGATCGCCGCGGTGTTCGTCTCCGACCTGGCCCGCGCCGTCCAGACCGCCGAGGTCGCCTTCGGCGACCGCGCCATCCCGATCCACACCGACGCTCGGCTGCGCGAGTGCAACTACGGCAGGTACAACGGCATGCCCGTCGTCCAGCTTGCCGCCCAGCGGGCCCGGCACATCGACCAGCCCTACCCCGGCGGGCAAAGCTACCGGCAGGTCGTCACGCAGGTGCGGGACTTCCTGGGCGAGCTGAGCGCCGGCTGGGACGGGCACACCGTCGTGGTGATTGGCCACTCGGCCACCAGGTGGGCGCTGGACTGCCTGCTGGACGGCAAGACGCTGGAAGAGCTGGTCGATGCCCCCTTCGCCTGGCAGCCAGGGTGGCGCTACCTGCTGCCTACCGGCTGGGCCGGCGACGGCCTGGGCTGAACCCCCGCGCGGCTGGGCCGCCCTGGTGCAGCCAGCCGTGCTCTGGATCATGGTGGTGCTCATCCCCAGCCCGCCCCCAGAAGGCGGAGCAGCTAGGCTGGACAGCGCAACCACGGCCAGGGAGCTGCGGTGCACGAGGTGAATCGGGTGGTCGCTGGCCTGTTCGGCCGGGTGGCTGCCACCTACGACCAGGCCGGGTTCCTCCAGCAGATCGCCCAGCGGCTGGTCGCCCACGCGGGCGTGCGCTCGGGGATGCGGGTGCTGGATGTGGCCTGCGGGACCGGCGCCGCGCTGCTGGAGGCCACCCGCCGGGCCGGCCCCGACGGCCTTGCGGTCGGCGTCGACCTGGCCGAGCCGATGGCTGCCCAGGCGGCACGGCGGCTGCAAGCGCTCGGGCCAGCAGCCGCCCCGGCAGCGGTGGCGGTCATGGACGCCGAGCGGCCCGGCCTGCGCCCGGCGTCGTTCGACGTGGTGCTGGTGGCGTCCGCGGTCTACCTGCTGGGCGAGCCGGCCGCGGCGCTGCGTGGGCTGTGGGCGCTGCTGCGGCCCGGCGGGCGGCTGGCGGTCTCCGACTTCGCCGACCTGGACCCACGCTGGGCGTGGAAGGATGAGCTGCTGCGCCGCCTGGCGCCCCCGCTGGAGCCGCTTGGCGGCGGCCGGCTCAGGGCCGGCGGGCTGGAGCGGCTGCTGCGCTCCACCGGCGCCGGGCAGGTCACCATCGCGGTCGAGCAGCTGGACGTCGCCTACGCCGACGCCCCGGCGTGGTGGGCTGAGCAGTGGACCCACGGGGAGCGGTGGGCGCTGGAGCACATGGACGACTGGGCGGTCGAGGCCTACCAGGCCGCAGCGTTCGCGGCGATCGAAGCCTGCCGGGAGGCCGACGGGGCGATCCATTGGCGACCCTCGGTGGTCTATGCCGTCGCCGACGGTTGACGTGCCCGACACCCTCCATCCGAAGGCACGGTTGGTGCAGAGAAGCTTGAGCTGGAAGACCATGCCCGCGCGGATGGACTCGACGATCGCGGGGGTGCCGCCCTCCTCGCGGTGGGCGGGGTCGTCGAGGTAGTGCTCGCCGCGCTGGTGGACGTAGGCGATCGTGCCGCCGCCCGGTACGGTCGGGACCGGGTTGCGGACCAGGTCGCGGCGGACGACCAGCACCCCCGGGGTGCCGGGACCGCCGACGAGCTTGTGCGGGGACAGGAAGACCGCGTCCTTGGCGCTGCGTGGGCGACGCGGGTCGCCGCGCATGGCGATCTCGACGTGCGGGCCGGCGGCGGCGTAGTCCCAGCAGGCCAGCGCGCCATGGCGGTGCAGCAGCTCCGACACCGTGTCCGTGTCGGTGAGCGTCCCGGTGACGTTGGACCCGGCCGAGAACGACCCGACCAGCAGCGGCCGGTCGGCGAAGCGGCGCAGCTCCCGCTCCAGGTGAACCAGGTTCAGGTGGCCGCCCGAGTCCTGGCCGATGACCACCACCTCGGCGGTCGACGCTCGCCAGGGCAGCTCGTTGGAGTGGTGCTCGAACGGGCCCACCAGCACGACCGGCCGCCGCGCCGCCGGCACGCCTCCGCTCAGGCCGAGGATGCGCAGCAGCTTGTCGATCGCGCCGGTCGAGCCGGACCCGGTGAAGATCACCGCGTGCTCGTCGCCGGCGCCGACCGCCTGGTGGACGAGCCGCCGGGCCTGCTCGCGCAGCCTGGTGGTCCGCTGGCCGGTGCCCGACGACTCGGTGTGGGTGTTGGCGTACCAGGGCAGCACCTGGTCGCGGATGAAGTCCTCGATGAACTGGAGCGACCGGCCGGAGGCGGTGTGGTCGGCGTAGACCAGCCGCCGCGGACCGAACGGCCCCGGCATCTCCAGGTCGTCGCCGATCACCGACTCGCCGACCCGGCGGGCCAGTGCCTCGGCCGGGGCGCAGGTCGTGGCGTCCGTGCTGTTCAGATGGCATGCCTCCGGTCGAGGGCGGTCTCATCGGGATGAGGCTAGGCCGGCGGGCGGCCCGCGCACATGAGCATCGGATGCTCAGATCGGCGCCAGGGGATACCTAGGTTTCGCGCCCGGCCGGCGGCGGCAGGCCGAGCCCGGCCGCGGCTGAGGCGGCGTCGCGCCGCGAGCTGACCCCCAGCCGGGCGAGCAGCGCGGCGACGTGGTTGTCGACCGTCCGGCGGGAGACGTACAGGCGCGCGGCGATCTCGGCGTTGGTGCGCCCCTCGGCCAGCAGCGCCAGCACGTCGAGCTGGCGGTCGGTCAGCCTGCCCGGGTTCGCCCTGGTGGCGGCGCGCGGACCTCGCGGGACGCCGCGCACGCCCCGGCGCCGCAAGCGGGCGCGCACCAGGCTGGCGGTGGCGGCCGCGCCGAGCCGGTCCAGCATCCGCAGGCCCTCCAGGGCGGCCGCCGGGT
>DASVXQ010000082.1:0-13003 GCA_036392615.1 Actinomycetes bacterium | reverse complement strand
GCCGCCGCCAGCCCGAACAGCCAGGCCTTGGGGTTGGCGAACTGGAAGGCCGCGGCGTTCAGCACCCCGAGCGGCCGCGAGACCACCGCCGTGCTCGGCCCGTGGCTCCTGGCGATCCGCCACGCCAGGTAGACCAGGTAGGCGGAGCCCGCCAGCTTCAGGGCGAGGTCGACCCCCGGGAGCGCCAGCAGGACCACGCCGACCCCGCCGGCCATCACCAGGATCAGCACGCCCATCCCGACGGCCGTGCCGGCGACGTGCCGCGCGGTCCCGCGGAAGCCGAACCGCAGCCCCGAGGCCAGCAGCAGCGAGTTGTTCGGCCCCGGGGTCACCGAGACGACGAACGCCAGGCCGATCAGGCCGAGCAGCTCGCGCATCGCGCCGTGGGTGCCGTGCGGTGGTCCATGCCGCCAGTGGACCCCGCCGGCTGGGGCGGGGTCTTGTACGATCCTTGCATGTCGGCTGGTCGGCTCCCGGTCGAGCGGGAGTGGGTCCGGGCGTGGAAGCCGGTGGTCGCCGGGGTGGACGAGGTCTTTCACGCCCGGTTCGTCGAGTACGCCTACCCGCCGCACGTGCACGACGCCTGGACGGTGTTCGTGGTGGACGACGGCGCCATCCGCTACGACCTGGAGACGCGCCGGCGCGGCGCCCGCGGCGGGCGGGTCAGCATCCTGCCGCCCCACGTGGTCCACGACGGCCGCCCGGCCGGCGCCGCCGGGTTCCGCAAGCGCGTCCTCTACCTCGACACCGGGGTGCTCGACGAGCGCCTGACCGGCCGGGCGGTGGACGAGCCCGACGTCCGCGAGCCGGGCCTGCTGCACGCCGTCCACGCCCTGCACCGCGCGCTGCGCGAGCCCGACGACGCCCTGGAGGCCGAGGCGCGGCTGGCGAGCGTCGGCGAGCGGCTCCGCGCGCACCTGGGCGAGCGGCCGCCGACCGGCCCGGGCCGCGCGGGCGGCACGCTGGCGCGCTCGCTGCGCGAGCTGCTCGACGCGCGGCTGTTCGAGCGCACCACCCTGGCCGATGCCGGCGCCGTGCTCGGCGTCTCGCCGGCCCACCTGGTCCGGAGCTTCGCGGGCACCTTCGGGATCGCCCCACACCAGTACGTCCTGTCGCGGCGCATCGACGCCGCCCGCAGGCGCCTGCTCGGCGGCGAGCCGGTCGCCATGGTCGCGGCGGGGGTCGGCTTCTACGACCAGGCCCACTTCACCCGCCAGTTCAAGCGCCACGTCGGCATCCCGCCGGGCCGCTACGCGCGCCAGTCGCCCCGGTAGCCGCGGCGGCGCCTGCCCTCGCCGCGGCGCGTCACATGCGCAGGTACTTCAGCACGGCCAGGACCCGGCGGTTCTCGGTGTCGGTGGGCGGCAGGTCGAGCTTGGTGAAGATGCCGCTGACGTACTTCTCGACCGCGCTGGGGCTGACGTGCAGCGCCTCGACGATGGCGTGGTTGCTGCGCCCCTCGGCCATCATCTTCAGCACCTGGAGCTCACGCGGGGTCAGCCGGTCCATCGGGTCGTCGCGGTGGCGGACCAGCAGCTGCGCGACCACCTCGGGGTCGAGCGCGGTGCCGCCGGCGGCCACCCGGCGCAGCGCGTCGAGGAAGTCGGACACCTGCGCCACGCGGTCCTTGAGCAGGTAGCCGACGCCGCTGGTCCGCACCGAGAGGAGGTCGGTGGCGTAGCGCTCCTCGACGTACTGCGACAGCACCAGGATGGCCACCTCCGGGTACTGGCGGCGGATCACCAGCGCGGCGCGGATGCCCTCGTCGGTGTGGGTCGGCGGCATCCGCACGTCGACCACCACCAGGTCGGGGCGGTGCTCGCCGACGGCGCGCAGCAGCCGGTCGGCGTCGGGCACGGCCGCGGCCACCTCGAAGCCGCCCTCGGCCAGCAGCTTGGTCAGGCCCTCGCGCAGCAGCACGGAGTCCTCGGCGATCACGACTCGCATGGCAGCTCCACGGTGATCCTGGTCGGCCCGCCGGGCGGGCTGTGGACGGTCATCGTGCCGTCGACCGCGGAGGCCCGCTGCGCCAGCCCGCGCAGGCCGCTGCCGGCGCCCTCGGACGCGCCGCCGACGCCGTCGTCGCTGACCACGATCCGCAGCCGGTCGCCGCTGCGCTCGACGGTCACCTCGGCACGCCGCGCGCGGGCGTGCCTGGCGACGTTGGTGAGCGACTCCGAGACGACGAAGTAGGCCACCGCCTCGATGCTCGGCGAGCAGCGGGGCGTCACGTCGACCCGCAGGCGGACCGGCAGCGGCGCCCGCGCCGCGATGCCGGACAGGGCGGCGTCCAGGCCGCGGTCGTTGAGCACCGCCGGGTGCAGCCCGCGGACGAACTCGCGCAGCTCGGCCAGGGCCTGCACGGCCTCGTCGTGGGCCTCGGCGATCGCTCGCCTGGCGGGCTCGCTCGCGTCGGTCAGGCTGGCGCGGGCCATGCCGAGGTGCATCGCCAGGGAGACCAGCCGCTGCTGGGCGCCGTCGTGGAGGTCGCGTTCGATCCTGCGCCGCTCCGCGTCGGTCGCCGCGACGATCTCGGCGCGGCTGCGGGCCAGCGACTCCACCCGCAGCGCCAGCTCCTCGGCGCGGCTCGGGCCGAGCAGCGCGCGGGCCGCGCGGACGTCCAGGTACGCCACCCCGCGGGCCACCCAGGGCGCGGCCAGCAGCATGGCGATCGCTAGCGGGAGGACCCACAGGGCCGACCAGCCGGCGCCGCTCCGAAGCCCGATCGCCAGCGGGGTGAGCGGCAGCGCCAGCCAGCAGAGCGCCACCAGCGCGCCGCCGGCGACCACGACCGCCAGCGCCACCAGGTGGTAGGCGAGCTGCCGCCAGGTCGAGGCGGCGCGCCACGGCCAGACCAGCCGCAGCGGCCACGGGCCAGTGCCGCCGGGCGGCGTCAGCAGCTCGACGTCGAGGATGCCCCGCAACCGCGCCCGCTGCGCGGCGCCGAACGCCCGGACGACCCATGGGAACGCCAGCGGAGCGGCCAGCGCCACCAGCACGTAGAAGACCGCCAGGATCCACGCCCCGGTGGGCCCGCCGATCAGGCTCCAGACCGCGGCGCCCCAGCCGACCGCCAGCGCGGCGACCACCAGCCAGGCGCCGGCGGCGAGCGGCAGCCCGGCGACCGTGTGGAGGGTCGCGCGCCGGCTGCGCGGCGCCCAAAGGGCCCGCAGCGCGCCGGCCGGCGCGCGCCGTGCGGTGGTCACGTCGATCGAGGTCATGTGGGAACAGTAACCAGCGCAAGCGGCGCCGGCCATGTGGCAACCCCTCGGTTGCCGTGTGGAAAACCCCACCACGCCGGGGCCGGGCGCCCCAACGACAGCGCGTCCCCGTCCCGCGACGATGCGAGGCGTCATCGGGCTCCACGCGACTGGAGCCCACGCCGCCGAGAAGGGGACGGTCGAGATGATCGAAGCACACGGGTTGACCAAACGATACGGCGACAAGGTCGCGGTCGACGACCTGACCTTCGCCGTGCGGCCGGGCGTGGTGACCGGCTTCCTGGGGCCAAACGGCGCCGGGAAGTCGACCACCATGCGGCTGATCCTCGGGCTGGACGCGCCCACCAGCGGGTCGGTGACCGTCAACGGCAAGCCGTACCAGCGGCACGCCGCGCCGCTGCGGGAGGTCGGCGCCCTGCTGGACGCCCGCTCGGTCCACCCGGGCCGCAGCGCCACCAACCACCTCCGGGCGATCGCGCAGACCTGCGGCATGCCGCGCTCCAGGGTGGACGAGGTCATCGAGGCGGTCGGCCTGCGCGAGGTCGCCCGCCGGCGCGCCGGCGGCTTCTCGCTCGGCATGGGCCAGCGCCTGGGCATCGCCGCGGCGCTGCTCGGCGACCCCCACACGGTGATCCTCGACGAGCCGGTGAACGGCCTCGACACCGAGGGAATCCGCTGGATCCGGTCGCTGCTGCGCGGGCTGGCCGACGAGGGCAGGACGGTGTTCGTCTCCTCGCACCTGATGAGCGAGATGGCGCTCACCGCGCAGCGCCTGATCGTCATCGGCCGCGGGCGCCTGATCGCCGACACCACCATGGAGGCGTTCATCGCCGGCGCCGCGCGCGACGCCGTGCGGGTCCGCACCACCGACCCGGGCGCGCTGGCAGCGCTGCTCCAGTCGCGCGGCGCCACCGTCTCGCCAGACCAGGACGGCGCGCTGACCGTCTCGGGCATGAGCACCGACCAGGTCGGCACGGCCGCCGGCGCGGCCGGGATCACCCTGCTGGAGCTGACCGCACGGCAGGCATCGCTGGAAGAGGCCTTCGTCGACATGACCAGGGACGCGGTCGAGTTCCGCGCCCCCGGCACCGAGTCAGTGGAGGGATGAGCACCATGACCGAGCAGACCACACACGCCCTGCCGTCATACCGGGGCGACCAGCGGGTGACCCAGACCAGGGTGATCCGCTCCGAGTGGACCAAGCTGCGCTCGCTGCCGTCGAGCGCGTGGTCGCTGCTCACCGCGGCCGTGCTGATCGTCGGCTTCGGCGCGCTGTACGCCGGCGTCCGGGTCGCCAGGCCACCGCACGACCCGGCGTCCATCGCCAGCTTCGACCCCACCGCCATCAGCCTCAGCGGCGTCCAGCTCGCGCAGATCGCCGTCGGCATCCTGGGCGCGCTGCTGTTCACCGGCGAGTACGCCAGCGGCATGATCCGCACCAGCTTCGCGGCGGTCCCCAGCCGGCTGCCGGTGCTGTGGGGCAAGGCGGTCGGCTTCGCGCTGGCGCTGCTGGCGCTGTGTGTCCCGGCCACCTTCGCGGCCTTCCTGGTCGGCCAGTCGATCCTGGCCTCCGGGAAGCTCGACACCAGCCTGAGCCAGCCCGGCACCGCGCGGGCCGTGCTCGGAGCGGCGCTGTACCTGGTCGCCGTCGGCCTGCTCGGGCTCGGTCTGGGCGCCCTGCTGCGCAGCACCGCCGGGGCGGTCGGCGCCCTGTTCGGCCTGCTGTTCGCCCCGCAGATCCTGGTGGGCCTGCTGCCCTCGAGCGTGTCCGACCACATCTACGGCTACCTGCCGGCCCCCGCGGGGATCGCGGTCACCAGCGTGCAGCCCGATCCGTTCATGCTGGCGCCGTGGACCGGGCTCGGCGTCTTCTGCCTCTACGTGGCGGTCCTGCTGGCGCTGGCCGCCTGGCGGCTGCGCCGCGGCGACGCCTGAGCGGCGCACCCGACCTGGGCCAGGGCATCTGATATGCCCTGGCCCAGGTCGCTGTGTGCCGGCAGGGATCCGGCGGACTACAGGATGGCTTGGTCCGCTTCGATCTCGGCGAGGGCATTGCGGCAGGCCGCCACGAAGTCCCAGAAGACCTGCGTGGTGGTGTTCTTGCGGTCCTCGCGGGTGTTGACCTCGAACATCGCCAGCCGCAGCGGGCCGGTGATCTCCAGGTGCCCGCCCATGCCGAGCAGCGTGCGGTTGGCGATGTTGGTCTGCTCGTCGCCGTTGACGGCGTCGTGGTCGATGGCGTCGATCGCGGTGATCCCCACGGCGCTGAACTGTCGCAGCAGGGCGCGCTTGAGCACGGCGTTGCGGCCGCCGACCAGCACGGCCTGGGCGTGCTCGTCCAGGCCGGCCTGCGCGGCGGTGCAGCCGTGCTGGGCCAGCACGTTCAGCGCGCCGGCGCACAGCGACAGCGCCACGGTGTCGTCGCAGTGGGTCGAGGTGACGTGGAGCTGGCTGTTGTTGGAGGACCGCAGCCCCTCGAACATCCAGTAGTCGTGGGTGACCCCGCCCGGGGGCGTCACCTCGAGGGTCGCCGGGTGGTAGCCGGCGACCGCCAGGCACAGCTCGGAGGTGCCGAACTCGATCCCGCCGCCGTGCGGGGCGATGATCGTGGTCCTGACGACGCCGCCCTGGCCGGCAGGGCAGTCGTCGAACACCTCCTGGCGCCGCAAGCGGCGCGCGTAGTCGACGCCCTCGGAGAGGCTGGGGTCCTTGTAGAGGTCGGTGTTCGAGCAGTAGGTGTCCGCAACCACGGCCGCCATGGTTCCCCCGCCCTCCCGCCAGTGGTGTCCTCCGGAGCTCATTGAGCAACCCGAGCGGCGGTCCGCGTCAACCGGCAATTCCACCCACCGCCGCGGCGAGATCCTGCCTGCCGCTCGCCGCCGGACATGCTGCCGGCGAGCTGCCTGGTGCGCTCGCGCAGGCGGGGGAACAGCTCGAAGACCCAGTCGAGGGTGGCCGCCCGCTTCGCCCTACGGCTCAAGACGTTGCTCAGCCCCAGGTTTCGGTACAGGAGTGACAGGGCTCGCGATGCCGCTCAGCGGCGCGAACCGGTGAGGCGCCGGCGGTGTCGGTGTGGCGCGCCCGGCTCAGAGCGTCAGGTGCGCGCCGTTCTCCGGGTTGAACATGTGGATCCTGCGGACGTCGAACCACAGGTCCAGCTTCTGGCCCTCGCGGGCGCGGCTGGCGGGATCCAGGCGCGCCACCAGTTGGCTGGCGCCGCCCGGCACGTCGGCCGCGCCGGCGTCGCTGGCCAACTCCTCCAGTTCCCGGGCGGTGGCGCGGGTGCCCTGCAGGGTGAAGTAGGCGTACTCGTCCGCGCCCAGCGACTCCAGCACGTCCACCACCACCGAGAAGGTCAGCCCAGGGGCCTTGCGGTCGTACCCCAGCGCCGCGTCCTTCAAGTGCTCGGGACGGATCCCGACGATCACGTCGCGGCCGCCGCCAGCCTGCTCGACCTTGGCGCGGACCTCGTCGGGCAGCCGAATGTCGCCGAAGGGGGTGCGCAGCTGCCCCTCTTCCAGCGTGGCGGGCACGAAGTTCATCGCCGGGGAGCCGATGAAGCCGGCGACGAACAGGTTGCGTGGCTGCTCGTACAGCTCCTGCGGGGTGCCGACCTGCTGGATCACACCGCCGGCGCGCATGACCGCCACCCGGTCGCCCAGCGTCATTGCCTCAGTCTGGTCGTGGGTGACGTAGACCGTGGTGGTGCCCAGCTGGTTCTGCAGCCGCGAGATGGTGGTGCGCGTCTGCACCCGCAGCTTGGCGTCCAGGTTGGAGAGCGGCTCGTCCATCAGGAACGCCTGCGGGGTGCGCACGATCGCCCGGCCCATGGCCACCCGCTGCCGCTGGCCGCCCGACAGGTTGGCTGGCTTGCGGTCCAGCAGCTCGGTCAGCTCCAGCAGCTCCGCCGCATGGTTGACCTTCTGGTCGATCTCCTCGCGGGGGGTCTTGGCGAGCTTGAGCGCGAACGCCATGTTGTCCCGCACGTTCATGTGCGGGTAGAGCGCGTAGTCCTGGAACACCATGGCGATGTCGCGGTCCTTGGGCGAGAGCTGGTTGACCACCCGGTCGCCGATGCGCAGCTCCCCCTCGCTGATGTCCTCCAGCCCGGCGATCATGTTCAGGCAGGTCGACTTTCCCGAGCCGGACGGGCCCACCAGGATCACGAACTCGCCATCCTTGATGTCAAGGTTGGCGTCGTTGACCGCCAACGTGCCGTCGGGGAACCGCTTGCTGACGTGGTCCAGGACGATCTCGGCCACGGCGTCCTCCTAACCCTTCACCGCGCCGGAGGTCAGCCCGGCCACGATCCGCCGCTGGAAGATGAACACGAAGATGATGATCGGGATGGTGATGATCACCCCGGCCGCGGCGATCGAGCCGACCGGCGTCTCGAACTGGGAGGCGCCGGAGAAGAACGCGATCGCCGCCGGCACGGTGCGCGAGCGGTTGGTGGAGGTCAGCGAGATGGCGAACACGAAGTCGTTCCAGCAGAAGATGAACACCAGGATCGCGGTGGTCACCACGCCGGGGGCGGCCAGTGGCGCGATCACCCGCAGGAACGCCTGGAGGGGCGTGGCGCCGTCGACCCTGGCGGCTCGCTCCAGGCTCCAGGGGATCTCCCGGAAGAACGCCGACAGCGTATAGATGGCCAGCGGCAGGGAGAAGGTCAGGTAGGGGATGATCAGCCCCGGCCAGGTGTCGAACAGTCCCAGCTGCCGCCACAGGTTGAACAGCGGGCTGACCAGTGAGATGGGCGGGAACACCGCGATCAGCAGGGCCGCGCCCACCAGCAGGGTCTTGCCGGGGAAGCGCAGCCTGGCAACGGCGTAGGCGGCCATCGAGCCGATCACCACCGCCAGCGCGGTGGCGATCAGGGCGATCCCGATCGAGTTGACCAGCGCGCGGGTGAACAGCGAGGTGTCGAAGATCCCGCGGTAGTTCTGCAGGGTCCACTTGCGCGGGAAGAACGTCCCGTTGGTGATGGTGCTGGGGTCCTTGAACGACAGCGAGGCGATCCACAGCACCGGAATGATCGCCACGATGATCACGATGGCGTTGCCGACCGCCCAGAGGGTCTTGGCGCGTGCGTCGTCTCTCATCGGCGGCCCACCTCCTGCCCTGGGGCGGCCGCCCCGAAGCCCCTGACGAAGACGAAGGCGATGATCGCCACGGCGATGAAGATCAGCACCGAGATGGTCGACCCGATCCCGAGGTTCAGCGCGGTGAACAGGTTGTCATAGCCCAGGATCGACACCGAGCGGGTGTCGTTGGCGCCGGAGGTGAGGATGAAGATGTTGTCGAAGATCCGGAACGCGTCCAGGACGCGGAACAGCAGCGCGACCAGGATCGCCGGCGCCATCAGCGGCACCATGATCCTGGTGAAGCGCTGCCAGGCGGTGGCGCCGTCGACCTTGGCCGCCCGGATCAGGCTGTCGGGCACCAGCGCCAGCCCAGCCAGCAGCAGCAGCGCCATGAACGGCGTGGTCTTCCAGATCTCGGCCAGGATGATGATGAAGATCGCCGGCCACTGGCTGGTCAGCGGCGCGCTGCCGGTGGGCAGCAGATTGGCCAGGTAGCCGGTGTTCGGCGTCCAGGCGTACTGCCAGGAGTAGGCGGCGACCACGGTGACGATCCCGTAGGGGATCAGAATGGCGGTGCGCACCGCTCCCCGGCCGGCCAGCGCCCAGCGCATGATCAGCGCCAGCCCCATGCCCAGCACGAACTCGAAGGCGACCGACACCACCGTGATCAGCACGGTGATCCCGAAGGCCGTCCACCACAGGCTGTTGCTGAGCACGGTGGCGTAGTTGGCCACCCCGACGAACTTCGACGCGGCCGGGAACCGTAGGTCCGCGCGGTGCAGCGACAGGTAGACGGCGTAGCCGATGGGATAGGCGGTGACCGCCAGCATGACGATCACCGCGGGAGCGCACAGCAGCCAGCCGAGCCGCCGCTCGGCGCGGGCGCCCTCCGACAGCGGCGGCCTGCGCCGCCGCCTGGCTTCCGGTTCCGCCTCGACCGGCGGCCGGACGGGCGCCTCTACTTGCCGGGCCGTCATGGGATCAGCCCCTTGGATTGGATCGCGTCCTGCAGCTTGCCGCGCAGCGCGTTGAGCGTGGCGGGCCCGGCCGCGGACGGCGGGTGCAAGGTGGTGGAGATGGCGCTGGAGACCGACTGGTAGGCCGGGGTCTTGGGCCGGACGCCGCCGCGTTGCAGCGAGGCGAGGATGTTGGCGGCGAACGGGTAGCCGCCCTTGATCAGCTTCGGGTCGGTGTAGAGGCTCGCAAGCGTCGGGGGCAGGCCGCCCTTGATGGCGTTGCGCAGCTGGTTGGGCCGGTTGCGCAGGCAGGTGATCGCGTCGAAGGCCTGCTCCTTGTGCCTGCTGAAGGCGCCGACCGCCAGGTCGATCCCGCCCACCGGCGGCCGGGAGGGCTTGTCGGCGTCGACCCTCGGGTAGTCCGTCCAGCCGATCTGCTTGGCCAGCTTGGGGTTGTCCTGCTGGGCGGACGGATAGATGAACGGGTAGTTGATCTCGAAGGCGGCGTCGCCGGACTCGAACGCGAGGCGGGCCTGGTCCTCCATCGACACCGACAGCGACGGGTCAGCGGCCACCGAGCGGCCCATCTTGCCGATCAGCGACACGCCCCGCTCCGCGGGCGGCCCGAGGATCACGTGCTGCCCGTCGGGCGAGAGGATCTGGCCGCCCGCGGACAGGATCATCGCGTTGACCCAGACGGTGTACCCCTCGTAGGAGGCGCCCTGGATCTCGACGAAGTGCGGCTTGCCCTGCTTGGCCAGGCTCTCCGCCTGGGCGATCATCTCGTCCCAGGTCCGCGGCGGGTTGGGGACCAGGTCCTTTCGGTACCACAGGAGCTGGGTGTTGCTGTTGAAGGGCGCGGCGACCAGCTGGCCCTTCCAGGTGGCGGTGTCCAGCGCCGACCGCACCGCGTCCTGCTCGACCTGCGCCCGGCGCTGGCCGGTCCAGTTCACCACCCAGCCGGCCTCGGAGAACTCCGCCTCCCAGACCACGTCCAGGCCGAGGATGTCCAGCGAGCTGTCCTTGGCCGCGAGGCGCCGCACCAACTGCTGCCGCTGCGCGTCCGCGGCGGTCGGCAGCTCCTGGATCTTGATCTCGTAGGCGCCGTGCGACGCCTTCGAGCAGTCGGCCGCCGCCGCCGCGAAGCTGCCGGAGGGCTCGTGGAAGATGTACCAGTTCAGCACCGGTTTGCCGCCGCTGGTGGTGGTGGCGGTGCCACCGCAGGCCGCCAGCAGCCAGGCGGCCGCCAGCGCGGTGACCAGCCAGGCCCGCGGACGGCGCCGTCCGCCCCGGATGCCGGCAACGCTCATCTTCGCTCCAGTGCCGCCGTTGGCGCTCCTCGCCTATGTCATCGGCACCCCGGGCGCGCGGAATTAGCTTCGTTGCCGGCAATCCGGCCAGACCCGCCGCCTCAGCCGGCTACCGAGGGCGTGCGCGGCGGCACGGTGAGGTCCGCGACCACCCCGAAGTGGTCGGTCGCCCATACGTCTTCGACCGGCTGGTCGAAGACCCGCTCGCAGGCGGCGACGTCCAGGCTGGGGCCGTGGCCGCGGCAGCGGACCATGACGTAGTCGATCCGCCGCCCCGGCTCCTGCGGCCAGGTGCCGTTCCGCAGCAGCGGGTTGTCCGGCGTGAAGGTGTGGCCGGGATCGTCCGGGTGGACCGCCTCCCAGGCGTCCCGGTAGCAGACGCTGATGCCGTCCAGCGACTGCCGGCCGCGCCAGAAGCGCACGCTGGCCGAGTCCGGCATGGTGTCGAAGTCGCCGGCCAGCACCACGTGCGGGCTGCCGCCGGCGGCCACCAGCTCCTCGATCGTCCGGGCGGCGACCGCCGCCTGCCGCTCGCGCTCGTGCTCGAAATCGAGGCCGTAGTGCGGCACGTGGTCGGCCAGCAGCAGCGGCCCGACGGGCTCCGGCGCCAGCACCTCGGCGACCAGCGTCACGCAGGGGAACTCGGGCTCGGCGCGAGGGGTGACGTGCAGGTCGATCTCGTGGACCCGGCCGAGCGGCCAGCGGCTGGCGACCGAGGCACCGGCGCCGTCGGCCTCGCGGCGGGCCTGGTGGGCGACGTGGTAACCGGGGCCCAGCAGCTCCGCCGCCTGGTCGAGCTGGTCGGTCCGCAGCGCCTCCTGGAAGGCCACCAGGTCCGGGCGCAGCGCGCGCAGTCCGGTGGCGAGCGCGGCCTGCCGGGCCGTCCACGCCGCCGGCCGCTCGCCGCCCGGCCGCATCCGGCCGATCACCTGCTGGCGCAGCGGGTGGTAGCCGCCCCACAGGTTCAGCGTGACGACCCGGACGTCGCCGCGCCGCGGCGGCCCGGCGGCCGACATCCCGGGAATGGACACCGGGCAACGATACCCGGCGGGTGGGTCAGACGTGGTTGGAGAACACCACCCGCCAGCGCCACTGGCTGCGGTCCTCCGCGTGCCACCAGGACTCGAGGATGCCCGCCTCGCCGCCGGGCAGGATCACCAGCCGGCCCAGGTCGTCCTGGGTCGGCCAGCCGTCCTCCAGCAGGATGCGGTCGCCCTGGCGCACCAGGTAGCTCATCGGGCCGGTCTCCCTCCGCTCCAGGTCCTTGCCGACGGCGACCACGCGGTCCTCGCGCCGGACGACCACCTCCAGTTGCGGCGGCGCCGCGTGGACCAGCACCCGGTCGCCGGCCGCCTCCGCCTCGACCCGGCTGCGGGCGAACGACATGCCCGTCGCGCCCGCCGCCGGGAACCAAGGTCCCAGTGCTCCAGCATGGTGGCCTCCCTCGGTCCATCCGAATCTTGGCAAATGGCCGGTTGGCTTGTACCGCGAGCGGTTCGGCAGGCGCCACAATGCCACCAGCGGGCGCGGGGCGAGTGGCGGAGGCCGACGTGGGCGAGCCGAGGTGGGTCTCTTACCCGGGAAGGCGGACGAGGCGCCGAGTCCCCATGAGGCCGTGAAGCAAACATGCCTCTGATGGTTACAGGCTGGGCCGGCCGACGCGGGTGATCACCCAGATGCCGCCGAATCCCCGCTTGACCGGCTGGGCGAGGTCCACGGTGGCGATCAGCGTTCCGCTCGGGTCGCGCACCGCGACGGTGTGCGGATTGATCCGCCGGACGCTCGCCTGGGCGGGCCCGGGCAGCAGCACCGCCTCGGCGTAGGCGCCGGCGACTCCGGTCGGCGACAGGCGCCAGGGCTGGTGGCCGTCGTCCACCGCGTCCTGCATCGCGTAGGCCTGCTCCCAGGTGCGGATCTCGTAGATGCCCGGGAACGGTGGCGTGGCGCCGAGTCGCACCCGCACGACGGTGGCGGCCAGCACGTCGCCGTCGATCGCGCTGCGCTCGGCGAAGATGACCGAGCCGCCGGTGCCGGTGGGCTGGCCGAAGCTGATCCGGCCGGCGAACGGCCGCATCGCGTCGCCGCCGCCGGTCACGTTGCCGCTGCCCAGCAGGACGTCGGTGCCGTAGCGGTCCTCGGTGACCCGCACCTGCACGTTGCCCTCGAAGGCCTGGGCGCGGCCGGCGACGCGGAGCGGCGAGGAGACCCTTGCCTGCGACCACGGCTCGCCGACGCGGATGCTGCCGGTGGTCGTGGCCAGCACGTACCAGGCGCCGGTGGTGGTGAGGCGTTGCAGGTACACGACGGTGACCGGCCGCGCGCCGGCGACACTTCGCGGGTGGACCTCGACGATCGCGCCGTTCTGGCCATTCTGGCGGAGCCCGCCGCCGACGGGATCGCGCATGCCGACCTCGCGGTGCATGTAGGCGACC
>DASVXQ010000081.1:0-7945 GCA_036392615.1 Actinomycetes bacterium | reverse complement strand
GACGATGGTGCCGGCGAAGTCCCAGCCGAGGCCGGTCCGCTCGGGCTGGTTGATCAGCCCCATGGCGTGGAGCCGGCCGCCCGCGACCGCGAGGTCGACGGGGTTGACCGGCGCGGCGGCGACTGCAACCCGGACCTCGCCGGGTCCGGGCTCGACGACGGGAACGTCGATGATCTCGATTGAGTCGGGTCCGACCGGGGTGCGGACGACGGCGCTGCGGAAGGTGGAACTCCTCATATTTTCGCTCCTTGTGACTTGTGTTCGATGACCGTCCATGTCAGTATAGGTGGGGTAACTCACCTGCGGGAAGTAGGCACCTAAAAGTGCGTAACTCTCCCCCAGCAGCTAGGAGCAATCAATGCCAACGATGACAGCGGCCCAGAAGCGGGCACAAGCGAAGGTCGACTACGACGCGTTCCTGGCAAGCTGCCCCAGCCGCCAGCTGCTCGACCGGATCTCCAACAAGTGGGTCGCGCTGGTCCTGGCCGCGCTCGGCACCGACGGCCCGGTTCAGCCCGGGGTCGACTCCATCGGTGAGCCACGGTCGATGCGTTACTCCGAACTGTCCCGCCGGCTGGCCGGGGTCAGCCAGAAGATGCTCACCCAGACGCTGCGCTCCCTCGAGCGCGACGGTCTGGTCACCCGCACGGTGACGCCGACCGTGCCGGTCACGGTCGCTTACGAGCTGACCGACCTCGGTCTCTCGCTCGACCACGTGATGCGCGGCATCAAGGTGTGGGCCGAGGCGCACATGGACGAGGTGCTCGCCAATCGCGAGGAGTACGACACCCACGTCGCTGAACGCTGACCAGCAGCACGCCGCGCGGCCACCACCTACACCAACGACAGGAGGACCTGAACCGCAAATTCGCTGCCAAACGACGGCGCGTCACGCGTCAAATCAACCTCGTGGCCAGCGTAGCGGGGCGGGGCGGTTCGACCTGACCGACGGGCGGTGGGCGGTGTTGGAGCCGTTGCTGCCGGTGGGATGAAGGCTGGTCGGCCGCCCTAGCACCATCCACATCGCCGCCATCGACGTCTGGCTCCGCGGCCTCGAACGAAACTGTGAAATACGCCCTGTGAGGTGCTGACTGCGACGGGCTCTCAGGACGCGGGGCGGCGGCGGGCGCGGAAGGCCGCCACGCTCTCGCGGTGGGCGCAGGCCTCGGAGCAGAAGCGCTTGCGGCGGTTCTTCGACATGTCGACGAACGCCTCCTGGCAGCTCGCCGACGCGCACACGCCCAGACGGCCGGCCTCGTCGCACAGCACCACCGCCAGCCCCATGGCGGCCGCCACCCCGATCCGGTCGGCCAGCCCGCTGCCGACCGGCTGGAAGTGCAGGTGCGGCTCGCCGCTGTGGAGGCTGACGCGCGGCGTCGCGCCGGCCTCCTCGAGCACGTGGTTGACGCACTCGCCGGCGGCCTTGGGGTCGCCCGCGGCGAACACCGCGCGCAGGTCCGCCCGCAGGCGCCGGACGCCGTCGAGGTCGCGGGCGGTTGGCCGGCCGGCCTGGTCGTGCGCCCGCAGGAACGCGCGCAGGGCGGCCAGGTCGGTGAGCTGGTCGATCCCGGTGACCGGCTGGAGCGTGTTGACCAGGTCAACCGCCAGCCGGATGGGCTCGTCGGTGTAGTGGGTGAAATTCATTTGACGTGTCACTCGGGCCGGTCTACGGTCGTGACTGACAATAGCAACTTTGCCTGTTACACGCAGGAGGTTGCACACGGAGGGAGGAGTCTGGAGGACAGCATGCAACCCCTCATGTCCAAGGAACTGGCCGAGCAGCGGAGGCAGGACCTCCTGCGCCAGGCCGAGCGCGCGCGGCGGGTTCGCAAGGCCCGGCGGGCCCGCTCGGTCCGTGCCGGTCGCGACCACACCCCGTGGGCGTGGCGCGTGGCCATCGGCGGGGCCCTGGTGCGGATGGGCGTGCTCGTCTCCGGGACCACCCTCGAGGATTCCATCGTGGTGGTCCGCCGTCGCCGCCGCCCGACCGCCATCGCGGTGATCTGGAGCGGCCGTCGCGCCGAGCACACCACCGGCCCCGCTCCCATGCACCTGCGCGCCGGGCGCACCAGCCACACAGCCAGCCGGTCCAGCTGACCGGCGCCCGGCCCCTCCCGCCTGGGCCGGGCTTCCCGTGCCCGTGCGCCAGGCCGGCCTGTCCGGCGCCACCCGATCCGCGGCGTCGCGGTGGTACGGTCTGGGCCTCCGTGCGGCACCCTCACGCACCCCGCGGGGCATGGATGGATGCGCTCACCCCTGGGACACGGCTGGGCAACCGGTACCGCCTGCTCGACGAGCTCGGGCGCGGCGGGATGGCCAGGGTGTGGCGCGCGGTCGACGAGGTCCTCGGTCGCATGGTGGCGGTCAAGGTGCTCGCACCGGCCCTGGCCGCCGACCGCGGCTTCCTCGACCGCTTCCGGGTCGAGGGGCGCGCCGCCGCGCGGCTCGCCCACCCCAACATCGCCAGCGTGTTCGACTACGGCGAGTGGGACACCCCCGGCGGCGAGCGGGTCGCCTGCATCGTGCTCGAGCTGCTGGAGGGCGAGAGCCTGGCGTCCCGGCTCCAGCGTGGCCCGCTGCCCTGGGCGGAGGCGGTCGCCGCCGCCGCCCAGGTCGCGCGGGCGCTGGCCGCCGCGCATCGCCGCGGTGTGGTGCACCGCGACGTCAAGCCCGGCAACGTGCTGCTCACCGAGGACGGCGCCAAGGTGCTGGACTTCGGCATCGCCGCGATGACGGGGGAGCCGGCCCACCGGCCCGCCGGCGGCGTCCTCGGCACCCAGGCCTACGTCGCCCCTGAGCTGCTCGCCGGCGGCGCATCGACGCCCGCCGCCGACGTCTACGGCCTCGGCGTGCTGCTGTACGAATCGCTCAGCGGGCACCTCCCGCAGGCTCCCGGGGCAGGGGCGGACGCCTTGGACCGGGTCGAGGGGCTGCCGGCCGTGGTGGTCGACGTGGTCCGGCGCTGCCTGGCCCCGCGCCCGGACGAGCGGCCCTCGAGCGCCAGCGTGGCCGAGACGCTCGGGAAGGTGGCCGGGATCGGCCCTGGGAGGGCGGTGACGGAGGTGGCGAACGGCTCGCGGCGGGCCCCGCGACCTTCTCGTGCGGGCAGCAGATCATCTCGACCCGATCGGCCACCCGGTTCACCAGCGAGTCGTGCAGGCCGCGGTAGGAGGAGCCCGGGTTGAGGCTCACGTGGCGGATCCCCAGCTCGGCCACCACGTCGGCCATCACGTCCGAGCCCCAGGCCGGTGCGCCGCCGCCGGAAGGCGCCGCGGCCGTCACCATCGCCAGCTGGGCCGCTCCAGCGCCGGCCACTCGACCGTCGAGGGGTCGCCCGCCTGGCGGTCGCGGATCTCGTCCGGCGGCTCCTCGAACAGCACCACCGGGTCCATCAGGATCCGCATGGTGTCGAGCAGGCTGTCGAACATGTGCACCCGCACGACCTTGGCGGTCCGCTCCGGGTCGGCGTTGTGGTGCGCGTGCCACAGGAAGTGGTCCACCACGATCAGGTCGCCCTTGGACCAGGGGTGGGTCTCGCCGCGGTCCAGCTCGGTCCCATGAAGGAGCGGCCGTTGCCCTCCAGCACGTAGAGCCAGGCCTCGCCGGGGTGACGGTGCATCGACTGGCCGCGCCCGGGGGCGATCTCGAACATCACCATCGACATCCCGGAGGCCTGGTAGCCGATCGCGCGGTCGAGCATGAAGGTCGTGCGGGTCCCGCGCGGGGTGTTCAGCAGCTCCAGGTCGTCCCAGCTGGTGTGCAGCCGGCCGGAACGGCGCCGGGCCTGCTCGTCGGCGAGCCGCCGCCGGCGGCGCGCGAGCGGGTCGTCGCCCGCCACGCCGGGGGACTGGACCGGCCGCGGCGGGAGGTCCGGGGCCGGCGTCCGCCCGGCGTCCTCGTAGATCGAGTAGCCCATGGTCCACATCAGCGGCTCGGCCGAGAAGGTCAGGTAGCGGCAGGGCCGGTCGCCCGAGTTGCCGAACCGGTGCCACGACCAGATCGGCAGGTGCAGGCCGTCGCCCGGGCCCCAGGCGATGCGCTGCCCGTCGATCTCGGCCCAGCCCCAGCCGGCCACGCACAGCACCATCACGTCCCAGGAGTGGCGGTTGACCGAGGTGACCGCGCCCGGGTCGAGCTCGTGCGCGAGCGCGTCCATCGTGCGGGTCGGCCGGTCGCCGTCCATGCCGGTGTAGACGCCGCGGCGGACCCCTGGCGCGGTCTGCTCCATGCGGACGTCCGCCAGGCGCACCACCGACTTCTGGTAGCCGCGCCACTCCTGGATCAGCGCCGCCCGCCGTGACTTCTGGACCTGGTAGTGGGTGGCCCTGGTCGGGCTCGCCATGTCACGACCTCCGGCGCCTATGGGCTAATGGTCAGACCCAATTCTCGCCGGCCACCCGGCTCGCGCGCAAGCGCCGTGACCAGTGCCGCCGTCCGGCACGACAGCGTTCCGCTCGAACTGAGGGGGGTTGCCGACTCTCTGCCGACAGATAGCGGCCGTGCCCTCGATCTCGTTCAGCGGATCGGCTGGCCAATCCCGAGCAGGTTCCCCTCGCTGTCCCGAAACCAGGCCGCTCTCTCGCCGACACCCTTGCTCGGATAGTTGCCCGACACTTCGGCTACACCGTCCACGGTCGTCAGGCCGGGTACGTCGACGTTCTCGAACACCACACCTCGGCTGCGCAGCTCGGCGACTGTGGCATCGATATCGTCCACCTCCCAGCCCAGCTGCGTGTGCGCCCCCGATGGAGCGCCCGCTGACTGGAAGAGTGCGAACTCGCCGTTCGCAAATCGGTAGAGCAGCCCACCCGGCCGCTCCTCACTGGGCTCAAGGCCGAGCTTCTCGGCGTAGAACGCCCGCGCCCGCTGAAGATCCTGCGCGGGCAGCCTCGCCGCCACACGGCTGTCCTTGAGTCCCATCCCCGTCGCCTCCCGACGTCATCCGATGTCCCAGGGGACCTGGACAGGAATCTGGTCACGGTCGCCACCCCCGGACACTCCCGGCCCCGCACCCCGTAGCTGCCGATCGTAGGTCGAAGCGTAGCGGGTCAAGAGTCGAGCTTGCCCGATCACGTGGTGACGCCGTAGGCGCTCTTGTGACGCGTGGAGCTGAGACGAAGGCTGGCTGTTAAGATGCGCGGACCGCGCGCGTGTGTCCGAAGCGGCGGCCGTTGCCCTGGTGTGCGGGCATGGGGATCACCGGCCGGTCCCCGCGGAGCGGGACTCGCGTACCGGTTCCTGGGTGAGTCGACATCGCAGCTGATGGGGGAGCCGATGCGGAGCCGAGCGGTCGAGCCGGCCTCCGGCACGGAGGAGCGGCCGGAGGGCGCGCCCGTCCCGCCGGCCCAGCCCGGCTCGCCGACCGACGGCCTCCAGCCGCTGCCGCGCCGCCGGCTGCTGCTCGAGGGCCTCGGCGTGGTCGTGCTGGTCCAGGCGCTGCAGTTCGCCTTCCTGGCCGCCCTGCGCACCGCCGGCCAGACCTTCTACGAGGAGCTCCTGGCCAACGCGCTCGGACCCGAGAAGCACGGCCTCTCGCAATGGCTCCACGACGGGTTCTTCCCGTTCTGGGCGCGCAGCCAGCTCGCCGGCGAGCCGTACATCGCCAACATCTCCCACGGCACCCTGTACCCGGGCAACCTCCCCTATTACGTGCTGTCGACCTCGGCGGGGCTCCAGGTGGTCACCGCGCTGCACCTGGTGCTGGCCGGGCTGGGGATGTGGGCCTACTGCCGGGTGGCGCTGCGCAGCGGCATGTGGGGGGCGCTGCTTGCCGGCCTCGGCTACGCCTTCGGCGGCCTGATGCTGGTGCACATCAACCTGTCGAACCAGATGCAGGTGGCCGCCTGGCTGCCGGTGGTGCTGCTGTTCGGCCACCTGGCGATGGAGCGTGGGCGGCTGCGCTACGTGGTGGCCACCGCGCTGGCGATCGGGCTGCAGTTCCTCTGCGGTCACCCCGAGTGGTGGCTCTACACCATGGCGATCCTGGCGCTGTACGGGGTGGCCTGGAGCTTCGGCGCCGGCTGGCGCGCCTGGCCGCGGCGGGCGCTCGACGGCGGGCTGCGGCTGGGCGGCGCGGTGGCGCTGTTCGTGCTGCTGTTCGGCTGGCAGTTCTTCCCCACGCTCCAGCTCCAGGGCCTCGGCTACCGCGCCGGGCCGGCCTTCGCCGAGCAGCACCCGCTGCCCAAGTCGATCGCGGTCAACGCGCTGCTGCCCGACTTCGGCCACGTCCTGATCGGCGAGAACGTCAGCAGCGTCGGCGTCATCGTGCTCGGCCTCGGGGCGCTCGGCCTGGTCGCCGGCCGGCGCGAGCTGCGCTGGCTGCGGGTCTTGCTGGCGATCCTGATCGTCGGCGGCTACACCATGGCACTGGGCAACCAGGCGGCCCCCTACCGCTTCGCCTACCAGCACATCTCCCTGGTCAGCCAGTTGCGCGTGCCGGTGCGCTGGCTGCTGCTGCCGTACTTCGGCACCGTGGCGGCGGCCGGGCTCGGCATGGAGGCGCTGCTGCATCGCGGCGTCGGGCGGCTGCGGGAGCGGGGCGTCCAGGGCGGCCTCGCGGTGGCCGCGCTGCTGCTCTTCGCGGCGCTCGCCTTCGGGCTGGGCGACCTCGCCAACCCGTCCGCCAGCGTACGCTGGTGGCTCCTGGCGGCCGCCTTCGGCGGGCTGATCTGGGCGGCGGCGACCGTCCCGGCGGTGCCGCGGGCGCTGCTGGCGGTGAGCCTGATCGCCGTGGTGATGGTGGAGCTGGACCGCGCCGACCCCAAGGCCGCCTACCGCCAGGTCGCCCCGTCGATCGTCTACAACGACCCCGGCCCGGTGATGCGTCTGCTCGCCAGCCAGGGCGGCCGCTACCTGACCATCGCGGACCTGCCGCACGACGCGGCGGAGAAGGCCTCGGTGCCAAAGCCGCGCGACATCGTCGGGCGCGAGGCGGCGTACTACTACGTCGCCTACTACAACCGGATCAACGCCCGACCGTCCTCGCAGTACGCCACCGGCGCCGAGACGATCCTCGGGCGCGACGGCGGCCTGATGCCGACCGGCGCCTACAACGACTTCTTCACCGACGCGGTGAACGGCGGCTTCGACATCACCAAGGGCAAGGCGCTGCAGCCGCCGTCGCAGTGGAAGTGGGCGGGGCTCGACTTCCTCGGGGTGCGCCAGTTCGTCACCGGCGAGGAGCTGCCGGCCGGCGAGCAGCGCGTGCTGGAGGAGCACGGCTTCCGGAACTTCCGGCGGGTCGCGTACGTCGATGTGTGGGAGCGGCCACAGCCGCCGCTCGCCCGGATGCAGTACGCCGTCGACGTCGTGCCGCGCGCGTCCGACCGGGTCGCCCGCCTGAAGGCCGGCTACCCGCTGCTGGACCGCGCGATGGTCGAGCGGCCGGTCCAGGTCGGCCAGCCGCGTACCGCACCGTCGGTGGACGCGCGGGTGGGGAGGTCACGGGTGTCGGTTTCGGTCACCACCGACGTGCCCGGGGTGCTGGTCCTGGCGGACCCCTGGTACCCCGCCTGGCGCGTGAGCGTCGACGGCAGGCGCGGCGAGTTGCTGCGCGTCGACCACGCCTTCCGGGGCGTGCGGGTGCCGGCCGGCACGCACACCGTGGTGTTCAGCTACTGGGACCAGCGCATGCTCGTCGGCGCGGTCCTCGCGGTGGTCACCGTGCTCGCCCTGCTCGGCTGGTGGCTGCTGCGCCGGCGGATCCTCCGGGGGTGAGCCGCGGTCGTGAGGATCACCTACGTCGGGCCGGTGCCGCCGTTCCGCGGCGGCATCTCGCAGCACGGCGCCCGCCTGGTCGAGGCGCTGACGGTCGACGGCCATCAGGTGCGGGTGCTCTCCTGGGCGGTCCAGTACCCCAGGCTGCTGTACCCGGGCCAGGAGACCGATCCCGAGGCGATCCCGCTGCCGGACGCCAGCTACTTCCTGCACTGGTCGGACCCGTGGT
>DASVXQ010000080.1:0-5966 GCA_036392615.1 Actinomycetes bacterium | reverse complement strand
ACCACCCCGTGATGCGCGCCGGGATCGAGGGCATCGAGACGTTCATCATCGAGGAGGGCGAGCAGCGCCGGCTCGAGGCCTGCCAGAGCCCGGTGTGGGACACCGCGCTGGCCGTCATCGCCCTCAGCGACGCCGGCGTCGACGCCGCCGACCCCGCCCTCGTCCGCGCGGCCGACTGGCTGCTCGACGAGGAGGTCCAGGTCCGGGGCGACTGGGCTGTGCGGCGCCCCGACGTGCCGACCGGCGGCTGGGCCTTCGAGTTCGCCAACGACAACTACCCCGACGTCGACGACACCGCCGAGGTGGTGCTGGCGCTGCGGCGGGTCGCCCACCCGGACGCCGAACGGCTCCAGGCCGCGCTGGCGCGCGGGGTCGCCTGGGTGATCGGCATGCAGTGCCGCGACGGCGGCTGGGCGGCGTTCGACGCCGACAACACCAGCACCCTGCCGCTGGAGCTGCCGTTCTGTGACTTCGGCGCGGTGACCGACCCGCCCTCGGCCGACGTCACCGCCCACGTGGTCGAGATGCTGGCGGTCGCCGGGCTCGGCGGCTCGCCGGTCACCCGCCGCGGGATCGACTGGCTGCTGCGCGAACAGGAGCCGGACGGCTCCTGGTTCGGCCGCTGGGGCGCCAACCACGTCTACGGGACCGGCGCGGCGGTGCCGGCGCTGGTGGCGGCCGGCATGGACCCCAGGCACGGCGTCATCCGGCGGGCGGTGCGCTGGCTGGTCGAGCACCAGAACGCCGACGGCGGCTGGGGCGAGGACCTGCGCTCCTACGTCGACCGTGACTGGCGCGGCCGGGGCGCCTCGACCGCGTCGCAGACCGCCTGGGCGTTGCTCGCCCTGCTCGCCGCCGGCGAACGCGACGGCGAGGCGGCCGCCAGGGGCGCCGAGTGGCTGGCCAAGAGCCAGGCGCCCGACGGCTCCTGGGACGAGCCGGAGTACACCGGCACCGGCTTCCCCGGCGACTTCTACATCAACTACCACCTGTACCGGCAGGTCTTCCCCGTGATGGCGCTGGGCCGCTACGTCAACGACGTCGGCCCCGGCGCGGGGAGGGGCTGATGGCTGAACATCCGACGCAGCCGCCGCTGGTGGTGGCCGCTCCGATGTGGATCGAGGCGCTGCTCCTGCGGGGGGCGGTCGGCCGCGGCCAGCTGGTGCACACCGGCATGGGCCCGAGGCGCTCGGCCGCCTCGGGCGGCGGGCTGGACGCCGCCGGGCGCGCGCTGGCGGTCGCCGGGGTCTGCGCCGGGCTCGACCCGTCCCTGCGCCCCGGCGACGTGGTGGTCGCCTCCGAGGTGCGCGGCCCGGATGGCACGGTCGCCTGCGACGGCGCCGAGCGGCTGCTGGCCGCGCTGCGGCGCCGTGGGCTGCGGCCGTGGCTGGGGCCGCTGGTCAGCGTGGACCACATCGTCCAGGGAGCCGAGCGCGCCCGCCTGCTGGCCGGCGGCGCGATCGCGGCCGACATGGAGTCGGCCTTCCTGGCGGCCGCTGTGCCGGTCCGCGACCGGTTCGCGGTGCTCAGAGTGGTGTCCGACTCCCCGGAAAGGGAGCTCAAACGTCCGGGGCTGGCGTTGGATGCCGCCCGCGCCCTGCGGGTGCTCCGCCGCTCGGCCCCAGCGCTCCAGGAATGGTCCGTGGGCGACGCGACCACCATGCGTGCCGCGTCCCCCAACGCCGTGATTCCCAAGGAGGTCACGTAGATGGCCGTGTCGATGCGGCAGAGCCTTCGGTTGGGCGCGTACCTGGCCAAGCAGAAGCTTGCCCGCAGGGAGAAGTTCCCTCTGGTGGTCGAGCTGGAGCCGCTGTTTGCCTGCAACCTGGCCTGCGCCGGCTGCGGCAAGATCCAGTACCCGGCCCAGATCCTGAAGCAGCGGATGTCGGTCGAGCAGGCCGTGGGCGCGATCGAGGAGTGCGGCGCGCCGATGGTGTCGATCGCCGGCGGCGAGCCGCTGATCCACCCGGAGATCGACAAGATCGTCGCCGAGCTGATCAAGCGCAAGCGCTTCGTCTATCTGTGCACCAACGCGCTGCTGATGAAGAAGAAGATGGACAGGTTCAAGCCGTCGCCGTACTTCTCCTGGGCGGTGCACATCGACGGGCTGCGCGAGCGGCACGACGCCTCGGTGTGCGAGGAGGGCGTGTTCGACAAGGCCGTGGACGCCATCAAGGAGGCCAGGCGGCGCGGCTTCCGGGTGACCACCAACACCACCTTCTTCAACACCGACACGCCGCAGACGGTGCGCGAGGTGCTCGACTTCCTCAACGACGACCTGGAAGTCGACCAGATGATGATCTCCCCCGCCTACGCCTACGAGAAGGCGCCCGACCAGGAGCACTTCCTGGGCGTGAAGGAGACCAACGAGCTGTTCCGCAAGGCGTTCGGCGACGGGCACCGCAAGAAGTGGCGCCTCAACCACTCGCCGCTGTTCCTGGACTTCCTCGAGGGCAAGGTCGACTACCAGTGCACCGCGTGGGGCATCCCGAGCTACTCGATCTTCGGCTGGCAGAAGCCCTGCTACCTGATGTCGGACGGCTACGTGAAGACCTACAAGGAGCTGGTCGAGACCACCGACTGGTCCAAGTACGGCCGCGGCAACGACCCGCGCTGCGCCAACTGCATGGCGCACTGCGGCTACGAGCCGAGCGCGGTGCTGGCGACCATGAGCAGCCTGAAGGAGACGCTGCGCGCGGCCACGGGGCGCTGAGCGGCGCCGGGGCGCTACGCCGCGCCGGCGCCCCTGCCGGCCTGGCCGAAGCGCAGGGCGAGCCGGCGGTAGACGCCGGGCAGCGCCCCCTTGAGGCGCGCCGGCAGGCGGATCCAGGCGGGGGCGAACACCTCGGCGCGGTCGGACCGGATCGCCCGCAGCAGCGCGCTGGCGACCCGGTCGGCGGGGATCGGCGGCGGCCAGGAGCGATCGTAGGCGCTCCCCCGCCGCTCGAAGAACGGCGTGTCGACCACGCCGGGCACCACCACCGAGACGCCGATCCCCGCGCCGGCGACCTCCTCGCGCAGGCTGTCGGCGAAGACCGCCAGGCCCGCCTTGGTGGCGGCGTAGACCGCCTCGCGCGCCACCCCGGTCGCCCCGGCGATGGAGGTCACGTAGGCCAGGTGGCCGTCGCCGCGCTCCAGCATGCCGGGCAGCAGCAGGCGGGTGAGCCGCACCGGCGCGGCCAGGTTCAGCGCGATCAGCCGGTCGGCGGTCTCCGGCGGCATGGCCGCCAGGTCGCCGGCCCAGCCGGCGCCGGCGTTGTTGACCAGCAGGTCGACGCGGCCCCAGCGCTCCAGCACCCGGGCGGCCAGGCGCTCGGCGCCGCCGGGGGCGGCCAGGTCGGCGGCGAACGGTTCGCCGCCGGTGCGGGCGGCGACCTCCTCGAGCGCGCGCGGGTCGCGGCCGGCCAGCGCCAGGGTGGCGCCGTGGCGGGCGAGCAGCGGCGCCAGCGCCAGGCCGATCCCGCTCGACGCCCCGGTGACCAGGGCTATCCTGCCCTCCAGCCGCATCCTGTCGATCACTTTCTCGAAGACTCCCCTGCAGGCGCGACGATTCTAAGGGTGGTGGAGGCATGTCAGAGCAGCCGGCGGTGACCTTCTACCGGGAGGCGGACGCGGACCCCGACGGGCTCACCGGCCAGGCGGTGGCGGTAGTCGGCTACGGCAACCTCGGCCGGTCGATGGCGCTCAACCTGCGCGACAGCGGCCTGGCGGTGACCGTCGGCAACGCCGACGACGACTACCGCGCCGCCGCGGTGGCCGACGGCTTCGAGGTGAGCGGCATCGCCGACGCGGTCGCCGCCGCGGACCTGGTCTACGTGCTGATCCCCGACGAGGTCATCCCCGAGGTCTTCCGCGAGCAGGTCGCGCCGCGGCTGCGCTCGGGCGCCTGCGTCTGCTTCGCCTCGGGCTACGTGCTGGCCTACGGCCTGGTCGAGCCGCCGGACGGCGTCGACGTGCTGCTGCTCGCCCCGCGCATGCTCGGCGAGGAGGTGCGCCGCAGCTACCTCGACGGCGACGGCTTCCTGTCGTACGTCTCGGTGGAGCGGGACGCCACCGGCAAGGCAAGGACGCGGCTGCTGAGCCTGGCCGCCTCCGCCGGGTCGCTGAAGCGCGGCGCGCTGGAGCTGACCGCCGCCCAGGAGGCGCTGCTGGACCTGTTCGTGGAGCAGGGCTTCGGCGCCTACCTCGGGGTGGCGATGCAGACCGCCTTCCAGGTCGGCACCCAGGCGGGCCTGCCCGCCGAGGCGATGGTGGTGGAGCTCTACATGTCCGGCGAGATGGCGCGCACGCTCCAGGCCTTCGCGGACAACGGCTTCTTCCGCTCGGTGACCTGGCACGGCCTGTCGGCCGCCTACGGCGGCTTCCTGCGCACCACCGAGATCGACATGGCGGCGATGCAGCGCCACTTCGGCGAGATCCTGGCCGACATCCGGTCGGGCGGCTTCGCCAGGCGCTTCCAGGAGGAGCAGGCCAACGGCTATCCCTCGCTGGCGGCCATCCAGGCGATCACCTCCGGCCAGGACCCGATGACCCAGGCCGAGGAGCGGGTGCGCCGGGCGCTCGCGCCGAACAGGCCGCCCGAAGGCGACGGTCAGCGGCCGTAGAGCAGGCGCAGCGCGCGCTTCCAGGCGCGCGCCCCCAGCCGCCTGGGGAACCACTGGAGCTCTCGCCTGGGGGTGATGCGCGACCAGGTGACGCTCCTGGAGAAGCAGTAGGCGCGCAGCCCCTCGACGCCGCCCTGGCGGCCGTAGCCGGAGTCGCCGACGCCGCCGAACTCGAGCCCCGGCATGGCGTAGTTCACCAGGCAGTCGTTGATCGCCACCGCGCCCGCCCGCAGGCTGGAGGCGACCCGCCGGGCGCGCCGCTCGTCGGCGGTCCACACCGACGCCTGGAGGCCGAACGGGGAGTCGTTGGCCAGCCGCACGGCGGTCTCCTCGTCCGGCACGCGCATCACCGGCAGCACCGGCCCGAAGGTCTCCTCGCGCATCACCGCCATGCCGTGGTCGACGCCCAGCAGCAGGGTCGGCTCGAACCAGCGGCCGCCCTCGCCGGCGCGCCGCCCTCCGCGCCGCAGCGTGGCGCCGCGCGCCACGGCGTCGTCCACCTGCCGCTGGATCACCTCGAGCTGCGGCGGATGGATGATCGGGCCGATGTCGCGCGGCCCGCCGCCGCCCGCGCGCACGCCCTCCAGCGCCCGCTCCAGCTCGGCGACGAAGCGGTCGTGCACCTCGTCGACCACGTAGATGCGCTCGATCGCCACGCAGGACTGGCCGGCGTTGAAGCACGCGCCCCAGACGGCCGCCCTGGCCGCCCTGCCGAGATCGGCGTCCTCCAGCACCAGCATCGGGTCCTTGCCGCCCAGCTCCATGATCACTGGGACCAGCCGCTCGGCCGCCAGCGCCGCGACCTTCCGCCCGGTGCCGGAGGAGCCGGTCACCGCCACCACGTCCACGCCGGCCCGCACCAGCGCCGCCCCGGCGGCCGGGCCGCCGTGCAGCACCTGCACCAGCCCGTCCGGCAGGCCGGCCTCGGCGACCAGCTCGGCCACCAGCTCCCCCGAGGCCGGCGCGACCTCGGAGGGCTTGAGCACCACCGCGCAGCCCGCCGCCAGCGCGCTGGCGGTCGCCAGGAACGGCAGCAGGAACGGGTAGTTCCAGGGCGCGATCACCCCGGCGACCCCGCGCGGCTGGTACTCGACCCAGGCGGTCTTGGAGTACAGCGGCCAGGGCGAGACCCTGCGCGGCGCCAGCGCGCCGGCGACGTGGCGGCTGAGCCAGTCGACGTGCGCCGCGGCGTGCATCGCCTCGGCCAGGACCGCGTCCGCCCTCGCCTTGCCGGTCTCCTGGCAGACCACCTCGGCGATCCGGTCAGCCCGCCGCGAGACGGTCCGCCGCAGCGCGCGCAGGGCGGGCGCCCGCTCGCCGGGCGGCAGCGCGGCCCAGCCGGTCGAGGCCTGGCGGGCGCGG
>DASVXQ010000079.1:0-2313 GCA_036392615.1 Actinomycetes bacterium | reverse complement strand
CAACGCTGGGGCGCTGGCCCAGCTCACCGAGCGGGAGCGAGAGGTCGCCGGGCTGGCGGCACATGGCATGAGCAACGATGAGATCGCCGAGCACCTGGTGATCAGCCCCGCCACCGCCAAGACCCACGTCAGCCGGGCGATGGTCAAACTCGGCGCCCGCGACCGCGCACAGCTGGTCGCACTGGCATACCAGCACCGCCTGGTCGACCCGCCTGACCCGACGTCACCGAATGCTCCATAACCGCCGACGTGACCATCGAGGCGGTCGGCCGCCCAGAGGTCTTCAAGCAGGCGTTCCTGTCGCGCGACCGTGCCCGCGCCCTGCTGATCGACCTGTACCTGCGTGGCAAGCTGGACCTGGACCGGTTCGTCTCCGAGACGATCACCCTCGACCAGGTCGAGGAGGCCTTCGACAAGATGCAGCGCGGCGAGGTCCTCCGCTCGGTGGTGGTGCTGTGAGGTGCGCTAGCGGTGGACGACCTCGTAGAGGGACGGGTGGGCGTGGCCCGGCATCTCCGCTGTGACCTCGAGAAAGGCGGGGTCGTTGATGGCCGCCTGGAACGCCTCCTGGCTCGGCCAGGCATCGATGTTCACGAAGCGGAAGTAGGCGTCCGGGGCCAGGCTCCGGTGCAGCCTGGTGCCCAGGTAGCCGGGCCGGGCGCGCATGAACTGCCGGGCCTGCTCCCAGGACGACAGAAAGTCCTCGTCGTCGGGCGGCGCGACCTCGAAGAGGTTGATCAGCAGCACCGCGCTGTCGGGCTCGCGGCCGGCCGATCCGGGTCCCGCCGGGTCGGGGCCCGCCGGCGCGTCGTCCTCGGCGATCACCTGGTACAGGGAGGGGTGGGCGGCGTAAGGGATGTCCCGGCCGGGGAACCGGGGCGCGCCAACGGCCGCCTGGAAGTCCGCCGGCGACCGCCAGCGGGCGACGTTGACGAAGCGGAACTCCGCATCCGGGGCGATGCTCCGATGCAGGGCCGTGTCCAGGTAGCCGTCCCGCCGCTCGAGGAAGTCCCTCGCCCGCCCCCACTGGTGCACGAAATCGCGGTCGCGGTCGGGCGGCACTTCGAACGGGTTGACGAGCACCACGTGGGCGTCGACGGACATGGTCGTCTCCCTCCGGATGTTCCGGTCAGTTGAGCGAGAACGACACCGTGATGCGCGCCGGGCCGGCGATGTGGAGGCCCTCCAGCAGCGACAGCTCGCGGCGCAGCAGGCCGATCTCGGCGCGCAGACGCTCGGACGCCGACGGAATGGTCAGCAGGTTCTGCTTGTCCGGCAGGTCGATCTGCAGGCCGGCGGCCACCAGGTAGGAGGCCACCACCGGGTCGTCGGGCAGGGCGACCTGCTCGATCTCGTCCTCGCCGGCCATCTCCAGCAGGTTGGCGACGTAGCGGTTGAACAGGCTGGCCACCGGCGCGATCCGCTCGGCGGCGCGATCGCCGGCGGCCT
This sequence comes from Actinomycetes bacterium, assembly GCA_036392615.1. Lineage (GTDB taxonomy): Bacteria > Actinomycetota > CALGFH01 > CALGFH01 > CALGFH01 > DASVXQ01. The sequence continues at coordinate 864 of DASVXQ010000079.1, read as the reverse complement.
CGCCGATGGTGGCCACGTTGGCCACGATGTAGGGCGCCGCCTGGGTCACGCCCTCGATGCGGAAGCGGCGTTCGCCCCTGGCGACCACGTCCAGCCGTCCGTCGGGGTGGCGCCGCACGTCGCGCACCTCGGCCACGCAGCCGATCGGGTGGTACACCGCCGACCCGCCGACCTCGTGGCCGTGGACGATGGCGACCACCCCGAAGCGCCGCTCGCCGTTGAGCACGCGGCCGAACATCTCCCGGTAGCGATCCTCGAAGACGTGCAGCGGGATCGGCAGCCCCGGATACAGGACGGTCGACAGCGGGAACAGCGGAAGCTCCACGGCACCTCCGGCTCGGACGAGCGACCCCGATGGCCTCCTGCGGCCATGGTACGGGCCGGTCCTCCACGGCCCAACCATGACCGGCGAGCGGCCACGGCGCCGCAGGTCAGGACGCTGCGGCAGCGCCGGCCGGGGGTGTGGAAATCTCTTCGCCGGCATCGTGGGGCTGCGGTAGGGTGAGGTCCCGACCCTGCCGCCGACCCCCGCGTGGACGCGGGGAACCCATGGAGCGTGCCCGTGCTGCCCGTCATCGACCTCCGAGGCTCGGCCCGAGATCCGGCCGGGCTGCTCCCGCGCGCGCCAGCCGCCGACCTGGCCGCGGCCCGCGCCAGCGTCCGCGCGCTGGTCGAGGACGTGGCCGAGCGCGGCGACCATGCGGTGGCCGAGGCGGCATGGCGCTTCGACGGGGTCGACACGCCGCCGGCCGCCTGGCGGGCGACCGCCGCCGAGCTCGCGGCGGCCGAGGCCGCCCTCGACCCGGAGCTGCGCACCGCCCTGCTCGACGCGATCGAGCGGGTGCGCGCCTTCCACCGGGCGCA
>DASVXQ010000078.1:0-3245 GCA_036392615.1 Actinomycetes bacterium | reverse complement strand
CGCCAGGGGGGGGATGGTCACGGCCGCCGGCGGGCAGGCGCCGGCCGCGACCCCAGGGATTGACGCGGCCGGCGGCGGGGCACGCTGGCGCCGAGCGGGGCTGGCGGCTCGGCAGGCGAGCGTGCGGTGGGCAGCCAGGCGACGGTGCCAGCACGCCGATGAGAAGACCCTAAGGAAGGCTAAGAGGACCCTCAGCCCCGCGGCAGGCGGACCACCAGCCGGGCGCCGCCGCCGGGCGCGTCGGTCACCCAGATGTCGCCGCCGTGCGCGCGCACGACCTCCCGGGCGATCGCCAGCCCCAGGCCGGCGCCGCCGTGGCGGCGGCCGCGGTCCTCGTCGAGCCGGGTGAAGCGGTGGAACACCCGCTCGCGGTCGGCCGGCGGGATGCCCGGCCCGTCGTCGGTCACCGCCAGCTCGGCCTCGTCGTCCAGCATGCGCAGCTCCAGGCGCACCCGACGGTCGGCGTGGCGCTCGGCGTTGCCCACCAGGTTGCGCACCACCCGGGTGAGCTGGTCGGGGTCGCCGTGGATGCGGGCGCCGGACACCCGGTCGACGTCGACCTCGATGCGGTCGCGCTCGCGCGCCCGCATCGCCTCCGCCAGGACCAGCTCGTCCAGGTCCACCAGGTCGCGGCGGGGCGGCGTGTCCTCGTCCATCCGGGCCAGCAGCAGCAGGTCGTCGACCGTCCGCTGGAGCGTGGCGACCTCCTGCCCGACCTCCCGCGCGGTGGCCGGCCAGTCCGCCAGCTCCGGATGGGCGAGCGCCACCTCGAGCTGGGTCTGGATGCTCGCCAGCGGGCTGCGCAGCTCGTGGGAGGCGTCCGCCACGAAGCGGCGCTGGCGCAGCGCCGAGGCGTCGAGGCGGTCGAGCACCTGGTTGATGGTGCGCGCCAGCGGGGCGGTGTCGCCGCGGGCGTGCTTGCCCTTCAGCCGGTGGCCGGGACGGCGGCGGACGATTTCCGAGGTCTCGGCGCGCACCGCCTCCACCGGCCGCAGCGCCCGCCAGGTCAGCAGCCAGGTCAGCACGCCCACCAGCAGGGCCAGCGACGGCAGGGTGAGCCAGACCTGGGTACGCAGCTCGGCCACGGGCGCCTCGGTGCTCGCCAGCGAGCCGAGCGCGTGCACGCGCCAGGCGCCCCTTGGCGTCCCGGCGCGCGTGGTGACCACCAGGTACGGCCCGTCGGCGGAGCTGGCCTCGGCCGGGCCGGGCAGGTGCTCCAGGCGCAGCACCCCGATGGAGGGGTCCTCCGCCAGCGGCCGGCCGTCGGGCAGTGGGCCCACGCCGCGCAGCCGCGGGCTGCTGGCCACCACCGCCCCCCAGTCGTCGACCACCTGGGTGAGCGAGCCGCCCGCCGCCAGGGCCATGTCCGCGGGCGGCTGCTCGGCGCGCACCAGCGCGGCGATCCGCAGAGCGGTGGCCCGCTGGCTGTCGAGCACGCCGTCGTCGAGCCAGCCGCGCTGGGCGTCCAGCAGCCGGGCCGCCAGCGGCGCCAGCGCCAGCAGCACCGCCATGGAGGCGACCAGCGCCGCCACCGTCGAGCTGGACCGCAGCGCCGCAGGGACCCTAGCCACCGCTGGCCGCCAGCCGGTAGCCGATCCCGCGGACCGTCTCGATCGCCCGACGGCCGAACGGCAGGTCGATCTTGCGGCGCAGGTAGCCGACGTAGACCTCGACGATGTTGGAGTCGCTGTCGAAGGCGAAGTCCCAGACGCCGTCGAGGATCTCCCGCCGGGTCAGCACCTCGCCCGCGTGACGCATCAGCAGCTCCAGCAGGGCGAACTCGCGCGCGGTCAGCTCGATCTCCGCGTCGCCCCGCCAGACGCGGTGGCCGGCCGGGTCCAGCCGCAGGTCGCCGGCCTCGAGCACCGCCGGGCGCGGTCCGCCGCCCCGCCGCGCCAGCGCCCGCAGGCGCGCCACCAGCACCACGAACGAGAACGGCTTGGAGAGGAAGTCGTCGGCGCCGGTGTCCAGCGCCTCGGCCTCGTCGAGCTCGCCGTCCTTGGCGGTCAGCATCAGCACCGGGGTCCACCGGTCGCGCTCGCGCAGGGCCGCGGCGACCCGGTAGCCGTTCAGGCCCGGCAGCATGATGTCGAGCACCACCACGTCGTAGGATCGCTCAGTGGCCAGTTCCAGCCCCTTGCGGCCGTCCTCGGCCAGCTCGACCACGAAGCCCTCCGCCTCCAGGCCGCGGCACAGCGCGCGCGCGAAGGACCGCTCGTCCTCGACCAGCAGGATCCGCATGCCGGCGATGGTCGAGGCTGCCGGGGTGATGGCGAATCACCCATTCAGGGTGAAGACCGCTCACCCATGGGGCCGCGATCCTCGGAACCGTCAAGCTCCCCGCCAAGCGGGAGGAACGATCATGCGTGATGTCTCGGACGTCGGGGTCGACTCGCGGGCAACCGCCCCGCCCGGCGAGGGTCGGCTGGAGGTCGCCCGCCGGTTCGGCGCGAGCTGGTGGGTCTTCCTGGTGCTCGGCATCGCCTGGGTGCTGTTCGGCATGTTCGTGCTGTCCTACCGCGTCGGCAGCCTGCTGGCGCTGGCGATATTCGCCGGCGTGACCTTCATCATGAGCGGCGTCGCCGAGCTGAGCGCCGCCAGCCGGGCCGGCAGCTGGCGCTGGTTCTACCTGCTCGCCGGCATCCTCTCGGTGATCGCCGGGGTGATCGCCTTCATCTGGCCGGGCATCACGCTGTTCGTCCTGTCGGTGGTGCTGAGCTGGTTCCTGGTGGTCATGGGCATCTTCCACGTGGTGGGCGCGCTGATGGGCCCCAAGCGGGACTGGTGGTGGACCACCCTGCTGCTGGGCATCGCCGAGTTCCTGCTGGGCGCCTGGGCGGCCGGCTACCCGGGCCGCTCGCTGCTGGTGTTCGTCAACCTGGTGGGGATCTACGCGCTGATCCACGGGTTCAACGAGATCTTCGGCGCCTTCGCCATCCGCGAGCTGGGCCGGCGGGCCGACCGCATCGAGCGCGCCGCCTGAGTCCCCGCCGGCCGGCGGCAAGCAGGAGCTCAGAGCAGCCGCAGCTCGCGGGCGCGGCGCACGGCGTCGCGGCGCCGGGTGGTGCTGAGCTTGCGGTAGATGCTCTTGATGTGCGTCTTCACGGTGTTCACCGAGACATACAGCTCGTCGGCGATCTCGACGTTGGAGAGCGCGCTGGTCAGGTAGCGCAGCACGATCCGCTCGCGCTCGCTGAGCGGATCGATCAGCGGCTCACCGTCGTCGAGCCCCGCGCCGGCCGGCT
>DASVXQ010000077.1:0-4871 GCA_036392615.1 Actinomycetes bacterium | reverse complement strand
CGGGCTGGCCGCGCTCCCGCCCGGACCCGAGCTGGTCGCCGTCCACGACGCCTGCCGCCCGCTGCTGCGGCCCGGGGTGATCGACCGGCTGGCCGCGCTGCTCGGCGAGCTTGGCGCCGACGGGATCGCGCCGGGCGCGGTCGTGACCGACACCATCCGTCGCGTGGTCGGCGCGGACACCTCCGGCGGCATCGTGCACCGCGACGGGCTGCGCACACTCCAGACCCCGCAGGTCTTCAGCCGCGAGGCCCTGGTCGAGGCCCACCGCCGCGCCGCCGCCGGCCGGCTGGACGGCGCCGGCGCCCTGGAGGCGGCCAGCGACGCCGTGCTGCTGGAGCGCGCGGGCTTCGCGGTCGCCGTGGTGCCCGGCGAGCCGCGCAACCTGGCGATCGCCACCACGCTGGACTTCGAGGTGGCCGAGGTGCTGGCCGCGCGCGACCGGGCGGTCCGGTGAGCGCGCCGCGGCTGCGCGTCGGCCAGGGCTTCGACGTCCACCCGCTGGTCGAGGGCCGCCCGCTGATCCTCGCCGGCGTGCGGGTGCCGTTCGAGCTGGGCCTGGACGGCCACTCCGACGCGGACGTGGTCGCCCACGCGGCCTGCGAGGCGCTGCTGTCCGCGGCGGGGCAGGGCGACCTCGGCCAGCACTTCCCGCCCGGCGACCAGCGTTTCGCCGGCGCCTCCAGCCTGGAGCTCTGCCGCGTGGTCGCCAAGCTGCTGGTGGAGGCCGGCTGGTCGGTGGTGAACCTCTCGGTCACGGTGGTCTGCGACCAGCCGCGGCTGGGACCGGTGCTGCCGGTCATGCGCGAGTCGCTCGCCGGCGCGCTGGAGGTCGACACCGAACAGCTCCAGCTCACCCCGAAGTCCTCCGAGGGGCTGGGCTTCACCGGCCGCGGCGAGGGCATCGCCGCCATCGCCGTCTGCCTGCTCAGCGGCACCTGAGCCGCTCGGCCAGCGGCGGATCCCGGAGCGGGAATAGGATGGCACGGACCATCCCTGAACTGCGGCCGATTCCTGGAGTCCTCGTGGCCCTGCACCTCACCAACACGCTGACCAGAAGCAAGGAGCTGTTCGTCCCCCGCGACGAAGGCAAGGTCGGCATCTACCTGTGTGGGCCCACGGTCTACAACGAGCCGCACGTCGGCAACCTGCGCAACGTCGTGGTCATGGACGTCCTGCGGCGCCACCTGGTGGCCTCGGGCTTCAAGGTGCTGATGGTCCGCAACTACACCGACGTGGACGACCGGATCGTCGAGGCCTCCGGCCACGACCCGCTGCAGGCGTTCGTCATCGCCGAGCACTGGACCAGGGTGTTCGAGGAGATCACCGCCGCCCTCGGGGTGATCCCGCCGGACATCGCGCCGCGCGCCACCGGCCACATCCCGGAGATGCTCGAGCTGGTCGCCAAGCTGTTCGACGCCGGCCTCGCCTACCGGGCGGGCTGCGACGTCTACTACTCGGTGGGCAAGTTCCCCGACTACGGCAAGCTGTCCGGCCGCGACCTCAGCGAGCTCCAGGCCGGCGCCCGCGTCGAGGTCAACCCGGAGAAGCGCGACCCGCTGGACTTCGTGCTCTGGAAGGGTGCCAAGCCCGGCGAGCCCACCTGGGACTCGCCCTGGGGCCCCGGCCGGCCCGGCTGGCACCTGGAGTGCTCGGCGATGTCGTCGAAGTACCTGGGTCCGAGCTTCGACATCCACGGCGGCGGGGAGGACCTGATCTTCCCGCACCACGAGAACGAGATCGCCCAGTTCGAGGGCGCCACCGGCGAGCAGTTCGCCCGCTACTGGCTGCACAACGCCTTCCTCGAGGTGGCCGGCGAGAAGATGGCCAAGTCGGTCGGCAACGTGGTCAGCCCGCGCAAGCTGCTGGAGCGCTACCGCGGGGTGGTGCTGCGCTACGCGCTGATGAGCGCGCACTACCGCAGCCCCCTGGAGTTCTCCACCGAGGCGCTGGCCGACGCGGCCGCCGCCTACGAGCGCCTGTCGACCTTCGCGGTCAACGCCGCCAGGGCGCTGCCGCCCAGCACCGAGGCGCCCGCCCGGATGGAGGAGGGCGACTGGGCGGAGCGCTTCGTCGCGGCGCTGGACGACGACATCAACGTGCCGGCCGCGCTGGGCGTGCTGTTCGACCTGGTCGGCGCCGCCAACCCGCTGATCGCCCAGGCCGAGCGGGGCAGCGCCGCCGCCGTCGCCGAGCTGCGCGTGCGGCTGGCGACCTTCAGCGACCTGGCCTCCCGGCTCGGCTTCACCCCGCTGCTCGACCTGCCCGACGTCACCACCTTCCCGGCGGTGCTCGACCTGGTGCTGGACCTGCGCGAGCGGGCCAGGGCCGCGCGCGACTTCGCCGCCGCGGACATGGTGCGCGAGCGCCTGAGCGTGATCGGCATCCGGGTCGAGGACCGGCCCGGAGGCCCGCGGTGGCACCTGGTCCGGTAGGCGGCGGCCGCCAGCAGCCCGAGGGCGAGCCGCAGCGCCCCAGAGCCCCGGCCGAGAAGCGCCGGGCGCGGGCCTCGGCCAAGGGCGGCGCGGGGCGGGCCGCCAAGCAGGCGCGCCGCCGCGACCGGCTGGAGGCCGGCCGGGGGGCGCTGCGCGCCGGGCCCGACGAGATGGTGATCGAGGGCCGCCGGCCGGTGATCGAGGCGCTGCGCGGGCCGCGGCGGGTCGAGCGGGTGGTGCTGGCCGCCGGCGCCGCCGAGCGCGGCAGCCTCGCCGAGCTGCTGGACCTCGCCGCCAAGGAGGGCGTGCCGGTGTCCACCGTGCCCCGCTCGGTGCTCGACGGCCACGCCGAGACCGGCGCGCACCAGGGCGTGGCCGCGGTGGTCGCGCGGCTCGAGTCGATCGGCCTGGACGAGCTGCTGGCCGTCCCGCTCCAACGCGCCGAGCCGCCCTTCCTGCTCGCGCTCGACGGGATCGAGGACCCGCACAACCTCGGCGCGCTGGTCCGCAGCGCCGAGGCCGCCGGCTGCCAGGGCGTGGTGCTGCCCAGGCACCGCAGCGCACCGCTGTCGGCCACCGCGATGAAGGCCTCCGCCGGCGCGCTGGAGCACGTCCCGGTCGCCGAGGTCGCCAACCTCACCCGCGCGCTGGAGCGGCTCCGCGCCGCCGGCCTGTGGTGCATCGGGCTGGACGGCGGCGCCGAGACCAGCCTGTTCGACCTTGAGCTCGCCGACGAGCCCGTCTGCGTGGTGGTCGGCAGCGAGGGCGCCGGCCTGCACCGGCTGGTCCGCGAGACCTGCGACCTGCTGCTGCGCATCCCCATGGCCGGCCAGGTCGCCAGCCTCAACGCCTCGGTCGCCGGCGCGATGGCCCTCTTCGAGGTCCGCCGCCGCCGCGCCCGCTCCGGCGTCTAGCCGTCTTCGACGGAGTCGGCCAGCCGGGAGAACATCACCATGTCCATGAAGCCGCCGTGCATCTCGTAGTAGGAGCGCAGCACGCCCTCCGGACGGAAGCCGTTGCGCTCCAGCACCCGCTGCGACGCGTGATTGGCGACCTCCACGACCGCCTCCATGCGGACCAGGCCGAGCACCTCGAACGCCCACGGCACCAGCAGCGCCACGGCGGCGCTGGCGAGCCCCCGCCCCCGCCTGGCCCCGGTCATCCAGTAGCCCAGCGAGCCGCGGCGGTGGCGCCAGACCAGCCCGCTCACGCCGACGTAGCCGATCGCCCTGCCGGTGGCCGCGTCGGCGATCGCCAGCGAGATCCCGGTGCGCTGCTCCCGCTGGTCGTGCTGGCGTGCCAGCCAGGCGTCGCCGGCCGCCTCGCTGTAGGGGACCGGCACGCTGGTGCCGACCGTGATCGCCGGGTCGCGGCTGGCCTGTTCGATCAGCGCCAGGTCGGCGACCTGCCAGGGGCGCAGCAGCACCCGCTCGTCGGCCAGCGGCGGGTCGGGAAGGCGCAGCGCCGTCATGGTCATGCGACCCTCCCTTTCAAGGTTCCGGGCACTTCGGCACTCCCTACCCAACAAGCGGGGGGAGAACCGTGGGTTGACCCGGCCGCTGGCGGAGCATCCTGAAGGGGCTGAAGGTACTCCGGCTCCCTGACCCCGAGCCGGCCGGATCCATCCCGCGGCCGCGCGCCGCGGGTGGTCGGGGTTGGCGGTGGACACGGACGAGTCGGCAGGCACACGGGACGAGCGGGAGGGCTCGACCCGCGCGACCATGCGCAGGGCGCTGCTCATGGCGATGGAGGCCCACGAGGGCGCCATCCGCGTGCACGAGCGCGTCGCCGAGTTCTTCATGCTCGAGGGCGAGCACGCCAAGGCGCAGGAGGAGCGCGAAGCCGCCGACCGTGAGCGCGAGCGCCTCGCCGCCGCCCGGCGCCGCCTCGAAGCCTTCGACGCCAGGTCGCGCCCGCCCGAGTAACGAGCGGGCGCCCGACCGCGCCGGCCCGGCATACTGTCAGGCGACCCGCTGGCGTGGCGCAACTGGCAGCGCAGCCGACTTGTAATCGGCAGGTTGGGGGTTCAAGTCCCCCCGCCAGCTCCAGCTCAGAGCACTTGTCTCTTGATTTCGGTCAACGAGTCGGTCAACGATAGTGCCGATTCGTCGTTGACCGACCTCGGAGGCAAGCCCGTGATCCGTTCCCGCCGCAACGGATGGCAGGTGATCGTCTACACGGGCATTGACCCGGTGACGGGGCGCCAGCGGCAGATCAGCCGGCAGGTCAAGGGCAGCCGCAAGCAGGCCGAGCGGGTCGAGACCCGGCTCAAGGCCGAGGTGCTGGCCGGCCGGCACCGCGGGACGGCCGCCAAGACCCTCGGCGAGATGGTCGAGGTCTACCTGGAGTGGCGCGAGCACAACGGCAAGCCGATCAGCCCGCGCACCATCCAGGGCTACCGGGCGCTGACAGAGGCCAGGATCAAGCCGGGCATCGGCA
>DASVXQ010000076.1:0-8405 GCA_036392615.1 Actinomycetes bacterium | reverse complement strand
CGGCCCCCGCTGCAGCACGGCCAGCAGCAGCAGGTCGAGATGCCCCTTGAGCTGTTCGCGGTCCATACCTCGGCATCCTAGGCATCGGGCCGCGAGGCGTCAATCCGCTACGTGAAGGCGACCGCCCGGACCGCCGGAAGGCCCTCGGCGGCGCGGGTCCAGGTGGCACCGGCGTCGCCGGAGCGGAACAGGGAGCCGTCGGCGGTGCCGAGGGCTGCCTGCTCGCCGTCGGCGGCCAGGCAGCCGGTGTCCAGGTTGCCGTCGAACCACTCCGGCAGGCCGGCGGTGCAGCGCTCGAACCTCGCCGGGCCGTCGACCGGCGTCCGGTACAGGGCTGCCCGGCGGCCAGCGGGGCCGGTGGACACGCTGACCAGGATCTGCTCGCCGGCGACCGCGACCGCGCGGCAGTAGCGCGCGTGCATGCCCTGGTGCTCGAAGCGCCAGTGCGTGCCGCCGTCGTCGCTGCGCGCCAGCCCGGCCGCGGTCGCCGCCAGCACCACGTCGGGCAACTCGGGATGGGCGAGCACCTGGTGCACGTCGGCGTCCACCTCGATGGTCGGCTGGAAGCTGACGCCGCCGTCCAGCGACCGCGGGATGCCGCCGACGTGGACGTTGACGTGCAGCCTGCCGGCCTGGTCGCGGGCCATCGAGCGCACCGCCGGCGGCCCGCCCCAGGGCGTGTGCCAGGTCTCGTGGCCGGGCGTGCCGTCCAGCGAGTCGACCCACTCGAGCTGGTCGATCTCCAGCCGCAGCAGCCGCGCCGGCTCCGCGCCCAGCAGCACCATGTCGGACGTGGCCAGCAGGCAGGTCAGCTCGTGCTCGCCGGTGCTGGCCAGCTCCGTCCAGGCCCCGCCGGGGACGCGGTGCAGCACGGTGTCGCCGTCGGCCAGCGCCCAGACCCCGCCCGGCCCGGTGGACAGCGCGATCACCTGGCGGCCCTCGAGCGGCCCGGCGTCGGCGCGCGGCTCGGACCCGCCCTGCTCCAGCTCGTAGAGTCCCTTGGCCGTCCCAACCACCAGCCCCGCCATAGCGGTCCCCTTCCGCACGAACGGTCAGACCACGCGATCGTACGTCCTGGGACGGTCAGGCAGAACCACCCGGGGCCGCTCAGGCTCCCGCCGGCGTGCCGCCGAGGTAGGTGCGGGCCAGCATGGTCTCGAACCGGTGGACGGCGTCCTCGCCGGGGGCCAGCGGCCCGGGGCGGTAGTGCGGGTTGGCCAGCCCGCGCTGCACCGACTCGCAGGCCGCCCAGTCCTGGAGGTTGGTGCGGTCCCAGAACTCGACCGCGTAGGCCGGGTCGAAGCCCGGCCGCTCGGCCGCCTCCGGCGGGAAGTACCAGGTGCACACGATCCGCGAGCGGTCCGGCTCCAGCGGCTCGATCAGGTGGGTCATCAGGTAGTCGGGGTGCAGGCTGATGAAGAGATTTGGCAGCAGGTGGAGGTACTCGACGGTGCGCAGCCGCCGCCCCTCCAGGCCCGGGATCGGCACGCCGTGGCTGCGCCCGTCGAACGACATGGTGACCGCGTGCTCGCGCAGGTCCATCGACCCGCCGACCCAGGCGCCCGGCAGGTCGTGGTTGCTGCCGCTCGCCGGCGGGCTCACCAGGCACAGCTCGGGGTGGATGCGCGGGCAGTGGTAGCACTCGTGGTAGTTCTCGCAGAGCACCTTCCAGTTGGCGCGCGGGACATATTCGTGGCGCGCCATCGCCACCAGCCGCTCGGGCCGGTAGGGCGCCACCAGCTGGTCGAGCGCGCCGAGGTGCGCCGCAAGCGACGGCGCGTCGCCGGACGCGTTGACCATGACGAAGCCGTGCCACACCTCGAGCGGCAGGTGGGCCAGCCCGTGCGCCCGTGGCTCGAAGCCGGGCAGCTCGCGCATGCCCGGGGCGGCGCGCAGCGACCCGTCGAGCCGGTAGACCCAGGCGTGGTAGGGGCAGACCAGCGACTTCCCGCTGGTGGAACGGTTGGCCGGCAGCAGCTCGTGGCCGCGGTGGCGGCAGACGTTGGCGAAGGCGCCGAGGCGGCCGTCCTGGTCGCGGACCAGCAGCACGCCGACCTCGCCGACCTGGATGGCCAGCTGGTCTCCGGGGGCGGCCAGGTCGGCGTCCCTGGCGACGCAGACCCAGGAGCCGGCGAACAACCGCTCCAGCTCGAAGGCCAGCACCCGCTCCGAGGTGTAGGCCGCGCGGGGCAGCATCCGGCTGCGCCCGAACGCTCGCAGCACCTGCTCGAGCTCGGCGGGGTCCAGCTCGGTGGCGTCCAGCGGACGGGCGGTCGTCGGCTGCATGGCGCGCTCCCCAGGTGCGACCGGCGAAGCTCTCGACTGACTGATCAGTCAGTATAGAGGCGTGGGGGGCCCCGGAGGGGCCGGGGCCGGGAAGGCCCGGGCCGCGCCGGGAGGGGGCTGTGGACGGCGAGCGAAGCGCGGGGCCGGGGCTGCACTAGACTCCGGGCGTGGCCAGGACCGGCGCCGCCGCGCGGCGCGAAGCGATCCTCAAGGCGACCTGCCGTGAGGTGACCGCGCGCGGCTTCGGCAGCACCAGGGTGGCCGACGTGGCCGGAGCGCTCGGCATCTCCACCGGCCTGGTCTTCTACCACTTCGCCTCCAAGGACCGGCTGCTGGCCGAGGCGTTCCGCTACGCGGCCCGAGCCGACCTGGAGCGCCTGGCCGCGATCGTCGAGGGTGGCGGCCCGGCCATGGAGCGGCTCGACCGGATCCTTCGCCTCTACGCCCCCGGCCCCAGCTCGGAGGCCTGGGCGCTGTGGATCGACGCCTGGAGCCAGGCGCTGCGCAGCCCGGCGCTCCAGCGGGTCTCGCGCGACCTCGACCTCCAGTGGAAGGAGACGGTCGCGCGGGTGATCGGCGACGGCGTCGCCGCCGGCGAGTGCTTCTGCCCCGACCCGGGCGCCACCGCCTGGCGCCTGACCGCGCTGCTGGACGGGCTGGCCGTCCAGGTGGTGATCCACCGGGGCGTGCTGCGGCGCCGCGAGCTGCTCGCCTGGGTGCGCGCCGCCGCGGCCGGCGAGCTCGGCCTCGACCCGGCCAGCGCCCGCGACGGGCTCAGCGGCGCCCGAGCCGCGGGCGGCGCCGCAGCCGCGCGACTCGTCGGTCGCGGCGGATCTGCCTGACCACGTTGCGGCCGGGGATGCCGGTCACCCCGCCCCCGCCGTGGGTGGCCGAGCCGGCCTGGTAGAGGCCGTGCAACGGGGTGCGGTAGTCGGCGTAGCCGGCGGCCGGCCGGGTGTGGAACAGCTGGCTGGCCGACAGCTCGCCGTGGAAGATGTTGCCGCCCACCAACCCGTACTCGTGCTCCATCCGCCAGGGCCCGATCACCTGCCGGTGCAGGATCGAGCTGGTGAAGCCCGGCGCGACCATCTCCACCCGGGCGATCACCCGGTCGGCGTGCGCCTCCAGCTCCTCGTCCATCGGCTTGCCGGCCCACTCCTGCGGGACCCACTGGGTGAACATCGAGACGATGTGCTGGCCCTCGGGGCAGAGCGTCCGGTCGAACACCGACGGGATGCAGATGTCGGCGAACGGCTTGCCAGAGGGCCGCCCGGCGACCGCGTCCTGGAAGCCGCCCTCGATGTCGTCGAGCGACTCGGCCAGCACGATGGTGCCGCCGTGCACGTCGGGGTCGAAGCCCGGCTTGTCGACGAACTCCGGCAGCCGCTCGACCGCGAGGTTGATCTTGACCACGCCGCTGCGGGTCTTCCAGCGCTCGATGTCCGCGACGAAGTCGGCCGGCAGCTCGTCGCGCTCCAGCAGCCGCAGGAAGGCGATCTTGGGGTGCACGGCGGCCACCACCACATCGGCGCGCAGCTCCTCGCCGCCCTCCAGGACCACGCCGGTGACGGCGCCGTTCGAGGTGGTGATGCGGCGCACCGGCGCGTCGGTGCGGATCTCGGCGCCAAACGAGCTGGCCGCGGCGGCCAGGGCGCCGCTGACGCCGCCCATGCCGCCCTCGGGAAAGCCCCAGCCGCCGAGCTTGCCGTCGCCTACGTCTCCGATGTGGTGGTGGGCCATCACGTAGGCGGTGCCAGGGGAGCGCGGTCCCGCCCAGGTGCCGATCACCCCGCTGACCGACAGCACGCCCTGGAGCTGCGGCGACTCGAAGAACTCGTCCAGCAGGTCGGCGATGCTGGAGGTGAACAGCCGGGTGGCGTCGGCCACGCGCCGCTGGTCGAGCGCGCGCAGCCGCCACGCCAGCCGCGCCTGGGCGGCCAGGTCGAGCGGCCGGTGGGAGCCGAGCCGCGGCGGGATCTCGGAGAGCAGCGGCCCCAGCACGCCCGCCAGGTCGTGCATCCAGGCGTCCCAGCGCTCCATGGCGTCGGCGTCGGCCGTCGAGAACTTGCTGATCTGCTCGCGCCGCGCCGCCGGGTCGTCGGGCAGCTGGAGGTAGCCGCCGGAGGCGTACGGCACGAAGTAGGGGCCCTGCGGGTAGACCTTGTAGCCGTGGCGCTCCAACCGGAGGTCCTGGACCAGCCCGGGGGCCAGCAGGCTGACCACGTAGGACAGCGAGGTGACGCGGTAGTCGGGCCCCCATGGCCGCTCGGTCACCGCGGCGCCGCCGACCACCCCGCGCGCCTCGCAGAGCGCCGTCCGCAGGCCCGACCTGGCGAGGTACGCGGCGGCCACCAGGCCGTTGTGCCCGCCGCCGACGACCACGGCGTCATAGCTGTTGACCACGGTTCGCTCCTTCCCGTCGCTCCCCGAGGTCGGGGCCCGTCCAGCTTTTCTAACTGAGCCATCAGTCAGTCAGCAAGCCCCGCGGCGGGTGGGGAGACGGCTGGGTGGCGGCACCGCCGACCGGGAACGGCGGGGCCGGCGGCAGCGGCAAGCCCTGGGGAGCGGCGGGGCCGGGGCGTGGTCAGTAGCGGTAGTCGCCCTGGACCTTGCCGGCGAGCAGGCGGGCGCATTCCTGGATCGAGCCGGCGAACGACGGGTAGATCTGGAACGCCTGCGAGAGCTGGCTGGCGGTGAGCCGGTTGAAGCAGGCGATCGACACCGGCGCGATCAGGTCCGAGGCGTAGCCGGCCACGATCACGCCGCCCACGATGGTCCCCGACCCCGGGCGCGCCAGCAGCTTGACGAAGCCGTCCTGGAGGTTGGACATCTTCGCCCGCGAGTTGCTGGACAGCGGCAGCGTCTCGGTGATCACGTGGATGTCGGCCTTGGCGGCGCGCTGCTCGGAGAGGCCCACGGTGGCGATCTGCGGGTCGGTGAAGATGGTGGCCGCGACCGCGTCCCAGCGCAGCGGCGAGACCGCCTGGCCGAGCAGGTGCCACATGGCGATGCGGCCCTGCATGGCCGCCACCGAGGCGAGCATCAGCTTGCCGGTGACGTCGCCGGCTGCGTAGATGTTCGGCACGCTGGTGCGGCTGACGCCGTCGACCACGATCCCGCCGCCGTCGCCGAGCCGCACGCCGACCTCTTCGAGCCCCAGCCCGCCGGTCTGCGGCACCTGGCCGATGGTCAGCAGCACGTGGCTGCCCTCGATGGTGCGGCCGTCCTCCAGGTGCACCACGCCGTGGTCGCCGACCCGCTCGACCATGGCCGCGCGGGCGTTCTTGACCGTCTCGAGCCCGCGGCGGCGGAACACCTCCTCGATCACCATGGCGGCGTCCTCGTCCTCGGACGGCAGCACCCGGTCACGGCTGACCACGAAGGTGACGTGCGAACCGAAGCGCAGGAAGCCGGTGGCGTACTCGGCCCCGGTCGCGCCGGCGCCGATCACCACCAGCCGCTCCGGCACCTCCTTGAGACGGTAGACGTCCTGGCTGGAGAGGATCACCTCGCCGTCGGTCGGGGCGGTGGCCAGCCGCCGCGGGTCCGAGCCGGTGGCGATCAGGATGGCGTCGCATTCCAGCCGGTCGAGCACCTCGTCACCGGCGCGGACCTCGACGGTGTGGGGGTCGACGATATGGCCGGTGCCGAGGACGAACTTGGCGCCCTCGGCGATCAGCCGCTTGCCGATGTCGTTGGACTGGGCATGGGCGAGGTCGTGGACCCTGCCCATGATGGTCGGCAGGTCGGCCTCATAGGTCGGGATGGGGTGGCCCGAGGCGGCGCTCTGGAAGTGCACGCCCAGCGACGGCGCGGTCTCAAGGGTGGAGAAGGCCTGCGCCGAGCTGAGCAGCGTCTTGGAGGGCACGCAGTCCCAGAGGACGCAGGCGCCGCCCGCCCCCTCGTCGCTGACCACGGTGACGTCGGCGCCCAGCTCGGCGGCGACCAGCGCCGCCTCGTAGCCGCCAGGGCCACCTCCGATGATCACGATACGCATGCTCCGATGGTACCCACCCTGGGGAAGCGCTCCCCCACCTCGTCGGACGGCGACCGGCGCCGGACCGCCGCGCCGGCGCAGCCGGCTAGGTGATTCCCCGCAGCGTCTGGACCAGGGGGACGAAGATCCACAGCGCCAGGCCCAGCCCGATCAGGTTGAGGCGGCCGGCCCAGCTCGCCCGCGCGCCGAAGGCCGCCAGCAGGAAGCACAGGAACGCGGCCAGGTAGATGACGAACTGCAGGGCTGAGGACATGCGGATGCTCCTTCGGGAAGCACGGGTTCAGGGGACAACCCGTGCGGATCGGGACAGCGGTTCCATACCGTGGCAAACGCGCGGCGAAACCAGTGCGACCGAACTGTCGTTCGCCGAGGGAGGAGGGCTGGCGCGGCGGGGCGCCGGGCGGCCGGCCGGCAGCCTAGATGGTCGCCGGAGGCTGGTAGACCCCGAAGACCTCGCGGAGGGTGTCGCAGACCTCGCCGACGGTGGCCATGGCGCGCAGCGCCTCGCGCATCGGCACCAGCAGGTTGTCGCCGCCCTTGGCGGCGTCGGACAGGTCGCCGAGCGCGGCACGCACCGCGGCGGCGTCGCGGCGGGCGCGGATGTCGGCCAGCGACTTGGCCTGCGCCTCGGCGATCGCCGGGTCGAGCTGGAGCAGGGTGACCGGCTCCTCCTCGCCCTCGCCGTAGCGGTTCACGCCGACCACCACCCTGTCGCCGGACTCGACGGCCTGGAGCTGGTCGTAGGCGGAGCGCTCGATCTCCTCCTTCTGGAAGCTGCGCTCGATCGCCGCCACCGCGCCGCCGAGGTCGTCGACCCTGGCGATCAGCTCGCGCGCGCGGGCCTCCACCTCGTCGGTGAGCCGCTCGATGAAGTACGAGCCGGCCAGCGGGTCGGCGGTGTCGGTCATGCCGGTCTCGTTGGCGAGCACCTGCTGGGTGCGCAGCGCCAGCCTGGCGGCCGACTCGCTCGGCAGCGCCAGCGCCTCGTCGTAGGCGTTGGTGTGCAGCGACTGGGTGCCGCCGAGGGTGGCGGCCAGCGCCTGGTAGGCGACCCGCACGACGTTGTTCAGCGGCTGCTGGGCGGTGAGCTGCACCCCGGCGGTCTGGGTGTGGAAGCGCAGCATGCGCGAGCGCGGGTCCTTGGCGCCGAAGCGGTTGGCCATCAGGTCCGCCCACATGCGCCGGGCGGCGCGGAACTTGGCGACCTCCTCGAACAGGGTCGTCCGCGCCACGAAGAAGAACGACAGCCTGGGGGCGAAGCGGTCCGCCTCGAGCCCGGCGTCCAGCGCCGCCTGCACGTAGGCGATCGCGTTGGAGAGCGTGAAGGCCACCTCCTGCACCGCCGTCGCCCCCGCCTCGGCCATGTGGTAGCCGGAGATCGAGATGGTGTTGAAGCGTGGCAGCTCGCGCGCGCAGTAGGCGAACAGGTCGGTGGTGATCCGCAGGCTCTCGCGCGGCGGGTAGATGTAGGTGCCCCTGGCGATGTACTCCTTGAGCACGTCGTTCTGCACCGTGCCGGTGAGCTGCGCCGGGTCGACGCCCTGCTCCTCGCCGACCAGCTGGTACAGCAGCAGCAGGACCGAGGCGGGCGCGTTGATGGTCATCGAGGTGGAGACCTGGTCGAGCGGGATCCCCTCGAACAGCCGGCGCATGTCCGCCAGCGAGTCGATCGCCACGCCGACCTTGCCGACTTCGGCGGCGGCCATCACGTGGTCGGAGTCGTAGCCCATCTGGGTCGGCAGGTCGAAGGCCACCGAGAGCCCGGTCTGGCCGTGGTCGAGCAGGTAGCGGAAGCGCGCGTTGGTCTCCGCCGCCGAGCCGAAGCCGGCGTACTGGCGCATGGTCCAGGGACGGCCGCGGTACATCGTCGGGTAGATCCCGCGGGTGAACGGGTCCCTGCCGGGCTCGCCGAGCGCCCGCTCGGGGTCGAACCCCTCCAGGTCGCCGGCCCGGTAGACGGGCTCGACGGGGATGCCGGACTCGGTCCTGCGCTGCTCGTTCTCGGCCATCGGCGCCTCCTGTCGCTCCCGACAGCCTACCCCGCCAGCCGTCAGCCTCCCGAGCGCCGCCAGCGCCGCTTGTGGGGCGCCGGCGGTGCCGAAGCCCGCGAACTGGCGCATCG
>DASVXQ010000075.1:0-18906 GCA_036392615.1 Actinomycetes bacterium | reverse complement strand
CGAGCGATGGCACGGCCTGCCGGCCGGGCGGGTCTGGAACCTCTGGATCCGCTACGCGGTGACCGCGTTCTACGCGCACCCGTGGTCCTGGAACGAGATCGGCTTCGGCGGCCCGGCGTACCCGCGCGGCTACAAGAACATCGACCTCGACGGCCTGGAGCCCTGGGAGCACCAGGAGGCGGAGCCGGTCGACGCCGAGGCGTGGGCCAGGCGCGTCGAGCAGGCCCGGCAGGACCACGGCGCATGAGCGCCAGAGGGGGCGTGCGCGCCCGCAACCAGTCCGCCTGGCTGGTGCCGCCCAGCGGCTTCCCGGCCAACCACCGCCTGCGCAGGGACATGCGCCGCTTCGACGACCGCGACGAGGTCGACCTGGTGGTGGTCGGCTGCGGCGCCGGGGGCGGGGTGCTCACCCAGCGGCTCGCCAGGGCCGGCTGGAAGGTGGTCGCCATGGACGCCGGGCCGTTCTGGGACCCCGAGGCCGACTGGGTCAGCGACGAGTGGGGCTCGCACCAGCTCTACTGGACCGAGCCCCGGGTGATCGGCGGCAGCGACCCGGTCCCGCTGGGGTCGAACAACTCCGGCCGCGGCGTGGGCGGCTCGATGATCCACTTCGCCGGCTACACCCCGCGGTTCCACCCCTCCGACTTCCGGACCTGGTCGGCGGACGGGGTCGGCGCCGACTGGCCGATCAGCTACTGGGACCTGAAGCCCTACTACCAGCAGCTCGAGGCCGAGCTGCCGGTGGCGGGCCAGTTCTGGCCCTGGGGCGACCCGCACCGCTACCCGCACACGGCGCACCCGACGGGCGGCCAGGGCGAGATCTTCCTGCGCGGCTGCCAGCGCCTCGGGATCACCGCCCGGGTCGGGCCGGTGGCGATCGCCAACGGCCGCTTCGGCAACCGGGCGCACTGCATCTACCGGGGCTTCTGCCTCCAGGGCTGCAAGGTGAACGCCAAGGCCTCGCCGCTGATCACCCACGTGCCCGACGCGCTCGCCCACGGCGCCGAGGTGCGGTCGGGCAGCATGGTGAGCCGCATCGAGCTGGGCGCCGACGGTCGCGCCAGCGGGGTCGTCTACTTCAAGGACGGCGTCCAGCGCCGCCAGCGCGCCCGCATGGTGGCGGTGGCCGGCTACTCGATCGAGACGCCCCGGCTGCTGCTCAACTCCGCCAACGACCGCTTCCCCGAGGGGCTCTGCAACCGGCACGACCTGGTCGGCCGCTACGTGATGGTCCAGGGAGCGCCGCAGACCGCCGGCCGCTTCACGCAAGAGGTCCGGATGTACAAGGCGCCCCCGCCGGAGGTCTCCAGCGAGGCCTTCTACGAGACCGACCCGGCCAGGCCCTATAAGCGCGGCTTCTCGATCCAGACGGTCGGCCCGCTGCCGATCACCTGGGCGGAGCACGTCGCCGCCGGCGGCCACTGGGGCCACGTGCTGCGCGAGTACATGCGCGACTACGTCCACTGGTGCGTGCTCGGGGTGCTGGCGGAGTTCCTGCCGCGGCCCGGCAACCGGGTGACGCTCAGCAGGGAGACCGACCGCCACGGCCTGCCGGTGGCCCGGTTCGACTACTCGCAGTGCGACAACGACCGCGCCCTGATGAAGGCCAGCGGGGAGACGGTCGAGCGGATCCTGCACGCCGCCGGCGCGCAGGAGACGGTGACCATCGAGCGCTACGCCCACCTGGTGGGCGGCTGCCGCATGGCCGCCGGCGAGCGCGACGGCGTGGTCGACCGCAACCTGCGCAGCTTCGCGGTGCCGAACCTCTACATCTGCGACGGCAGCGTGCTGCCCACCCAGGGCAGCGCCAACCCGGCGCTCACCATCATGGCCCTGGCCGCCCGCTGCGCCGACCATCTGGCGGGACGATGAGCGCCGCGACCGTCGATGGCCTCCAGGTGGCCGTCTACACCGTCCCGACCGGGGAGCCGGAGTCGGACGGCACGCTGACCTGGACCGAGACCACCGTGGTGGTGGTCGAGGCCCACGCCGGCGACCGGACCGGGCTGGGGTTCACCTACGCGACCGGGGCGTGCGCCCCCCTGATCCACGACGTGCTCGCCGAGGTGGTGATCGGCGCCGACCCCTTCGACGTGCCCGGGGCGTGGGCGGGGATGGTCGGCCAGATCCGCAACCTCGGCCGGCCAGGGGTCGCCTCGATGGCGATCGCCGCGGTGGACACCGCCCTGTGGGACCTCAAGGCCAAGCTGCTCGACCTGCCGCTCGCGCGGCTGCTGGGGATCGTGCACGACGAGGTGGCGGTCTACGGCAGCGGCGGGTTCACCTCGCTGACCGACGACGAGCTGCTGGCCCAACTGGGCGGCTGGGCCGAGCGGGACCGCATCCCTCGGGTCAAGCTGAAGGTCGGCACCGCCTGGGGCGCCCACGAAGCCCGCGACCTGGAGCGGGTCGCCCGCGTCCGCGAGGCGCTCGGCGACGGGGTCGAGCTGTACGTCGACGCCAACGGCGCCTACCAGCGCAAGCAGGCGGTCCGGCTGGCGCGGCGGTTCGCCGGCCTCGGGGTGACCTGGTTCGAGGAGCCGGTCTCCTCCGACGACCTGGAGGGCCTGCGGGAGGTGCGCGACCAGAGCACACCCGACGTGGCGGCGGGGGAGTACGGCTACGACCTGGCCTACTTCCAGCGGATGCTGGCCGCCGGCGCGGTCGACTGCCTGCAGGCCGACGTCTCCCGCTGCGCCGGGATCACCGAGTGGCTGCGGGTGGCCGCCCTGGCCGCCGCGCACAACCTCCAGGTCTCGGCCCACTGCGCGCAGTCGCTGACCGTCCACCCCGCGATGTCCGTCCCCAATCTCCGCCACCTGGAGTATTTCGCCGATCACGCCCGCGTCGACCGGCTGCTGTTCGACGGGGTCCTGGACCCCGACGGCGGGACGTTGCGTCCCGACCTCTCCCGCCCCGGGATGGGGCTGGAGCTGAAGCGGCCCGACGCCGAGCGCTACCGAAAGGAGTCCTGATGCGCTTCCCCGAGGTCGTGGTGATCACCGGTGCGTCCGGCGGCGTCGGCCGCGCCGCCGTCCGCGAGTTCGCCAGCCGTGGCGCCGACGTCGGCCTGCTGGCCCGCGACAGCGAGGGGCTGGAGGCGGCCGCCAAGGAGGTCGAGGCGTTCGGCCGCCAGGCGGTCGCGGTGCCGACCGACGTGGCCGACCCGGAGCAGGTCGAGGCGGCGGCCGCCCAGATCGAGGAGCGGCTCGGCCCCATCGACGTGTGGGTCAACAACGCCATGACCTCCGTCTTCGCGCCCTTCACCGAGATCGAGCCGGAGGAGTTCCGGCGCGTCACCGAGGTGACCTACCTGGGGGTCGTCTACGGCACGCGCTCGGCCCTGAAGCGCATGCTGCCGCGCGACCGCGGCACCATCGTGCAGGTCGGCTCCGCGCTCGCCTACCGCGGCATCCCGCTGCAGAGCGCCTACTGCGGTGGCAAGCACGCCATCGAGGGCTTCACCGAGTCGGTCCGCGCCGAGCTGCTGCACCAGAAGTCCAAGGTGCGGCTGACCATGGTGCAGATGCCGGCGCTGAACACCCCGCAGTTCACCTGGGTGCTGTCGCGGCTGCCCGGCTCGCCGCAGCCGGTCCCGCCGATCTACCAGCCGGAGGTCGCCGCCAGGGCGATCGCCTGGGCGGCCACCCACCGGCGGCGCCAGCTCTGGGTCGGCGCCACCACCGTGGCGACCATCCTGGCCAACGACGTCGCTCCCGGACTGCTCGACCGCTACCTCGGCCGCACCGGCTACAAGTCGCAGCAGACCAGGCAGCCGGCCGACCCCGGCCGGCCGAACAACCTCTGGGCGCCCGTGCCCGGCGACCACGGCGCCCACGGCCCGTTCGACGAGCGGGCCCACCCGCGCAGCCCGCAGCTGTGGGCCAGCACCCACCGCGGGCTGGTGGGCGCGGCGATCGCCGGCCTCGCCGCCGGCGCCGGCCTGGTGTGGAAGGGCCGGCGATGAGCCGGGCTCCCCGGCGCCAGACGGTGCTGCCCGCCCTGCACGGACTGCTCGGCGGGGTCCTGCTGGTGGCGCCGCGCCCGCTGCTGGGCCGCCTCGGCGGGCCGCCGGACAGGGCCACCCTGCTGGCCGCCCGGGTGCTCGGCGCGCGCCACCTCGCCCAGGCGCTGGCCCTGCGCCGGGTGCGCGACCCATCGGCGGTCGGGCTCGGCGCGGTCACCGACACGCTGCACGGCGCCAGCATGCTCGCGCTCGCTGGCCTGTCCCGCCAGCACCGGCGCGCCGCGCTGGCCTCCGGCATCGCCGCCGCCACGCTCGCCGCCATCGAGCTCGGCAGCGTGCGGCGTGGCTGACGCCGAGCACTACCGGTCGATCGGCGACTATGGCCTGCTCAGCGACTGCCACTCGGTCGCGCTGGTGTCGCACGATGGCTCGATCGACTGGTGCTGCATGCCGCGGGTCGACTCGGCCAGCGTGTTCGGGCGGCTGCTCGACGCCGAGCGCGGCGGCTGCTGCGCCATCCGGGCCGACGCCGACGCGCACACCTCGCGCCGCTACCTGGGCGACAGCCTGGTGCTGGAGACGATCCTGCGCTGCTCCGCCGGCGAGGCGCGGATCCTCGACTGCTTCACCATGCGCGAGGCCGGCGCCGAGCGGCCCCACCGCCAGCTCCTGCGGGTGGTCGAGGGCATCCGCGGCTGGATGAAGCTGAAGTTCCTGGCGGAGATCCGCTTCGACTACGGCGAGATCAAGCCGTGGCTGCGGCGCCGCGGCGTGGGCGCCTACTCGGCCATCGGCGGCAACGACGGCATGCTGGTCTCCAGCGACGTCGACCTGGAGCGCTCGGACAACCACGACCTGGTCGCCAGCTTCAGCATCCGGGCCGGCCAGCGGGTGCGCTTCTCGCTCGAGTACCTCGAGCCGCACCGGCTCGAGGTACTCGAGGTCGGCCGCACCGACGCCGGCGAGCTGGACCGCCGGCTGGACGAGACGATCGACTGGTGGCACCGCTGGTCCGGCAGCATCCGGCTCGACGGCCTCGACGCCGCCGCCGCCAGGCGGTCGGCCACCATCCTCAAGGGCCTGCAGAACGCCCCGACCGGCGCGATCGTGGCCGCGCCGACCACCAGCCTGCCTGAGAGCGCCAACGGCGAGCGCAACTGGGACTACCGCTTCAGCTGGATCCGCGACTCCGCCTTCACCGTCCGCTCGCTGGCCTCGCTCGGCCTGGACGCCGAGGCGGACCGGTTCCGGCGCTTCGTCGAGCGCAGCGCCGCCGGGTCGACCGAGACGCTGCAGATCGTCTACGGCGTGGGCGGCGAGCGGCGGCTCACCGAGCTGGAGATCGAGGGCCTCGAGGGCTGGCGCGGCATCGGGCCGGTGCGGATCGGCAACGCCGCCGCCAAGCAGGTCCAGCTCGACGTCTACGGCGAGCTGCTCGACCTCGCCTGGCGCTGGCACCGGCGCGGCAGCTCACCGGACGACGACTACTGGCGCTTCCTGGTCGAGCTGGTCGACGCCGCGGCGGAACGCTGGCGCGAGCCCGACCGGGGGATCTGGGAGCTGCGCGGCGAGCCGCGCCACTTCGTCCACTCCAAGGTGATGTGCTGGGCCGCGCTGGACCGCGGCATCAGGCTCGCCGACGAGTGCCTGCGCCGGGCGCCGACGCGCCGCTGGCGCGTCGCCCGCGAGGAGGTCCGCCAGGCCGTCGAGCGGGACGGCTACGACGCCGACCGCGGGGTCTTCGTGCAGGCGTTCGGCTCCAAGGCGCTCGACGGCGCGCTGCTGCTGCTGCCGAGCGTCGAGTTCCTGCCCTACGACGACCCGCGGATGGTGCGGACCACCGACGCGATCCGCGAGGAGCTCGACGACGGCAACGGCCTGATCCTGCGCTACCCGCGCGGCAGCGACGACCTCGCCAGCGACGAGGGCGCCTTCGTCACCTGCTCGTTCTGGCTGGTCGAGTGCCTCGCCCGGCAGGGCCGCGCGCAGGATGCCCGGGAGCTGTTCGACCGGGTCGCCTCCTGCGGCAGCGACCTGGGGCTGTTCGCGGAGGAGTACGACTCGCGGCGCGGCGAGCCGCTCGGCAACTACCCGCAGGGCCTGTCGCACCTGTCCCACATCGCCGCCGCGGTGGCCCTGTCGAACGCCGACCTGGCCGCCGCGCCCCCTTAGGATCGCTCGGCGGTGGCGGGGACCGGCGCGCGGCCCCGCAGGCTGCGCTCGGTCAGCGCGCCGAACAGCAGGCCGAAGGTGGTCCACAGCACCGCCTGGGTGCCCAGCGAGGCGAGCCGGAAGCGCCACAGCACGGTGGCGGGGAAGCCGGGCGGGACCTCGTCGACCGGGGGCATGGCGATCTCCGCGATGGCGATCAGCACCAGGAACAGTCCCACCGCCAGCAGGGTGGCGTTCCAGTTGCCGAAGCGCGGCGCCAGGCGCCGGCCGAACCACAGCGCCCCGGCGGCGACCAGCACCGAGATGACGATCATCGCCAGGTACAGGCCGCTCCGGCGGCCGATGGTGCCGGGGTCGCCGACCGCCGGCGGGTTGGCCGGGTACTTCAGGAACGGCACCAGCTCGACGGTCACGAACCCGGCGAGCGCCAGCAGCGCCGCGGTCGAGCGGGCGCCGAAGCGGCCGATGCGGCCCCAGGCGACCGCGAACGCCAGCCCGAAGATCCCGCCGACCGCCACGCCGTAGGCGCCGACCGCCGTCGCCAGCCCGATGCCGCGCTGGATCCCGCGGCTGACCGGCGCTGCGGCGGGGCGCTCGCCGAGCGCGATGGCGCGCGCGTCCTCGAAGCCGATCGCCCGGTCGACCTGCGGCTCGCCGAAGCGGGACGCGAAGCCGAGCGCGAGCAGCCCGGCGACCAGCCCGACCAGCATGCCGCGCACCAGCAAGGACCTGGTCATCGGCATCCTCCCGCCGTGTGATCGCTGCTAGTGGCAGGGGAAGCCGAGCAGGTGGCGGCCGTCGTGCAGGAACTCGTGCACGGAGACGCCCTGGGAGACCGACACGGCGCCCTGCTCGGCGCCGACCAGGAACAGCAGCACGAAGGCCACGACGGCGGCGAAGACCGCCCAGGGCAGCAGCTCGCGGAGGGGGATGGCGACCGGCGCGGCGACCGGCGTCCGGACCGGCGCGGCGGGCAGGTGGGCTGGCTGGCTGCTCATGGGCACGACCTCCTTGGGATCACGCGTCCCACGTGTGGTGGTCCGAACGGCGCCGGGGTCTGACTCTCGGGACCCTGGGGAGGCCCGATCACAGTGGCGCGACCGTGCCGGGATTGCACCGGCTTCCCGCCGCCGTCGCTTCGGATGGCGTCACGGTACGGACCGGGCCCAGCGGTGTCAATACTGTCGAAGTGCCTGTAACCCGTTCAGCCGACAATGCCGAACTGGACCTGGAGGTCGGGACCGACCCGCACCGCCGCGTCCGCGAACCGCGCCGCCTCGTCACCGAAGCGCTCCGGGTGGACCAGCGCGGCCAGCAGCTCCAGCGAGTCCACGATGCGCGGGCCGGAGCGGTTGAAGTAGGCGTTGCCGTCGGCCAGGTAGACCCGCACGCCCCGACGGGTCCACGCCTCCCACGGCATGGTCCTCGCCAGCACCGGCAGCTCCCCGAGGGTACGCGCCACGGTGAAGCCGCACGGCTTGACCACCACCACGTCCGGCGCCAGCTCGGCCAGCAGCTCGCGGTCCACCGTCGGCGCCGGCTCGCCGGCCGCCACGCCGAGCGGCACGGCCCCGGCCAGCTCGATCAGCTCCGGCATCCACAGGCCGCCGAGCATCACCGGCTCGATCCACTCGACGGCGAGCACCTTCCGCTCGGGCGCGCCGGCGGCGAGCGCGCGGACGCGGCCGATCCGCTCCCGCAGCCCGGCGACCACCCGCCGGCCCTCGCCAGCGCGGCCCAGCGCCGCCGCGACCCGCTCGACGTCGTCGAGGATGTCGTCCAGCCGCCGCGGGTGCAGGCTGACCAGCTGCACCTCCGCCTTGTGCGCCAGCCGCGCGACGGCGCTGCGCACGTCGTCGAGGCTGACCGCGCAGACCCGGCAGAGGTCCTGGGTCACGATCACGTCGGGGGCCAGCGCCGCCAGCAGCTCGACGTCGACGTCGTAGACCGCCAGCGCGTCGCCGACCAGCCGGCGGACCGAGCGGTCCACCTCGGCGCTGGAGGGCAGCGGCCCGACCCGCGCGCTGGTCAGCACCGGCCGGCCCGCCACCACCGCCCGCGGGTGGTCGCACTCGTGGGACACGCCGACCAGCTCGTCGCCCGCGCCCACCGCGGCGACGATCTCGGTGGCGGCGGCCAGCAGGCTCACCGTTCTCGGCACGGCCGACCTCCCCTCCAGCTCGGCGCTCAGCCGCGACGGTAAGGGTAGACCGGGTCGCCGACACCGCGGATCGGGATGCTGTCGACCACGCAGGGGTGGAGCACGTAGCTGGCCGCGTCGCCGGGGAGGTCGAACTGGTCCATGTCGGCGTGCGAGTAGAAGCGGGTCTCGCCGCCCGGCTCGACGTAGCCGAGCAGCCCGTTCTGCCACAGCACCGACGGGAAGCTGGTGGCGCTGTCGAACTTCTCGGCCGCGCGCAGCTCGATGAGCTCCAGCTCCTCCCGGGAGAAGCGATCGTAGCCGACCTCCCGGATGATCTCGCGGACCTGGTGGTCAATCCCGGTGAGGTACTCCACGGTGCTGGTGTAGACCTCGGAGTAGCCGTGCCTGGCGGCGTCGGAGGGCATCGTGTCCGCGGCGATCTGGTTGCTGGCCTGGGCGAGCTGCGAGTCGCCGAAGCGCTTGGCGGCCCGCGCCACCACCGCGCGAAGGTCCTTCTGCGGCAGCTCCGAGCGGCCGGCGGCCTTCTGCCGCAGGATCTCCGCGCAGATCGCGTTGCCCAGCGAGACCACGTCCCTGGGGATGAGCCTGGTGTGCCGCAGCAGGTAGTCGCTGGTCCGCTCGTGCATGCCGCGGGCCTCGTTGTGCACCACCGGGGTGCCGAGCCAGGCCTCCACCGGGTTGGCGTACCTGCCGGCGGCCATGAACCAGCGCTGGTCGAGCCGCCGGAGCTTCTCGTGCAGCAGGTACTCGATCGACTCGCGGCTCCAGGTCAGCACGCGGATGTGCGGCTCGTCGTGGTACCTGGGCGCGTGCTCGGAGCGGTAGACCGACGACATCACGATGTCGCGGATGGAGATGACGATGTGCAGCCGCCCACCGAGCCGCGGGTCCCTGAGGAACCGCATCACCTGGTAGAAGAGCCCCTTCTGGCAGCGCAGCCAGTACATCGGCGCGTGGCTGAACTCCTCGTCGACCGCGTCGAGGTAGAAGAACACCGGGGGGCAGGTGCGCAGCATCTCCGCCAGCACGTCCTCGAGGTCGTCCCAGGCGGGGTCCTCCAGGAAGTTGGTGAGCTGGCGGCCGGTGTTCTGCGCGTTGATGATGGTGCGCAGCTCCGCGTAGATCGACCGTGGCCGGCGGAAGGTGCCCAGCAGGTGGCCGTAGTCGGCGCGGATCGTCTCCGCTTGGTCGTGGCTGACGTACGGCTTGAGATCCTCGTGCGCCAGCAGGTGCGTCGCCAGCGCGCTCAGCACCGCGCGGCTCCAGACCTGCATCCACTTCTCGGTGAGGAACCGCTCCGGGAACCACTGGCAGGCCTTGACGATCGCCTCGGTGGAGGGGAGGTTCTGCTGCGGATGATCGGCGAAGACGGACTCCTGGCGCGCCTGGAAGTTGCGCAGCCGCCGCAGGTAGACGGTCTTCCCGGCGCCGAGCCGGCCGACGATCACCCGGGTGGTGGCGTCGTCCTGCCTGGTGGCCAGCGCGCCGAACGCCGGGTTGCCGCGGAAGTCCACGAAGTTGCTGAGGATGTTCTCGATCGGCGCCCTGGAGCCGTCGGGGTTGCCGAACGGGCCGGTCGGGTCGGCGATGCCCTCGAAGATCAGGTTGCCGTCCTCCTGGACGGACATCCCGCCCTCCCGTTCCGGCGTCAAGGCGACGTCCTGGTCCCGGGCGACAGCGACAGCCGCTGCGCCACCCGCCAGGCCTCCCGCAGCTTCGCGGCCGGCTCCGCCTCCAGGTCCAGCAGCGCCTTCTCCGCGCTGGCCGGGTCGAACAGCTCCGCCACGGTGAAGGCGGTCTCCTCCTCCAGGCTCTGGAGGCCGTCCTCGGTGACCACCCAGGCGTCGTTGGGCATCTCGATCAGCGGCTTGAGCCTGGGCGCTCCCGCCGCTCCGGGCCGCGTGCGCGACTCGATCGCCAGGCGCAGCAACCGCAGCAGCCGCTGGAGCGCCGCGGCCGGGTCCCAGCGGTCGTCGCCCGGGTAGCGGTTGAGCCGCTGCAACCGGGGCGCCAGCTCGGCGGCCCAGTCGCCGGCGCTCTGCGCCGGCGCCCACGGCACCGGCAGCTGCCCGCGCAGCGCGCTCTCCGGCTCGGTGGCGTCGTGCGGCAGGGTGGCGTCCTCTTCCTCGAGCCCCACCCGGAGCGCCGGCGAGCTGCCGTTGTCCGGCCGGCCCGGCAGGGGGAACCGCACCCGCAGGGTCGTGCCGGGCAGGCGCACCCGCACGCCCCGCTCGGAGATGCCGCCGAGCTCCCACGCCCGCTGGAGCAGCGCGGTGACGCCCGCGAAGGTGGGCTCCGCCTCGAACCGCCGGAAGGCCTCCTCGTCGCTCTGGCGGCGGCGCTCGACGTCCTGGAGCGCGACCTCGCGCAGGTCCTCGAGGCTCGCCGCCTGCTGGCGGATGGTCGCCAGCTCCTGTGAGAGGTGCTCGACCGACGAGCGGGTCTCGCGCGCCTCCTGGCGGACCTGGTTCACGCCGCGCTCGAAGATCGTCTGGAGCCAGTAGAGCGGACCGAACAGCACCACGGTCGAGCCGAGCTGGACCCAGACCTGCGGCGCGTAGTCCCCGCGGGCGAGCGAGCCGGCGAAGATCATCAGCACGCCGGCGAGCACGGTGAGCGACGGGATGAGCCAACGTCGTCGCATCCGGCTCATTCGCACCCTCACGCGTGAAACGACTGTCGGCCGTGCGATGGTTGCATCCGAATCGACGTGCGTAAAGGCGAATTGCCTGTTTTCTCGCGATGGAGCGTCGTGCCCGGCGCCGGCTCAGCGCTCGATGTAGGAGGCCAGACCGCGGACGATGACCTCCAGGCCGAGCTGGAAGCGCTCCTCCGCGCCGCCGCTGAACAGCTCGTCCAGGGTCGCGTGGACGTTGGGGAACTGCTCCTTCGGCAGTGATTCGAAGTAGCTGCGGATCATCCGCGCGAGCTCCTCGATGCCCAGCGGCTGGCCGGTCGGCGCCGTCGGCGGCATGCCCTCCTCGAGCGAGGTGGCGCCGAGGTACAGGCCGAGCAGGTCGAAGGCGTACGTCGCGATGCGGTCGGGGATGCCCGCGCCGCGCAGCAGGGCCAGGCCCCACTCGGTCCAGCGGACCAGCGTCGGGCCGACGGGGATCCGGCCGAGGGTCAGGCCGGCCACGCCCGGGTAGCGCTTGAACGCCTCGCGAGCCTGGAGCAGCCACTCCGTGAGCTGCTCCTCCCAATGGTCCGGGTCGGGCGGCGGCAGCGGGATCTCGCTCGCCACCCGGTCGATCAGCAGGTTGGCGAGCTCGTCCTTGTTGGCGACGTGCCAGTAGAGCGAGGCCGGGCCGGTGCCGAGCTCCTCGGCGACCCGGCGCATGCTGAGCCCCTCGGAGCCGTGGCGCTTGAGCACCCGCAGCGCCGCGTCGACGATCGCCCGCTGGGTGAGCGGGGTCCGCGGCGCGCGGTCGCGCGCGGCCCGCTTCCAGGGCGGCTCGGGGATCGGTGGCTGCTGGCTGGTCTCCATGCCGAACAGGGTACCAGAAGCGAACACTGATCAGGAACTAGAACAGTGTTTGACAACGGGCCTCCGTTCCGTGATACTCGAACGGCGTTCCTCACCGGATGACCGTTCGAGCGGGACGGCAGGCAGAAGGAGACAGGCATGACACCGACCATCGAAGCCGCTGGCGTCAGCAAGCGGTTCGGCAAGACCGTGGCCCTGAACGGGCTGGACCTGGTCGCTGAGCCCGGACAGGTCCTGGCGGTGCTCGGCCCCAACGGCGCGGGCAAGACCACCTTCGTGCGCACCGTGGCCACGCTGCTGCGCCCCGACGAGGGCGAGCTGCGCGTCGCCGGCCACGACGTCCGCCGCGAGCCGCAGGCGGTGCGCCGCAGCATCGGCCTGGCGGGGCAGTCCGCCGCGGTGGAGCCGGCCATGACCGGGCGCGAGAACCTGGAGCTGGTCGCGCGGCTGTTCGGGCAGGACGCGCGCTCGGCCCGCCGCAACAGCGACCGGGTGCTCGAGCAGCTCGGGCTGACCGAGGCCGCCGGGCGGCTGGCGCGGACCTACTCAGGCGGCATGCGCCGCAAGCTCGACCTGGGCGCCAGCCTGGTCGGCGCGCCGCGGCTGCTGCTGCTCGACGAGCCGACCACCGGGCTGGACCCCCGCAGCCGCATCGACCTGTGGGACGCCATCCGCGGGCTGGTCGAGCAGGGGACCGACGTGCTGCTCACCACCCAGTACCTGGACGAGGCCGACCACCTGGCCAGCCGGATCGTGATCGTCGACCACGGCCGCGCCGTCCAGGCCGGCACGCCCGCCGAGCTGAAGCGGCGCGCTGGCCGCAACGTGGTCGAGGTCCACGTCCGCGACCGGGCCGAGCTGCCCGTCGCGTCCGCCGCGCTGGGCGCGCTCGACCACGGCGAGGTGCAGGTCGACGAGACCACCCGCCGGGTCAGCGTCCCGGTCGAGGCCGGCACCGACCGGCTGCGCGACGCGCTGCGCTCGCTGGACGCCGCGGGCGTCACCGTCGACGACATCTCGCTGCGCCCCCCGACCCTGGACGAGGTGTTCCTGGCCCTGACCGGCCAGCCGCTCGAGCAGGGTCCCGACGACGACGCCGCCGGCACCGCGGCGGCCTGAGAGGAGACCCGGATGACCACCATGACCGCCACCGCACCGCACCGCCAGCGCCAGGCATCGGCCGGGTTCACCGTCAGCAGCTTCGGCATCGCCAAGCGGACCCTGCTGAAGTTCCTGCGCACGCCCCAGCTGGTGGTGCTCGGCACCATCCAGGGCGCCATGTTCCTGCTGATCTTCCGCTACGTGTTCGGCGGGGCGATCGGCGCCGGCGGCCTGCACTACGTCGACTTCCTGGTGCCCGGCTTCATCACCACCGGCATCCTGTTCACCGGCATGGGCGCCGCCGCCGGCGTGGCCGAGGACCTCGAGCAGGGCTTCGTCGACCGGCTCCGGTCGCTGCCGATCCCGCGCAGCGCGGTGCTGGCCGGACGCGCCCTGGCGGACTCCGCCATGCAGGTGTGGGGCCTGGCCATCACCACCGGCATCGGCTTCGCGGTGGGCTTCCGCCTCCACGGCTCCGCGCTGGACGGGCTGGCCGCCTTCGGGCTGCTGCTGGTGCTCGGGTTCGCCTTCGAGTGGGTGTTCATCACCCTGGGGCTGTTCGCCGGCAACGCGCAGGCCGCCCAGGGGATGGCGCTGATGGTGTTCCCGCTGACCTTCGTGTCGAGCGCCTACGTCCCGGTCGAGTCGATGCCCGGCTGGCTGCAGGCGTTCGCGCAGCACCAGCCGATCACCGTGATGGTCGACGCGGTCCGCGCGCTCAGCCAGGGCCCCGCCGCCGAGGCGGTGCTCGGCCACAACGCCGGCTACTACGTGATCCGCTCGCTGCTGTGGGCGGCGGGGATCATGGCGGTCTTCGCGCCGCTCGCGGTCGCCAGGTACCGCCGCGGCTGACCACCCGGCACGACGGCCACCCGGCGGGAGTCACTCCGCCGGGTGGCCGTTCGCCGTCCCCTGCGAATCCGGCGGCGGTGCGGCATGATCGGCGCATGAGCGAGCTCTCCGTCACGGCCGAGCGCGTGGTCGGCGCTCCGGCCGACCACACCTACCGCTGCATCGCGGACTTCCGCAGCCACCATCCCAAGTTCCTACCGCCCGCCTTCTCGGACCTCCACGTCGAGCAGGGCGGCGTCGGCGCCGGCACGGTCTACACCTTCAAGCTGACCGCCGGCGGCCGGACTCGCGGCTACCACATGCGGGTCGACGAGCCGGAGCCGGGCCGCGTGCTGGCCGAGTCCGACACGGAGTCGTCGCTGGTGACCCGGTGGACGCTCACCCCAGAGGGGGAGCGCTGCCGCGTGCGGATCGAGACGCGCTGGCAGGGCTCGGGCGGCGTCGGCGGCATCTTCGAGCGGCTGTTCGCCCCGCGCGTCCTCCACGGCATCTACGTCGACGAACTCGAGCGCCTGGACCGCTACGTGCAGAGCACCCCCCGGTAACTGAGCCGCGTGCGGCCTGGGTGGGGAAAGGGCGAGCCGGCTTGACCGGGGGGGTGTCAAGCCGGCTCGCGTGAGGCGCCCCCCATGCGCAAGCCGTGGATCAGGAGGCTGGGCCTTCGGCGGTCGCACTCCACGGCGTCGTCAGGTGGCGTCCGCCGCGCACTGTACCCACACCAAACGCGGTCAGACGTGTTTCAGGCCCGGTTCAGTAATTCTCCACAGAGCAAGGAGAATTCGAGCCGGCCGCGGCTGGACTGAAGCGGCCATCGCGGGACGCCCGACCGACCGCTCTCACGACCCGGCGGAATCGATCGCGAGCTTCTGGAGCCGCTCGGCGGTATCGGTGCCGGGCGCCGGGGTGTAGAGCACCAAAAACAGTCCGGGACCGTCGTCGATGATCTGGGACACAGTCTGCCGTAATGCGATTTGCCCGACCTTTGGGTGGTCGAGCACCTTTTCGGCTTCCGGTATCCGCTGGACGTCGTGCTGCGCCCACCACAGCGCGAACTCGGGACTGCGCCGCTCGAGCCGCTCGACGAGCCGTTCGATCCACGGGTCGCCGACGAAATGGCGCGAGGCGTCACGGAATTGCGCCAGCAGCAGCCGGGCGTGACGCTCCCACTGCACGAACAGGCGGCGCGCCTGGTCGGTGAAGATCAGCCAGAGCAGGTTGCGCTCGTGCGCCGGCAGGGCGGCGAAGTCGCCGAGCGGAAGCCCGACGCCGAACACGTCGTTGGCGGCCCGGTTCCAGGCCAGCAGGTTCAGACAGGCGTCCACGATGTAGGCGGGCCGCTCCCCCTGGGCGTCGAGCACGGCCCGCAGCGTCGGGCTGACGGCGGTCGCCGGCGGCGCCGGTTCGATGGCCGCCGCTTCGTTGCGCGCCAGGGTCAGCAGGTAGTCCCGTTGCGGGGCGTTGAGCTTGAGCGCCGCGGCGATGCCGTGCAGTGCCCTGGCGGAGAGCTGCACGTCCTTGCCCTGCTCCAGGCGGGTGTACCAGCTCACGCTGATGCCGGCGAGCTCGGCGACCTCCTCGCGGCGCAGCCCCGGTGTCAGGCGCCGGTTGGGTCGCTTGGGAAGTCCGACGTCCTCGGGCTGGAGTGCTCCGCGGCGGATGCGAAGGAACCCACCCAGTCGGTCACGCTGTTTCGCGTTCGGCATCGCGCACCTACCATTTGGGGGACGTGATCGACCCGCAAGGCTATCACCTTTTGTCCTAGGCGAAGAACGCTCTCGCGACACCGCGCAATGCGCGTTAGCGTCAGACGCGGCTGGCCTTCTCACGGGTGGGGGGGAACCGGGTAGAGGGCCAGCCATTCATATTTTCAGGCGACAATGCCGGGAAAGGCGGAACTACCGGTTGACAATGCCGGCGAGCTTTCTGCACGGTTGAGCCATGCATCCCTTGCGGCCGGGAGCGCTGGCGCAGCCCTCACCGGCCATCCCCACGGAAGGGGCCGAACACATCGAGTTGGCGCCCCGGCCCGCCAGCGCCGCCACCGCCCGCAAGCTGGCGACCGCCTTCGCGCAGCGGCACCGCCTGGGTGACGACCTCGCCGACTCGATCTGCCTGGTGGTCAGCGAGCTGGTGACCAACGCGGTGCTGCACGCACGCACCGACCTGGTGCTCAGCCTGGAGCTGCGGTCCGGCGTGGTGCGCATCGGCGTCCGCGACGGCTCGCTCGCCACGCTGGCGATCCGCAATTACTCGGCCGAGGCGGTCACCGGCCGCGGCCTCGGCGTGGTCGAGGCGCTGAGCTCGGCCTGGGGCGCGGTCGCCGACGGCGACGGCAAATTGGTATGGGCAGAAGTCGATCTCGCCGGCGCGAAAACCGCCGATGCCACCTCCGGTCCATTTCACACCGACTCGCCGGGCCCGTTCAAGGAGCCGGGCGGCGCCGAAATGCGCACCATACGGTTCCCGGGGGTCCCGGTCGACGACTATCTGGCGCTCCAGGAGCACAACGACGCCCTGTTCCGGGAACTGGAGCTGCTGGCGATCGAGCACGACAGCTCGGCGCGGACCCAGCGCCCGCCGCGGCTCCGCGCGGTCGCGCGCGAGCTGCTCGGCCCGCGGTTCCGCGGCGCCCGCAACGCCTACCGCGAGGCGATCGCCGCGGCCGAGGCCGACGGCCGGGCGACCGCCGACCTGGAGGCGCGCGCCTCCGCCGACATGCTTCCGCTGGTCAGGACGTATGTGGAGCTGCTGGACGAGACCGACGGCTACTGCCGGGAGGGGCTGCTGCTGACCATGCCGCCCGACCCGCGGGTGCCGGCCCTGCGACACTGGTTCGTCGACCAGATGACCGCCCAGTTGCTCGACGGCCGGCCTCCCACGCCAACGTCGCCCTGAACCTGGGCGCTGCGCGGTAGGCTGCGGCGATGGCACGAGAGCGCTCGGACCCGCCGGGCAGGATGCAGGCGGTCGGCTTCGCCGCCGCGATCGGCGGCATCGCCGGCGCCACGCTCGCCGGTCACCGGGGCCGGCGGGCGGCCGTCCTCGGCGCGATCGCCGGCGGCGCCGGCCTGGCGGCATCCGAGGCGGTCGCCCGCGCACGCCAACGGCCGGGCGAGATCCCAGCCCTGTGGCAGCGCATCGCGATGAGCTCAGCGCTGGCGGCCCCGCTCGGCTGGGCGGCCGAGCGGCTCACCGGCGCCGGACCGGTCCCGCTCGGAACGGTCGCCGGGACCGCCGCCGGCGCGCTCGGCCTCCGCCCGCAGAAGGTTGCGCTGGGGCCGCTGGTGGGCGCCGCGGTCGGCCGGGCGCTCGCCGGCCGCGGACGCGCCGTGCCGGGATCGCTGGTGGCCGGCGGCAGCGTGCTGGCATTCCGGGTCCTGTCGGCCCTGCTGTTCCGGGACGCCCAGGTGCGCCTGCTGGCCGAGCGGGTGCGGGCCGAGGACCTGCCGTTCGTGGTGCCGCTGGAGGCCCGCACCCGGTACGTCGGCACCGGCTACGTCCGCGAGCTCGCCGAGGTGCTCGGCGGGACCTATCAGGCCGACGCGCCGGACGTCGGCATCGTCGCCTCGCTCGACGAGCTGGCCGGCCCGCAGTTCGATCCCGCGGCGGTCGACCGGCGGGTCCGCGAGTTCTACGAGCACACCACCCGGTTCACGCTCGACATCGTCCCGCGGTGGCGGCTGTGGGTGCGCCCCGGCTACCTGCTCTACCGGACGCTGGTGGCCCGCCCGCTCGGGCAGGCCAACGTGCCGATGAACCAGCGCGAGACGCTGCGCGGCATCCGCAGCCGCATCGACACCATCACCCCGCCGCAGCAGGAGGTGGTGGCCGTGCGCGGCTGGATCCGCTCGTTCGTCGACACCGACGAGCCGATCTACGTCGGCATCTACACCACCTACCGCCACGACGGCCGGGGCTATGTCAGCGTCGGGTTCCCGCTGCCACAGGCCAGCTTCACGGCCACCCTGGTGCCGCGGCCCCGCCCTGGCGGCGGCCTGGTGCTCACCAGCCGCAGCGAGCTCGGGCAGGCCGGCCACTACCTGACCTACATCGACCCGACCACCAGGGAGCTCACCACCCTGGGCATGCCGGGCTTCGCCGAGCAGCTCGACGTCCACCTCGACGACCACGACGAGCTGCGGGCCGAGCACGCCTTCTGGATCTTCGGCCTGCCGTTCCTGGTGCTCCACTACCGC
Source organism: Actinomycetes bacterium (assembly GCA_036392615.1). Taxonomy (GTDB): domain Bacteria; phylum Actinomycetota; class CALGFH01; order CALGFH01; family CALGFH01; genus DASVXQ01. Next base: position 967 of record DASVXQ010000075.1, on the reverse strand, counting down.
CTCCACCGCAAGACCACCGGGTAGCGGGCGGGCGGCCGGCGCTACCGGGACGTCTGGGCGTGGCGCACGCGCGCCTCGTCCCAGTCCAGGCCGGCGCCGGGCGCCCGTGACGGCTGCGCATGGCCGTCGCGGATGCGCAGCGGCTCGAGCAGCAGCGGCCCCGCGTGGTCCAGGTATTCGAGCCACAGGCCGGTGGGCGTGACCGCCAGGAGCTGCGCGCTGAGCTCGATGAAGGCGTGGCTCGAGGCGGGGATCGCGGCCGCCTCGGCCAGCGCGGCGGCCCGCATCCAGCCGCTCACGCCACCGAGGCGCATGACGTCGAGGGTGGCGTGGTCGGAGGCGTTGGCGGACAGGCTGGCCGCCATGTCGCGCGTGCCCGACCAGTTCTCGCCGAGCTGGATCGCGGTCCGCGCAGCGGCGGCGATGCGGGCGTTGCCGCCCGGGTCGTCGGCGCGCGTCGGCTCCTCGATCCAGTACAGGCCCTCGCCGTCGAGCACCCGGATCCGGTCGAGGGCCTCGGGCACCGACAGGCTCTGGTTGTAGTCGACCATGATGCGGGTGCTGTCGCCCACGGCGCGGCGCACGGCCCGGATCGCGGCGAGGTCGGCGTCCAGACCGGCCCGCCCGACCTTCAGCTTGACGGCGGTGAACCCGGCGCGCAGCGCCTCCTCCGCCTCGGCGGCGGCCGCCGCCGGCTCCATGGTGCGCAGGCTGGCATAGGCCGGCACCGGCCGCGGCTCGCCGCCGAGCAGCGTGGCCAGCGGCACGCCGAGCCGGCGGGCCAGCGCGTCCCACAGCGCCATGTCGATGCCGGCCAGCGCCATGCCCACCAGCCCCGAGGTGCCGAGCAGCCGCAGCCGGGCCCGCAAGCTCGCCTCGACGACCCCGGGAGCGGCCGGCAGGCCCTCGGCCAGCTCGCCGAGGTCGGCGACCAGCCGCGCCAGCGCCGCCAGCGCCGCCGGCGTGT
>DASVXQ010000074.1:0-20752 GCA_036392615.1 Actinomycetes bacterium | reverse complement strand
CACGAGACCCTGGTTGACCTGGACGCCGTTCTGCGATGCCTGCCCGGTCACGGCTCACCTCCATCACGCTCGGCGCACGCCAAGACCCTCGCGCCGCGGCCAGCCCGGGTCATCACCCATTCCGGATGAGGTTCCCCACCAGCCGGGCACCTCGCCCCGGCCGCACGGCAAGTACGCCCGAGCGCTCGGCTAACCCTCCAGTAGAGGCCCAGGGTGGCCTCCGGTCCCGCGGCCCCTATCGCGGCCGGAGGCTGCCCAGCAACTCGAAGCTCTCGTCCACCAGGGCCTGCAGATCCTGACGCGGGTCACGCACCCACCGCTCGTAGGCGCCCTGGAAGCAGGCCAGAGCGAATTTGGGCAGCAGCAGCGCCTCCCACTCGGTGAAGCCCCGCTCGAGCAGGCGCTCGGCGATCACCTGCTCCCAGCGGAGGTTCTTGGCCATCCTGCGGGCCAGGAGCGCCGGCGTGGCGGCGATCAGCCGCTCGCGCGCCACCCGCCGCTCGGGGTCGGCGACGCTCTCGGCCGCCAGCGCGCGAGTCGCCCTGTGGGCCAGGTCAAGGACCGGCTCGCCGGCGGGGGCATGATCGAGCGTGTCCCCAACGTCCGCGGGAGGACTCCCCGGCCTGGTTCGACTCGCGAGACGGTCGGTTGCTGCGGGTCTCGGTCTGGGTCCGGGACCTGACGAGCTGGTGGAGCGCGCAGGAAGAGCCGCAGGACTGGGCGTTCGGGCTGGCGTCCTCCGAGCCGGTGCGGCTCTGCTGGGCCGCGGACCAGGCATGGTGGCGCCGGCTGGACCGGTCGCGGATCGATCACCCTGGCGGTCCGCCGGAGCTGGATCATCTCGTCGGTGACCTGGGGAAAGTGGCCAACGCGCACGGTCGGGGAGACGATCTCGGTCTGCGTCTGGCCGCGCAGGACCTCGCGCGATCCTGCCCGAGCCTCCTGGCGCCGCTCAATCCCCACCCGCCGGTCAGCAGCCGCCACGGCGCCATGCTCACCGCGCTCGCCTTCGACGTCGTTCCGCCCGGCTACCGGGCGGACCTGCTGGTGTGCCTCGGGCTCGCCAGCGGTCCGGCCACAGCCCCAGAGGTCCACGCGGCCGCCTGCCGCCTCGCGACCGGCGTGGTCGACCTGTTGGTCACCGAGGCGGCCAGGTACGCGCAACCGCTGCCCTCCGACCTCGCCGAGCAGTTGGCCGATGGCAGCCTGCGCCAGTACGTCGCCCAGCTCGCCGCCGGCGCATAGGAGCCACGGATCGCCGGCCGGCTACTGGAGCAGCCCCGGCAGGTCGCCGAGCCCCTCGATGACCGCGTCGGGCCGGGCCGCCCCGGTGTCGGACCGAACCGCCGGAGTGTCGGGCCGGGCCGCCGGGGTGTCGGACCGAACCGCCCCTGCTTCCGCGGCCGGTGCACCGGGGCCGGGTCCGGTGGACCGCGGTCGGCCATGCGGGCCGGAGGCTTTGCCGGTGCGGATGAGGACCGCGCGGATGCCGACCTGCTGGGCTCCGGCGACGTCGGCGGCGAGGTCGTCACCGACCATGACGGCACGCTCGGGCGGGACACCGGTGGCGTCGAGCGCGAGGCGGAAGAAGTCGGGGGAGGGCTTGCCAAGCACCCGGGCGCGCGTGCCAGTGGCGTATTCGAGCAGGCGCACGAACCCGCCGGTGTCCAGGTGCTCGCCGTCGTCGCGCCGGGCGATGCGACCGACATGGGTGGCGAGCAGCTCGGCGCCGTCGCGGACGGCGTGGAACGCGGCGTCGAGCTCCTCGTAGCTGGCCCCATAGCTCGGGTCGCAGACCAGCACGTGGGTCGCCGGCTCTCCGGGAGCGGCCAGGAACTCGGCCAGCAGGTCGCGGATCCCTGGGGAGGCCAGCGCAAGCAGCCTGGGAGCTGGCAGTTCGCTGAGGAGCTGCAGAGCCAGGACGACCGGGGTGAGCACCTCGTCGGCGGTCACCGGGATGCCCATGCCCCGGAGGCGATCGACCAGTACATCCGGGGTGACGGAGTCGGTGTTGGTGACGAACCGGACCATCACGCCGAGATCGCGCAGCCGCGCCATTGCTTCGACCGCGCCCGGCAGGGGACGCGTACCGACGTAGATGGTGCCGTCCAGGTCCACCAGGGCCAGCGCAACGTCTGGTAGCTCCGCCATGCGCAGAGGATAGATCGCGCGGCCGGCGTGTCGAGAACCGCTGGACGGCTCCGATGTCTCAGGTGCACTGGGCGGAGACGCTCAGGACGCGCTGGACCGAGGAGTGGAGGTGCTTCGGATGAGGTTGTTTGCCTTCCTGGTGACGACGGCCGATGGGTACTACGAGGGGCCGAATCAGGAGTTCGACTGGCCGGTCGTCGACGACGAGTTCAACCGGTTCGCGATCGAGCAGCTGGAGGAGATCGACACGCTGGTGTTCGGGCGCAACACCTACGAGGCGATGGCGAGCTACTGGCCGACCCCGCTTGCCCAGCAGGACGACCCGGTGGTGGCGGGCAAGATGAACGGCATGCCCAAGATCGTCGTGTCCACCACGCTCGGGGAGCCGACCTGGCAGAACACCCGGCTCGTCAACCAGAACGTCGCCGAGGAGATCGCCAAGCTCAAGCGGCAGCCGGGCAAGGCGCTGGCGATCTTCGGCAGCTCGGACCTGACGGTCCGACTCATGAAGCTGGGCCTGGTGGACGAGCTGCGGATCATGGTGCACCCGGTGATCCTCGGCGCCGGCAACTCGGTGTTCCGGACGAGCGGCCAGCGGTTCACACTGAAGCTGCTGAACGTCAGGCAGTTCGACTCCGGCAACGTGATGCTCTACTACCAGCCGGTGTCCGCGTAGCGGGCACACCCCGAGGGCGACCCATGAGGGGCACGCGATGAGGAGGCTCCTGGCGGCGCTGATCCTCTCGGCGCTGGTGCTCGCCCTCACCGGGTGCGACCCGAGCCCGGAACGACGCGACCCCGCCCAGCCTGGAACCTCGCCCACCACGGCGACGCGAGCCGCCGGCCCGGGCACCACCGGTCCGGCGGCCGCGGCGCGTGACCTTCCTGGGATGCCACGGGTGGTGGATCCCCATGATGTGTACGCGGCGGATCGGCCGGGCCGGCTCAACCCTAAGGTCCGCCACGACCCCGCGTTGATCTACGTGCCCAACTCTCGCAGCAACACCGTGGCGGTGATCGATCAGCACACCCGCCGGGTTATCCGCCAGTTCTCCACGGGGGCCGAGCCGCAGCACGTCACACCATCGTGGGACCTGCGCACCCTGTGGGTCGGCAACGACCAGGGCAACAGCCTGACCCCGATCAACCCCCGCACCGGCAAACCTGGCCGGCAGGTGCAGGTGGCGGATCCGTACAACCTGTACTTCACCCCCGACGGAAAGTCGGCGATCGTGGTGGCCGAGCGGCTGGCCCGCCTCGACTTCCGCGACCCGCACAGCATGCGGCTCAAGCAGGCCCTGCCCGTGCCCTGCCAAGGGGTAGATCATCTGGATGTCACCGCCGACGGGCGCATCGCCATCGCCAGTTGTGAGTTCAGTGGGCAGCTGGTGAAGGTGCAGCTGCCCACTGGTGGTCAGGGTGCGCGGGTGCTGGGGGCCCTGCGGCTGCCGGGTTCTGGTCGGATGCCGCAGGATGTGAAGCTGTCCCCCGACGGCCAGCTCATGTATATCGCCGATCAGGGGGCTGGTGGGGTGTGGCTGCTCGACCCCATCACCTTCCGGCTGCAAGGGTTTGTGCGCACGGGGCGGGGCGCGCACGGGCTGGTGGTCAGCCGTGACTCCACGCGGCTGTTTGTGTCCAACCGCGGCGAGGGGTCGATCTCGGTGCTGTCGTTTGCCACCCGTAAGGTCATTGCGACCTGGCGGCTCCCGAGTGGGGGCAGTCCGGACATGGGGGGGGTGAGTGCCGACGGTCGCCTGTTGTGGCTGTCGGGGCGCTACCACCAGCAGCTGTATGCGGTTGATGCCCGCACTGGCCGGCTGATCGCCCGCATCCCGGTGGGGGTGGGGCCGCATGGGGTGTGCGTGTGGCCCCAGCCCGGCCGCTACTCGCTGGGCCACACCGGCACCCTCCGATGAAACCCGGCATGCACGGTCGCCACGCAACTGACCTATGCTCCCGGGCATGGGATTCTCGGGGTGGCCGCCGGAGGCGCTGGAGTTCTACGAGGGGCTCCTGGCCGACAACACCAAGGCGTACTGGCACGAGCACAAGCCCGTCTACGACGCGAGCGTGTACGCGCCCATGGCCGAGCTGCTCGAGGAACTGGCCGGCGAGTTCGGGCCCGGCCGGATCGCACGCCCGTACCGGGACGTGCGCTTCCGGGTCGACAAGTCGCCTTACAAGACCAACATCTACGCGATCCTCGAAGGCGGCGGGTACGTCAGCTTCAGCGCCGACGGGCTGTTCGCCGGGATGGGCTACTACCAGATGGCGCCCGACCAGCTCGACCGCTACCGCCGCGCGGTCGCCGACGACGCCGCCGGCGAGGAGCTGGTCCGGGTCGTCGAGCAGCTCGAGGCCGCGCGGCTCGAGGTCGAGGGGTCGCAGCGCCTGAAGAGCGCGCCGCGCGGCTATCCCAGCGACCATCCGCGGATCGAGCTGCTCCGCAACAAGAACCTGATCGCGTGGCGGCACTGGCCGGTCGCGGGGTGGCTGCACACCGCCGGGGCCAAGCGGCGGGTGGTCGACTTCCTGCGCACCTCCGCGCCGCTGCAGCGCTGGCTCGACGACCACGTCGGCGAGTCCGAGGCGCCGGAGGCGCGGGCTCCCGGCGCGGGCCGCCGTCGCCGCTGACCGGCGCGTTGTCAGCCCTATCGGCGATGATCGGCGCATGAACGGCGAGACGGTGCTGCGGGCGGCGGGGGAGTGCCAGAAGTTCCTCGTCGGCACGCTCGAGCGGGACTGGGACCGCAAGATTCCGGAGATGGACTGGACGGTCGCCGAGGCGGTCGCCCATGCCGTCGAGGGGCTGCTGTGGTACTCGACCGACCTGGCCGCCGGGCCGCGGGAGCTGAGCACCATGGACCTGCGGGTGCGGCCAGAGGTCGCGCCGGCGGACCTGGTCGCCACCATGGGGTCGTTCGCCACGGTGCTGGCCCGGGTGGTCGACGCGGCGGCGCCGGACGCTCGGGGATGGCATCCGTTCGGGCTGGCCGACCCGCCGGGGTTCGCCGCCATGGCGTGTGACGAGCTGCTGGTGCACACCAGCGACGCGGCCAGGGGCCTGGAGCTGCCGTTCACGCCCGCGGCCGAGCTGAGCGCGGCGACCCTGCGACGGCTGTTCCCGTGGGCGCCGGCCGACGCCGATCCCTGGCCCGCCTTGCTGTGGGCAAACGGACGGGTCGATCTGCCCGGGCTGGAACGGCAGACCCGCTGGCGCTGGCATTGCGCCCCGCTGGAGGAGTGGGACGGCACCAACCCCCGCGACCGCCGCTGAGCCACCTGGCCCAGCGACCACGCGTCAGCGGGCGGCGGCGCGGGGGTCGCCGGCTCGGATCGCCTGGGCGATCTGGCGGCGGAGTGGGCGGCGCGGGTGACCGCGGCGTGGAATCGCTCGTCGCCGTCGATGCCCCGATCGCGGCGGCGGATCTCCTCTTCCATCAGGGCGCCCGCGGCGCGACCTGCGCCGGCTTCACGCTTATCGGACTCCTCTGGGGGATTTCTTACCCTCTCCTCACCTGGGGCGCGCACCATCTGCCCACATCCGAGACGGAGGAGTTCGATGAGCGCTATCACGGGAGCGCGTCGCTGGCGCTGGTTGGCGATCGGGATGGCCGTCGTGGCGGTCCTGGCGGTCGGCGGCCCCTTCGTCTATATCCACCTGGTGGAGGGGAACGCCCCGAAGCCGCTCGCGGTGACCTCGAGCTCGCCCGGCGCGCAGGCCGGCGGCCCGACCAGCCCGGCCGGCTCGGCGGCCGGCATCGACGGCATCTGGAAGGCGGCCAGCGGCTCCCAGGCCGGCTACCGGGTCGACGAGGTCCTCTTCGGGCAGAACAGCGTGGCCGTCGGCCGGACCTCCCAGGTGAGCGGGCAGCTCACCATCCAGGGCAGCACGGTCAGCGCCGCCGACCTGACGGTCGACCTGAGCAGCGTGCAGAGCGACCGGACGCCGCGGGACAACCAGTTCCGGGGCCGGATCATGGACACCGCCACCTATCCGACCGCCAGCTTCAAGCTCGCCTCGCCCATCCGGCTCGGCTCCGTCCCGGCCCAGGGCGCGACCGTCAGCGCCAAGGCGGCCGGCCAGCTCACCCTGCGCGGCACCACCAGGACGGTGACCACCGACCTGACCGCCAGGCGCAGCGGCGGCTCGATCCAGGTGAGCGGCGAGATCCCGGTCACCTTCTCGGACTGGGGGATCCCCAACCCGAGCTTCGGCCCGGTCACCACCGAGGACCACGGCACGATCGAGTACCTGGTGGTCTTCGACCATGCCTGAGCTGACCGCCCCGATCCCGGCGACGGGCGATAGTGTGATCGCCATGGCCAGTCGTGTCCTGCTCGCCGAAGACGACCGCGCGACCCGCGAGGCGCTGACCCGCGCGCTGGAGCTGGAGGGCTACAAGGTCCGCGCCGTCTCCGACGGCTCCGGCGTGTTCGACGCGATCGCCGAGGAGCCGGCCGACCTGCTGGTGCTCGACCTGATGATGCCGCACGTCGGCGGGCTGACCGTGGCGCAGCGGCTGCGGGCGCGCAACGATCGCACGCCGATCCTGATCGTCACCGCGCGGACCGAGGTCTCGGACCGGGTCGCCGGGCTGGACGCCGGCGCCGACGACTACCTGCCGAAGCCGTTCGCGCTCGACGAGCTGCTGGCGCGGGTGCGCGCGCTGCTGCGGCGGGCCAGCTACGACGAGCCGGACCAGGTGCTGCGCGTGGCCGACCTGCGGCTGGACGAGGCCGCCCGCCGCGCCTGGCGGGGCGAGCGCGAGATGGAGCTGACCAAGACCGAGTTCGACCTGCTCCAGTTCCTGATGCGCAACGCCGGCATCGTGCTCAGTCACACGACCATCTACGAGCGGATCTGGAACTACGACTTCGGCCCGGAGTCCAAGGCGCTGTCGGTCTACATCGGCTACCTGCGGCGCAAGACCGAGGCGGGCGGCGAGGCGAGGCTGCTGCACACCGTCCGGGGCGTCGGCTACACCCTGCGGGCGCCATGACCCTGCGCGCCCGGCTGGCGATCGCGCTGGCCGTGCTGTCGGCGCTCTCGGTGGTGGCCGTGGCGGCGATCAGCTACACCGCCACCGACCAGCGGCTGCGCGACGAGGTGGACACCAGCCTGGTCAGCTCGGCGCAGGGCCTCCCGCCTCCCGGCGACGTCTGCGCCGACCTGGCCGAGCAGGGCGCGGGGCCGATCCGCCACCTCGGCGGCCCCTTCGCCGCGCTCCGCGGGCTGATCGTCCAGTGCATCGGCCCGAACGGGCAGATCGTGTCGCTGGGGCCGGAGGACCTGCCGTTGAACCAGCCGGGCGTGGACGTCACCAACCGCCCACAGATGGGGACCGGCGGATCGCACGGCGGTCCGTTGGCGGGGCCCTGGACCCAGACCTTCGGTGGGCAGCAGTACCGGGTGGTCGCCCTGCCGACGCCCGATGGTGGCGTGATGGTGGTGGGGCGCAGCCTGGCCGAGACCAACCAGGTGCTGAACTCGGTGCGCGACCGCTCGATCCTGGTCGGGCTGGTGATCATCGCCTTGGCGGCGCTGGCCGGGTTGCTGATCGCCAGGCGCACCACCCAGTCGGTGACCCGGCTGAGCGAGGCGGCCGACGAGATCGCCGCAACCGGCCGCCTGGACATCGCCGTGCCGCCCGGTGGCCGCGACGAGGTGGGGCGCCTCTCGCGCGCCTTCTCATCCATGCTCGGCGCGCTGACCCGCTCGCGGGACCAGCAGCAGCGGCTGGTGCAGGACGCCGGCCACGAGCTGCGCACCCCGCTGACCAGCCTGCGCGCCAACATCGACACGCTGCGCCGCCACCCCGACCTGGATGCCGCTCCCCGCGGGCAGGTGCTGGCCGACCTCGACAGCGAGCTGCGGGAGCTGTCCTCGCTGGTGGAGGAGCTGGTGGCGCTGTCGGTCGACCAGCACGACGACGAGCCGGAGCGGACCTTCGCGCTCGACCGGCTCGTCGAGCGCGCCGCCGACCGGACCCGGCGCCGCAGCGGGCGGACCATCCTGGTCGACGCCGAGCCGGCGACCATGACCGGCCGGCCGCAGCGGCTGCTGCGGGCGATCGGCAACCTGCTGGACAACGCGGTGAAGTTCACCCCGGAGGACACGCCCATCGAAGTGACCGTCCGCCCGGGCATGGTGCGGGTCCGCGACCACGGCCCCGGCATCGGCGAGCAGGACCTCCCGCGGGTGTTCGACCGCTTCCACCGGGCGGTGGAGGCGCGCAGCCTGCCCGGCTCCGGCCTGGGTCTGGCGATCGTCCGCGAGGTGGTCGAGGACGCCGGCGGCAAGGTGGAGGCGGCCAACCATCCCGATGGCGGCGCGGTCTTCACCCTGGAGCTGCCGGCGGCTCCGGCGGATTCTTGACTGCTTCTCGAACGGCTCATGAGGGCGCCTTACCCCCGGCGGCGACCATGGGTCTCGACAGGGAAGGGAAGCAGAACCGGAGGCGAGGACATGCCATCCCTGGAGGACACCACCGCACTACTCGACCGGCCCGCCGCTGAAGCGCCGGGCCTCGGGGCGCCGGGGTCGCCGCCGCCCTGGATGACACAGGAGCGTCCCACCCCACCGCCGCCGCCGCGCCGAGGGCGCTGGCGCATGGCCATCGCGCTGCTGGCGGTCGCGCTGCTGGCCGGATCGGCCGGTGGGCTGGTCACCAGGGCGCTCTACCCGCCGGCCAGCAACACCACCACGGTGGTGCGCACCGCCTCGTCGCAGCTGTCCAGCAGCTCGCTGGACGTCGCCCAGGTGGTCGCCAAGGTCGAGCCCGCCGTGGTCAGCATCCAGGCCACCGTCAACCAGGGCCCGTTCTCGAGCACGGCGGCGGGCAGCGGCATGATCCTGACCGGTGACGGCGAGGTGCTCACCAACGCCCACGTGGTCAACGGCGCCAGCGGCATCACCGTCACGCTCAGCGGCCAGTCGCAGGCCAGGGCGGCCACCCTGGTCGGCATCGACACCAACAACGACCTCGCGCTGCTGAAGATCAACGGCGCCAGCAACCTGCCCACCGTGTCGCTCGGCAAGTCCTCGGAGGTGCGGGTCGGCGACGACGTGGTCGCCATCGGCAACGCGCTGGCGCTCCAGGGCAGCCCGACGGTCACCGAGGGCATCATCTCCGCGCTCAACCGCTCGCTCGGCGCCGGCAGCGGCGAGATGCCCGGCCTGATCCAGACCGACGCGCCGATCAGCTCCGGCAACTCCGGCGGCCCGCTGGTCAACGCCGCCGGCCAGGTGATCGGCATCAACACCGCGGTGGCCACCTCGAGCCAGGGAACCACCGCCTCGAACATCGGCTTCGCCATCCCGATCGACAAGGCCATGACCATCGTCGACCAGCTCCGCAACGGCTCCAACAACTAAGTTCCACCAGGCGCGAGGCCCCCGGGCGTGCCCGGGGGCCTCTAGCTGCGCGGCCACGCGACCGGGGCGGCCGCGATTCTTGCCTGCTTCTCGAACGGCTCACGAGGCGGTCTTACGCCGTCTTGCGATCGTCGTCGCACGGGCTCCTGGAGAGCCAATCAGACGACCACCGTTCCGCGGGAGATGAGCCACCATGCTGGTCGACCAGCGCCAGGGCCCAAGCGCCCGGCCGCGGCCGTCGCGGTCCGCCGGCCCGGCGGCGCCCGACGGCCGGGCGCCGGTCGTCGAGATCGTGGTGCCGGTCCACAACGAGGCGCGCGACCTCGAGCCGCGCGTCCGCGAGCTGCACGCCTACCTGTGCGGCGGCTTCCCCTTCACCTTCCGGGTGACCATCGCCGACAACGCCAGCACCGACGGCACCTGGCCGCTGGCGCTGCGCCTGGCCGCCGAGCTGGAGCACGTGCACGCGCTGCACCTGAGCGCCAAGGGCCGCGGCAGGGCGCTGAAAGCCGCCTGGAGCGGCAGCCCGGCCGCGGTGCTGGCCTACATGGACGTCGACCTGTCCACCGGGCTCGAGGCGCTGCTGCCGCTGGTCGCCCCGCTGGTCAGCGGGCACAGCGACGTGGCCATCGGCACCCGCCTGTCGCGTGGTGCGCTGGTCGTGCGCGGGCCCAAGCGCGAGGTCATCTCGCGCGGCTACAACCTGCTGCTGCACGCCGTCCTCGGCGCGCGCTTCTCCGACGCCCAGTGCGGCTTCAAGGCCATCCGCGCCGACGCGGCGAGGCGGCTGCTGCCACGCGTGCGGGACGACGCCTGGTTCTTCGACACCGAGCTGCTGGTGTTGGCGGAGCGGTCCGGGCTGCGCATCCACGAGGTGCCCGTCGACTGGGTCGACGACCCGGACTCGCGCGTCGACCTGCTGGCCACCGCGCTGGCGGACCTGCGCGGCATCGGCCGGCTGCGCGGCGACCTGCTCGCCGGCGCCCGCCGCCGGGGCGCCGGCGAGCAGGTCGCCGGCGCGCCCTGCGCGTCGCCCGGCGGCACGCCGTCCCTACCCATCCCACCCACCGGGAGCACACCATGACCACCACCATCCCCAACCCGCTCGAGCGCGCCAGGCGGCGCGGGCGCGCCTGGACGGCCGGCGCCGGCCGGGGACCGGCGTGGCGGCGGCTGCTGCGCGGCAGAGAGGCCGACCCCGCCTGGCTGCGGCCTTCGCTGCTGGCGCTGCTGGCGGCCACCGCGCTGCTGTACCTGTGGGGGCTGGGCGCCTCCGGGTACGCCAACGCCTTCTACTCGGCGGCGGTCCAGGCGGGGACCAGGAGCTGGAAGGCGTTCTTCTTCGGCTCCTCCGACGCGTCGAACTTCATCACCGTCGACAAGCCGCCGCTCGCGCTGTGGCCGGCGGTGCTGGCGGCGCGGGCCTTCGGGGTGAACTCCTGGACCCTGCTGGGGCCCCAGGCGCTGGCCGGCGTCGCCACCGTCGCGGTGGTCTACGCCACCGTGCGGCGCTGGTTCGCGCCGGCGGCCGCGCTGCTGGCCGGCGCGGTGGTGGCGCTGACGCCGGTGGCGGTGCTGATGTTCCGCTTCAACAACCCCGACGCGCTGCTGACCCTGCTGCTGGCGCTGGGCGCCTACGCCACCGTCCGCGCGACCGAGCGGGGCCGCACCGGCTGGCTGGTGCTGGCCGCCACCCTGGTGGGGCTCGGGTTCCTCACCAAGATGCTCCAGGCCTTCCTGGTGGTGCCGGCGTTCGCGCTGGTCTACCTGGTGGCCGCGCCGGTGTCCCTGCGGCGCCGGGTCGGCCGGCTGCTGCTGGCCGGGGTCGCCATGCTCGTCTCGGCCGGCTGGTGGGTCGCCGCGGTCCAGCTCGTCCCGGCCGGCGACCGGCCGTACGTCGGCGGCTCGCGGGACAACAGCGTGCTCAACCTCATCTTCGGCTACAACGGCTTCGGCAGGATCACCGGCAACGAGACCGGCAGCGTCGGCGGCGCGATGGGCTGGGGCCGCACCGGCCTGCTGCGGCTGTTCGGCGCCGACGTCGGCGGGCAGGTCGCCTGGCTGCTGCCGGCCGCGCTGCTGCTGCTGACGGTCGGGTTGTGGGTCACCAGGCGGGCGCTGCGCACCGACCGGACCCGGGCGGCGCTGCTGCTGTGGGGCGGCTGGCTGCTGCTGACCGGGCTGGTCTTCAGCTTCATGCGCGGGATCTTCCACCCCTACTACACGGTGGCGCTGGCGCCCGCGATCGGCGCGCTGGTCGGCATCGGCGGCTGGTTGCTGTGGGCCAACCGCGAGCGCGCCTGGGCGCGGCTGACCATGGCCGGGGCGGTGGCGCTCACCGGCGTCTGGTCGTTCCTGCTGCTCCAGCGGTCGCCGGGCTGGCACCCGTGGCTCGCGCCCGTGGTGCTGATCGGCGGCCTCGGGGTGGCCGCCCTGCTGGGCGCGCTGCCGGGCCTGCGCCGGGTGGAGGTCGCCGCGGTGCTGGCCGGCGTGCTGCTGGTGGCCTTCATCGGGCCAGCCGCCTACGCGTTCGAAACCGCGGCGACTCCGCACACCGGCGCCATCCCCTCGGCGGGCCCGGTGGTCGCCGGCCGCTTCGGCCCAGGCGGCCCGGGCGGCGGCTTCCCCGGCCGCGGCAACCCGTTCGGCGGCCAGGGCCCGGGCGCCTTCGGCGGCGGTGGCCGCGGCGGCCTCGGCGGGCTGCTCGAGTCGGGCACGCCCAGCGCCGAGCTGGTGGCACTGCTGCGGCAGGGGGCGCAGGGCTACACCTGGGCGGCCGCGACGGTCGGCTCGAACTCGGCCGCCGGGGTCCAGTTGGCCAGCGGCGAGCCGGTCATGGCGATCGGCGGGTTCAACGGCACCGACCCCGCGCCCACGCTGGCGCAGTTCCAGCGGTACGTCAGCGAGGGCAGGATCCACTACTTCATCGGCGGCGGCGGGTTCGGCGGCGCCCCGGGCGGCTTCGGCGGCGGGTCGACCACCGGGAGCGAGATCGCCGGCTGGGTCCAGCAGAACTTCAGCGCCAGCACCGTCGGCGGGGTGACGGTCTACGACCTGAGCGCCGCCGCCGGCGGTCAGACGGCCTAGCCGAAGCGGCCGTCCAGCGGCGGCGCCCCACCGCGGTCGGGCGCCGCCGCCTACTGCTCGACCTGGCGTCCCTCGGCGGCCTCGCGCGGCGGCTCCCACGGCTGGTCGAAGCGGAAGACCTTGAAGGCCTCGCCGTAGCGGAAGGGCTGTCCGGCCGCGGACCAGGAGGCCATCTGGTGGACGAACTCGATGTCGTTGTCGCCGGGCTCCTCGACCAGCTGGCTGACGTGGCAGCGAAGGCTCTCGATCCGCTTGTCCATCACCTCGGTGACGTCAACCACCAGGTTCGGCTGGGTGTTCATCATCAGCCAGACGCCCTTGAGCTTGACCGGCTCGAGGCCCTCGTCGAGCAGCTCCGGGTAGGCCAGCCGGGTGTCGGAGCCGGGGATCACCGCGGCCAGGGTGACCTCGCCGGCGGCGCGGTGGTCGGGGTGGTTGATATAGCTGTCGCCGAACCAGCGGGTGGTCGGGTCGGTGGTGACCACCACCTCGGGGCCCACCTCGCGGATCAGCCGGACCACCTGCTTGCGCAGCTCCAGGGTCGGCTCCAGCAGGCCGTCCTCGTAGCCGAGGAAGTCGACCCGCTCGACCCCGACCACCTTGGCGGCCGCGCGCTGCTCGGCCTCGCGCAGCGACGCCAGCCGCTCGCGGGTCATCTCCGGGTCGCTGGAGCCGGCGGCGCCGTTGGTCAGCAGGGCGTAGCTGACCCGCGCGCCCTCCCGCGTCCAGCGGGCCACCGTGCCGGCGCAGCTGAACTCGATGTCGTCCGGGTGGGCCACGATGACCAGCGCGCTGGCCGGGGTCCAATACTCCATCGCGTGACTCCAGGTGTTCGCTCCGTGTGGACGCCCCACGGTAGCCGACCGCTGGGACGGCGGCTCACCGGCGCCGGGCGTCGCGGCCGGCGTCCGCGCCGCGCACCGGTCGCAGCCAGAGCAACGCGCTGGTCGGCTGCATGGTGGCGTCCACCACCGCCAGCAGCTCCGCGCCCAGCGCCTGGAGGTCGACCTGCTGGCGCAGCCGCGCGGCGAAGTCGTCGATGGTCTTGGCGGCGTCGTAGCGGCGCCGGTTGAACCGCCGGTCCACCAGGCGCTGGATGGTGCGGCGCAGCGGCTGGAACAGCGCCGCGACCGCCAGCGTGGTGGCGGCCACCACCAGCGGCGACGGGTCCCTGCCCGGGCTCACCCGCTGCCCGATGACCAGCACGCCGATGGCGTAGGCGCCGCCGAGCACGGCGCTGAGCAGGCCGTAGACCAGCGTCCGGTTGAGCAGCCGGTCGATCTCCCACAGGCGGTAGCGGAAGATGCCGATGGACAGGCCGGCCAGCAGCAGCGGCACCTCGGCCAGCTCGACGTACGCGCCGGCCGTGCCGGCCATGCCGAAGGCGCCGAGCAGCACGCTGGCGCCCGCGCCGAGGGCGAACCACTTGATCTGCTGGCGCTCGACGGCGCGTGCGCGGCGGAAGCGCAGGACCAGCGAGACCACCGCCGCGGCGGTGAGCAGCAGCGCCGCGCCGAAGCCGATGGTGAACAGGTTGCTGACCAGCGCCGGCTCGGTGCCCGTCTCGGTGATCAGCTCCGGCCCGCGCAGCGGCCAGTAGGCGACCGCCAGCAGCAAGGTCGGCACCACCGCGACCGCGCCGGCGAGCCAGGCGACCGGCCGCCAGCGGGGCGATGGGACGTGCCCGTCGGGGAACAGCAGCGGCAGGAAGACGGTCGAGACGACGATGCCCGGCAGGTTGGTCCAGCTCGCCAGCCAGCTCACGAACGGGCCGCCTGGCAGCGAGCCGTGGGCGTCGCTGAGCCCCAACGCCAGCGCCGCGTACTGCTGCGAGGCGACGAACACGCCCAGGAAGATGCCGACCGAGCAGAGCAGCCAGCCGAGCGGGCTGCGCCGGTCGAGGCGCAGCACCAGCGTGCCGATCAGCGGGTAGAGGATCGCGGTGACGGTGCCGATGGCGTAGTGGTCGACGATGTACTCGTGGGGCGAGAGGCGGTTGACGCCGGCCAGCGTCATGGCGGCGATCGCCATGGCCCACGACAGGCCGCAGATCGCCCAGGCGAGGCGCGGCCCGGGCAACCGGCGTGCCGGTGCGGAAGTCACAGGACCGCCCGCCGGGGGCCGGGTCGCAGCCACAGCGACGCGCTGGTCGGCTGCATGGTGGCGTCCACCACGGTGAGCAGCTCGCCGGTCAGCGCCTGGAGGTCGACCTGGTCGCGCAGGCGCGCGGCGAACGCCTCGATGGTTCGGGCCGCGTCGTAGCGGCGCCGGTTGAAGCGCCGGTCCACGCTGGTCTGCACGCGGCGGCGCAGCGGGCCGAAGGCGGCCGCGGCGGCCAGGGTGGTGCCGGCCACCACCCAGCTCGACCCGTGGCCGCCGGCCAGCGCCGCCAGCCCGAGCACGCAGACGGCGTAGCCGGCGCCGAGCACCACCGTGACGATCGCGTAGACCAGCGTGCGGTTGAGCAGCCGGTCGATGTCCCACAGCCGGTAGCGCAGCACGGCGATCGCCATGGTGACCGGCAGGGCGATCAGCGGGACGATCTGCACGTTGGCTGGGTCCTTGGTGACGTGCTGGAGGACGCTCCACAGCGCCGAGCCGATGGCGAACCCCGCCGCGGCGACGCAGGCGCCCAGGGCGAGCCACTTGAGCTGCTGCCGTTCGGCGCCCCGCGAGCGGCGGAAGCGGAACAGCAGCGGCAGCAGCGCCACCGGCAGCAGGACCAGCGTGAGCCCCGCGACGCCCGAGACGACCTGCTCGAACGGGGTGCCGGCGATCCGCAGGAAGCCCAGCGGGTTGTCGACCGGGACCGGGAACGGCGCGTCGGCCGGCTCCATCGGCTTCCACCACGGGAGCTGGCCGGCCGCGAACCACTCGCCCAGCGCCCGCACCAGCGAGCTGGCGGCGAGCAGCCACAGCAGCCAGCGCCAGCGGGGCGACGGCAGCCGGCCGTCGGGGAACAGCACCAGCAGCACGATCAGCAGCGGGAAGGTGAGCAGGAAGCCGGCGTTGGCGATCCAGGCCGCCGCCGGGATCGCCGGCAGGCGCCCGGGCCGTGTGACCAGGCCGTAGGAGGCCCAGGCGCCGGCGGTGCCGAAGACAATGAAGTGCAGCCCGAAGGCCAGCAGCAGCCAGCCGATCGGGTTGCGCGGCCGCTTGGCGGCGACCAGGGCGCCGACGCTGGTGAACGAGGCCAGCCACAGCACCGACGCCGGGCCCCCGGTGAAGCCCGGGTGCAGCCAGGCCGGCAGGCGCGGGTCCGCCCGGTTGGCCACGTCCAGCAGCACCAGCGCGGCCAGCAGCGCCAGCGATCCGAGCCAGAGGCCGACCGCCGCCGCCGGCAGCCGCCGCCAGAGCCAGGGCCACGGGGCGCTCATCGCCGCCGCAGGGCGGCCCGGGCGGCCAGATAGCCGCACATCCCGTGGACGCCGCCGCCCGGCGGCGTCGAGGAGGAGCACAGGTACACCCCCTCCAGCGGCGTGGCCCAGGGCACCAGGCTGGCGACCGGCCGGGTCACCAGCTGGCGCAGGTCCTGGATGCCGCCGTTGATGTCGCCGCCGACGTAGTTGGCGTTGTAGCGCTCCAGCTCCGCCGGGCCGAGCACGTGGCGGGCGAGCACCCGCTCGCGGAAGCCGGGCGCGAACCGCTCGACCTGCGCTTCGACGCGACCGGCGGTGACCTCGGGGTCCAGGGTGGAGCCGTGCGGCACGTGGCAGTACGCCCAGGCGACCTGGCGGCCCTCCGGCGCCCTGGTCGGATCGAAGCGGCTCGGCTGCGCGAGCAGCACGAAGGGCCGCTCGGGGTGCTCGCCCCGGGCCACCGCCGCCTCCGCGGCGGCCATCTCGGGCAGGGTGCCGCCGAGGTGGACGGTGCCGGCCTGGTCGCAGCCGGAGGCCTTCCAGGGGATCGGCGCGTCCAACGCCCAGTCGAGCTTGACCACGCCCGGCCCGTAGCGGTAGCGCTCCAACCGCCGCCGGTAGCGCGCCGGCAGCCGCTCACCGCCGATGCGCAGCAACTGGCGCGGGGTCACGTCGAGCAGCACCGTGCCGGCGGGAGGCAGCTCGTCGAGCGAGCGGACCTCCTGCCCGCAGACCAGCTCGCCGCCGAGCTCGCGCAGCTCGGTCACCAGCGCGTCGACGATCGCGGACGAGCCGCCGCGCGCCAGCGGCCAGCCGACCGCGTGGCCCAGCGCGGCCAGCAGCAGGGCGTAGCCGGCGGTGGTCGCCCGGTCGAGCGGCAGCATGGCGTGCGCGCCGATGCCGGCCAGCAGCCCGCGGGCACGCTGGCCGGCGAAGCGCGCGCGGGCCAGGCGCTCGACCGGGCGGATGCCCTCCAGGCCGAAGCGCGCCAGCTCGAACGGGTGCCGCGGCAGCCGCCACGGGTCGAGCACGGCGTCGGCCAGCTCGGTCCCGTGGCGCGCCAGCGGGCCGAGCAGCCGCTGCCAGGCGGCGCCGTCCTCGCCGAGCGAGCCGGCGGTCGCCTCCAGCGAGCGCTCCAGCACCGCGGCCGAGCCGTCGTCGAGCGGGTGCGCCAGCGCGGCCGGCGGCTGGACCAGCTCCAGGCCGAGCCGCTCCAGCGGCAGCTCGCGCAGGAACGGCGAGGCGAGCGCCAGCGGGTGGACCGCCGAGCAGACGTCGTGCCGGAACCCCGGCAGGGTCAGCTCGGCGGTGCGGCAGCCTCCTCCCGGCGAGTCGCCCGCCTCCAGCACCAGCACCTCGAGGCCGGCGCGGGCCAGCATGATGGCCGCCGCCAGCCCGTTGGGGCCGGCGCCGACGACCACCGCGTGGTGGTCATTCGACGGCACGCGGCTCGTCCTCCCCGCCGCCGGGCGTGCGGCGGAGCGCGCGCAGCGGCGCCCCGAGGGTGTAGATCACCGTGCGGACGCCGGCGTTGTGCCGGATGTTGCCGGCGTGCGACCACTGCCGCTTGCGGTCGACGCAGACCGCCACGGTGCTGACCTGCGGCTCGGCCACGCCGAGGTGCCTGGCGAGGTTGACCAGCGTCTGCTGCCAGAAGCGGTCCTCGCGGCGTTGCACGATGATCGGCATGCCGAGCTCGTAGAGCGGGTCGTTGGCCCGCAGCAGCACCTGCACCTGCACGGCGGTCGGCCCGTCCGGCTCGGCCGCTGCCGCGCTGAAGGTGATCCAGGCGGCGAAGATGTGCCCCTCCGGGGTCATGAAGGTGAAGGACTCCTCGTCGGCGTAGAGCACCAGGACCCCGGTGGAGAGCTTGACCCCGCCGCCGACCGAGAGGTTGAGCACCGCGACGTCGCCAGGCGCGATCGAGGTCAGCGGGCCGTAGAAGTGCCCGGAGGGCGGCCAGAAGGTGGCGAACGACCGCTTCCAGACGGCGATCACCTCGGCCGGGGTCATCACCACGCCGGGCAGCTCGACCCGGTAGGTCTTCTGCCACAGCCGGCCGAACCCCTGGAGCGGGCCGACCACCCGCTTGCCGGTGACGTTCAGGTTGATCGCCTCGGCCGGCACCTCGCCGACCCGCAGGGTGGTCACGTGCTTGGCCCAGTAGCTGGCGTCGCGCGGGGTGAGCTCGACCTGCTCGCCGTCGTCCGGCTGCGCCGGTGGAGTGGTCATCGTTGGCTCCTCTCGCTCAGCGGGCCTGCGCGGCGGCCAGCGCCGCGGCCTCGCTGTCGTGGATGCCGATCGCCTCGTCGAGGCGGGTCAGCTCGAAGATCTGGCGGTAGTGCTGGTTGAGCCCGAAGGCCAGCAGCCGCTGGCGCTGCCGGTTGGCGCGCACCAGCAAGGTGACCAGCATCCCGATGCCACCCGAATTCATGTACTCGAGGCCGCTGAAGTTCAGCACGATCGCCCTGGTCGACGGCGTGTTCGCCGCCTGGTAGGCCTCGCTCAGCGCCGCCTCGCTGGCGGCGGTGACGTCGCCGCGGATGTCCACCACGCTGACGTCGCCGTCGACCCGCACGTCCATGGTGCTGCTGGTCCCCTGGTTCATGGATCTCCCCTCACCCGGCGTGCGCCTGCGCTCCGTTGGCGCCCGCTGATCCAATCGCGCTGTCCTCGTCGGCGTAGATGCCGATGAAATCGGAAAGCCGCGTGATGTTGAAGATGTGGCGGTAGTGCTCGGTCAGGCCGTAGGCGCTGATGGCGCGCCGCTCCTTGCGGGCCCGCGCGAGCAGGCTGACGATCACCGCGATGCCGGTCGAGTTGATGTAGCCGACCTCGCGGAAGTTCAGCAGCATGCCGGAGCCGCCCTCGGCGACTGCCTGGTCGTAGGCCTCCTGCAACGCGGCATCGGCGTCACGGTCGATGTCGCCGACGATGTCGAGGACGGCGACGTCACCGCGGCGGCGGACCGCCACCTTTGGCTCATTGGCGGTCATCTGCCACCTCCCTTCCGGCGTTGTCGTCATGCAGGTGCATGACCAGGTGGACCGTGTGGTGCTGGGCGTCCGTGGAGATGCGCAGGTCGTCGACCATGTTGCGGATCAGGAACAGCCCCCATCCGCGTGGTCCCTGCTCGCCGGCCAGCTTGGCGTCCAGGTCGGGGTGGACCGACTCGGGGATCGGCTGGCCGCCGCCGTGGTCGGTGATGGCCACCTCGAGTTCGGACGCCGACGCGGTCACCCGGATCCCGACCGGCACCTCCGGCCGGCCCTTGTTGCCGTGCTCGACGGCGTTCATCACCGTCTCGGCCACGGCCGTCTTGAGCCGCTCCATCCGCGGGGCGGAGATGCCCAGCGGGGCCACCGCCCGCACCACCCGCTCGACCGGCACGCGCTCGCTGCCGATCTCGCTCGGCACCTCGAACTCGTCCAGCACCCGGATCTCCGGCGGGTCGCCCGCGCCGGCGCGGCGTTGCAGCGTCACCAAGGTGATGTCGTCCTCCTGCTCCCAGCCCTGTCCGGTGAACGATGCCAGCTCCTCCAGCAGCAGATCGATCAGCGCCTCGCCGCCGTCGCGCTCGCCGCACAGCTTGGCGAGCCGCGGGAAGCCAAACATCTCGCCGTCCGGCGAGTGCGCCTCGGCCAGCCCGTCGGAGTGCAGCAGCAGACTGTCGCCCGGCCCGAGGACGGCCTCGTGCTCCTCGTACTCCATGTCGGGCAGCAGCCCGAGCGGCATGCCGGCGGCGCGCAGCTCGGTCACGCCGTCCTGGGTGCGCAGGTTGGGCAGGTTGTGCCCTGCGTTGGCGAAGCGCAGCCGGCCGGCGGCCGGGTCGAGCACCGCGTACAGGCAGGTCACGAACATGTTCGGCGGCATCTCGTTGATCAGCAGCTCGTTGGCCCGCTTGAGCACCTCGCCGGGCGCGACCAGCCGCACCGCCTCGCCGCGCAGCACCGAGTGGGTGGTGGCCATCACCAGCGCGGCCGGCACGCCCTTGTCGGTCACGTCGCCGACCACGATGGCCACCTGGCCGCCGGGCAGCTCGATGAAATCGTAGAAATCCCCGCCCACGGCGCGCGCCGGCCGGTAGTAGGCGGCAACGTGCCAGCCGGGCAGATCGGGCAGCTCGCGCGGCAGGAACTGCTGCTGGATGAGCTGCGCGACCTTGAGCTCCTGCTCGATCCGCTCACGGTCGCGGATCTCGGCCTGCTGCTGGCGCACCAGCTGCGCCACCCGCACCGCCGGGGCGGCGTGGGCCGCCAGGTCATCCAGCAGCTTGCGGTCGTCGTGGGAGTACTCCTGCTCGCTGCGGCGCGGGCCGAGCCGCAGCAGGCCGATCAGCTCGCCCTGGCTGACCAGCGGCACCACCAGGCGGGTCCCCTCGGCGCGCAGCGCGTCCAGCGCCGGCGAGTCCAGCTCCAGCGTGTCGAGGTCCACGGTGGCGTGCGCGCCGGCGAAATAGGCCAGCAAGGGGTCGTTGGGAGCGATGTCCAGCTCCGCCCTGCCCGCGCGCGCCTCTTCCAGGGCACCGCCGGCGTCCTGCCTGGCGGCCTCCGGCTGGGTCGCCCGCCACCATCGGTTGCTCTTCGTCCGTCTCCACATGGCAGCCTCCGGACCCTGTTCTAGCGGAGGATCGTTCCGGCAACGTTACGGCACGGCGTTACGGCGGGTGGCTTGGTCAGGTTCCATGTTGCGCTCCGGCGGGGCGGCACGCTATCCAAGGGCGATGAGCACGCTCCGGGTGGCGCTGCTGGGATCGCCACGGATCGAGGTGGGG
>DASVXQ010000073.1:0-20106 GCA_036392615.1 Actinomycetes bacterium | reverse complement strand
GGCGACCGCCACCGTCGAGCCCGGCGCCGGCGAGCAGCCGGCCGAGCGGCCGCAGGGCGGCGAGCAGTCCGGCGGCGGCGAGCAGCAGGCGACCGGCGGCCAGCAGGCCGACGGCGCCCCCCAGAACCAGAACCAGAGCGGCGACGGCTCCCGTGGCGACGGCCAGGCGCAGAGCCAGGCGACCCAGACGGAGGGGCAGCAGAGCCAGGACCGCGACCAGGGCGGCGACCGCGGGCAGCGGCGCGACTGGAACGGCAACCAGCAGCAGGGTGGCGGCCGCTGGGACAACCAGCAGGGCGGCGGCAACCAGCAGCAGGGTGGCGGCCGGCGGCGCAACCGCAACCGGCGGCGCAACCGCTACGGCGGCGAGCAGGGCAACGTCGCCGTGCTCGACCGCCCCGACCAGCGCGACCGCGGCGCGGCCGCGCCGGACGACCGTCCGGAGGTCACCCGGGTCGGCACGCTCGACATCCGCTCCCAGGACGGCTACGGCTTCCTGCGGGTCAACGGCTACCTGCCCGGCTCCGACGACGTTTACGTGCCGCTGTCGATGATCCGCCGCTCCGGTCTGCGCCGCGGCGACGAGGTCGAGGGCGCCGTCAAGCTGCCGCGCGACTCCGAGAAGTACGCGGCGCTGGTGCGGATCGACAAGGTCAACGGCATGGAGCCCGAGGTCGCCCGCCAGCGCAAGGACTTCAAGGACCTCACGCCGCTGTACCCCAACGAGCGGCTCCGGCTCGAGCACAACCCCACCGAGATCTCGACGCGGGTGATGGACATCATGTGCCCCATCGGGAAGGGGCAGCGCGGCCTGATCGTGTCGCCGCCGAAGGCGGGCAAGACCACCCTGATGAAGCAGATCGCCAACGCGATCAGCGCCAACAACCCCGAGGTGGTCCTGATCATCCTGCTGACCGACGAGCGGCCGGAAGAGGTCACCGACATGCAGCGGTCGACCCAGGCGCAGGTGATCTACTCCACCTTCGACCGGCCAAGCGACGACCACTGCCAGGTCTCCGAGCTCACCATCGAGCGCGCCAAGCGCCTGGTCGAGTACGGCAAGGACGTGGTGATCCTGCTGGACGGCATCACCCGCCTGTCGCGCGCCTACAACCTCGCCACCCCGGCGAGCGGCAAGATCCTCTCCGGCGGCGTCGACTCCTCGGCGCTGTACCCGCCCAAGCGGTTCTTCGGCGCCGCGCGCAACATCGAGGACGGCGGCTCGCTGACCATCCTCGCGACCGCGCTGGTGGACACCGGCTCGCGCATGGACGAGGTGATCTTCGAGGAGTTCAAGGGCACCGGGAACATGGAGGTCCGGCTGGACCGCAAGCTCTCCGAGCGCCGGATCTTCCCCGCCCTGGACGTCGACGCCTCCTCGACCCGCAAGGAGGAGCTGCTGCTCACCGACGAGGAGCTGGTGGTCGCCTGGAAGCTGCGCCGGGTGCTCGGCGCACTGGAGCCGGCGCAGGCCCTGGAGCTGGTGGTCGACAAGATGCGCGCCACCAAGACCAACCAGGAGTTCCTGCGGCAGATCCAGCGGGCCAACATCGGCAGCTGACGCCGCCGCCCCGGCGAGCGCCAGGCCCCGGACGCGCCCGGGCCTGCCCGCGGCCGTTACCGGCCGACGGGGTCCTTGTGGGGGTCGCCGCGCCACACCCACCAGGAGTAGGCGGTGGTCACCACCAGCAGCACGACCAGGCCGGCGAGCAGCACCGCCAGACGCCCCACCGGCCCGAGGGCGAACGCGCTGATCAGCACCGCCACGCCCTCGAGCGCCAGCAGCCGGCCGGTCAGCCGCTGCGTGCGGTGCCAGGACAGCTCGCTGGACAGCGTCCAGGGATTGCGCGCGCCGGCGATCCAATTGCGGCGCAGGGTCGGCAGGTAGTTGCCGACGACAAGGAACAGCACGCCGACCCCCGCGGTGATCACCGAGTCGACCGGCAGCCGCCGCCCGGCGGCGTCGAGCACGATCAGCGTCTGGATCGCCACGTGGAGCCCCATCACGCCGATCCAGACGGCCTGGTAGGCCCGCGGCGAGCGGGCCAGGCTCCGGCGGCGTGGGTCGATCCACGGCAGCCCGGCCAGCAGCACGGTCAGGCCGAGCGCGATCAGCGGGGCGGCGATGAGCCCGGCGGTCTTGCTGGCGAAGCGGTTGGCCTGCCCGTCGGTGCCCCAGTGGATGGCGATGCGCGCGTCAGCCGGGACCCTGGGCCACGCCCAGGCCGTCAGCGCCGCCATCGCGATCAGGGCGAGCGCGCTCGCCCAGAGCCCCGGGCGCAGCATCGCCCGGATTCGCGGTCCGTCCTCCTGCCGGTCGTCGGATTGCACCGTGCCGCTCCCTTCCCTCGCCGTGGGGATGGATGCCGAGCAGGTCCAGCAGCGCGGCCATGGCCTCCTCGAGCAGCGAGGCGTTCAGGTGATAGGTGATCGAGGTGCCGTGGCGATCGCCCTGGATCAGCCCGGCCTCGCGCAGCACCCGGAGATGGCCGGACAAGGTCGGCTTCGGGATGCCGACGCGCTCGGCGAGCTCGCCGGCGGTCAGGTCGCCCGGCCGCAGCAGCGCCAGGACCCGCCTGCGCGTCGGGTGCGCCAGCGCCTCGTAGACCTGGTTCATGACCTCCGTCGTTTCCTTGTTCGGCAACTACGAAAATAACTCTGTCGCGGGGCAGCGGCAAGGGGAATGCCAGGACCGCGCGGGGCGTTGTCACCCTTGGTGTACGATCAACCGGTTCGTCAGCCAGGCTTCCGACCGTCCGGCGAAGCCGGCCAGCGCCCTGATTCCCAAAGGAGATTCATCAAGCATGAAGCAGGGCATTCACCCTGACTACGTGGTCACCACCGTGCGGTGCTCGTGCGGTGAGACCTTCCAGACGCGTTCGACCGTCCCCGAGCTCCGGGTCGACATCTGCTCGAAGTGCCACCCGTTCTACACGGGCAAGCAGAAGCTGGTCGACACCGGCGGCCGCGTCGAGCGGTTCGAGCGCCGCTACGGCAAGCGCCGCGCGCCCGAGGCCAAGTCCTAGAGTCACGGGAGCGTCGACGTGACCGACCGCCCCGCGGAGGCCCCTCCCTTCTATTACGGCGGCCAGGCGGTCCTCGAGGGCGTGATGATGCGCGGCCGCGACAACTGGGCCGTGGCCGTGCGCCGTCCCGAGGGCGAGATCTACGTGGAACAGCGAGGCCTGCGGCCCCTGGCCGCCCGGGTCTCGCTGTTCCGCCTGCCGTTCCTGCGGGGCATCGGCGTGCTGGCCGACTCGCTGGCGATCGGCATGCGCGCCCTGTCCATCTCGGGCAACCAGGCGCTGGGCGAGGACGAGCAGCTCAGCGACCGGCAGATGGGCTGGTCGCTGGCGATCGGGGCGGTGTTCTTCTCGCTGCTGTTCATCCTGATCCCGGCGACCGGGACCAACTGGCTGTCCCGCCACCTGCCCTCGAACCTGGCCTTCAACCTGGTCGAAGGGCTCGTGCGGCTGGGCTTCTTCCTCGCCTACATCGCACTGATCTCCCAGCTCAAGGACATCCGGCGGGTCTTCGAGTACCACGGCGCGGAGCACAAGGCGATCCACTGCTACGAGGCGAAGCTGCCGCTGTCGCGCGACAACGTCGACCGCTTCCCCACGCTCCACGTCCGCTGCGGGACGAATTTCCTGCTGATCCTGTTCGTGGTCACTCTGGTGCTGTTCACGGTCGGCTTCTCACTGGCCGGCCGCCCGCCGCTGCTGGTCAGGGTGCCGCTCCAGCTCGTGGCGGTGCCGGTGATCGTCGGGATCGCCTACGAGGGCATCCGCCTGGGCGCGGGCCGGGAGCGGTCCGCCCTGGTCAGGGCCATCATGAAGCCGGGGCTCTGGCTCCAGATGCTGACCACCAAGCCGCCCAGCCACGACCAGATCGAGGTCGCCATCCGCGCGCTCGAGCACGTCCTGCCCGAGGCGGAGCGCAGCAAGGTCACCCCGCTCCCCTCGCCGGTGGTGCTCGCCGCGCCGCGGGTGCAGCCGCGCGCGGTCGCCCAGCCGGAGGACCTGCCTGGCGGTGGGTAGCGGCGCGGCCACCGGCCGCGCGGCCCGGCTTCGGCCGGAGCCCACTGGAACCAGATGGTAGGAGCGCATCGTGTTCTCCCCGCGACTCGACGAGATAGAGCAGACCTACACCTCGATCGAAGACCAGCTCGCCGACCCGGCGGTGCTGGCCGACCACGAGCGCTTCGTGGAGCTGTCCAAGCGCTACGCGGGGCTCGGCGAGGTGGTCCGCGCCTACCGCGGCTGGAAGGCGGCCCAAGGCGACCTGGAGGCCGGCCGCCAGCTGCTGCGCGAGGAGCGCTCGCCCGAGGGCCGCGCCATGCTCGAGGAGGAGCTGCGCGCCTCCCAGGAGCGCATCGACCGGCTGGAGACCGAGCTTCGGCAGGCGCTGGCGCCCAAGGACCCCAACGACGACAAGGACGTGATCGTCGAGATCCGCGCCGGCACCGGCGGCGACGAGGCCGCGCTGTTCGCCGGCGACCTGTTCCGCATGTACAGCCGCTGGGCGGAGCAGCACGGCTACAGGGTCGAGGTCCTCTCCCAGAGCCTCTCCGACCTCGACGGCGGCTTCAAAGAGGTGATCTTCTCGATCCACGGCAAGGGCGCCTGGTCGCGGCTGAAGTTCGAGGCCGGCGTGCACCGCGTCCAGCGGGTGCCGGTGACCGAGTCGCAGGGGCGCATCCACACCTCGGCGGCCGGGGTCAACGTGCTGCCGGAGGCCGAGGAGGTCGAGGTCCAGGTCGACCCGGCGGACCTCAAGATCGACGTCTACCGCTCCACCGGGCCCGGCGGCCAGTCGGTCAACACCACCGACTCGGCGGTGCGCATCACCCACCTGCCGACCGGCATCGTGGTGGCCATGCAGGACGAGAAGTCGCAGATCCAGAACCGCGAGAAGGCCCTGCGCGTGCTGCGCGCCCGGCTGCTCGAGCGGGCCATCGCCGACCAGCAGGCCCAGCTGGCCGCCGAACGCCGCTCGCAGGTCCGCTCGCTGGACCGCTCGGAGCGGATCCGCACCTACAACTTCCCCCAGGACCGGGTCACCGACCACCGCATCGGCCTGTCGGTCGGCGACCTCGCCGGCGTGCTCGAGGGCAGGGGTCTCGACCGGATCATCGACGAGCTGGCCGCCCGCGACCGCCAGGCCCGGCTGGAGGGCGCCGACGCCGGAGCCGGCCAGGGATGATCGGCTTGGAGCCCGGCACCACCGTCGCCGACGCGCTGCGCCGGGTCACCGCGCGGCTGGCCGCGGCCGGCTGCGTCTCGGCCGAGGCCGAGGCCCGCTGGCTGCTCGAGGAGGTGCTGGAGCTGCCCGCCGGCGGTCTCGCCGCCCGGCGCGGGGAGCCGCTGCCGCCGCCGGCGGCCGGCGCGCTGGAGGCGATGGTCGAGCGGCGGGCGGGCGGCGAGCCGCTCCAGTACGTGATCGGCTGGGCGCCGTTCGGCTCGCTGCGCATCGAGGTCGGCGAGGGGGTGTTCGTGCCCCGCCCGGAGACCGAGCTGGTCGCCGATCGCGCCGCCAGGCACCTGCGCGCCGCAGCCGGCCCGGCCACCGCGGTCGACCTCTGCACCGGCTCCGGCGCGATCGCCTGCTTCCTGCGCGAGGCGGTGCCGGACGCCCGCCTGCTGGCCACCGAGGTCGACCGCGCCGCCCTCGCCTGGGCGCGCCGCAACCTCGGCGACCGCGACGTCGAGCTGCTGGAGGGCGACCTGGACGAGCCTCTCCCGGAGGAGCTGCACGGCAGGATCGACGTGCTGGTCGCCAACGTGCCCTACGTTCCCTCCGGCCAGATCCCGCTGCTGCCGCACGACGTGCGGGTCCACGAGCCGCCGGTGGCGCTCGACGGCGGCGCCGAGGGGCTCGATGTCTTCGCCCGGGTGGTCGAGCGCGCCGGCCGCTGGCTCGCGCCCGGCGGCTGGCTGGTCTGCGAGATCGGCGACGACCAGGGCGACGCGGCCACGGCGCTGCTGGACAAGGCCGGCTTCGAGGAGATCGCGGTGATGCCGGACCTCACCGGCCGCATCCGCATGGTCGAGGGGCGGTGGCCGCGGTGACCGGCGCGGCCCAGTGGTCCGGCAACGAGCGCGTCATCCGCGTGCTGGACGACCGCGAGCAGTGGCCCGGGCTGGTCGAGGTCGGCGGCCAGGTGATCTCGGGCGGCGGCCTGGTGGTGCTGCCGACCGACACCGTCTACGGGATCGGCTGCGACCCCTTCAACCCCAGCGCGGTGGACGCGCTGCTCAAGGCCAAGGCGCGCCGCCGCGACCTGCCGCTGCCGGTGCTGGTGCACACCTGGCGGCAGGCGATCGGGCTGGTGGAGGAGATCGACGAGCGGGCCAGGCAGCTGATCGCGGAGTACTGGCCGGGCCCGCTGACCATCGTGCTGCGCGAGACCCCCGGGATCGGCTGGGACCTGGGCCACGCGCGCGGGACGGTGGCGGTGCGGATGCCCAAGAACGACTTCGCGCTGGCGCTGATCGAGCGCACCGGGCCGCTGGCGGTGACCAGCGCGAAGCGGTCGGGCCTGGAGACCCCGGCCACGGTGGAGGGAATCGTCGAGCAGCTCGGCGGCCAGGTCGACGTGTTCTTCGACACCGGCCCGTCGAGCGGCGGCCAGCTGTCGACCATCGTGGACCTGAGCGGCACGGGCGTGCGCGTGCTCCGCGAGGGCGCCATCCCGGCCGCTGAGATCGAGCGGATCGTCGGGGAGCGGAAGGCCGATGGCGGCTGAGCCGGAGCAGACCTTCGACGTGCTGTTCGTGTGCACCGGCAACCTCTGCCGCTCCGCGACCGCCGAGGGGCTCGCCCAGCGCGAGCTGCGCCGCCACCCCGGCGCGCCGCTGCGCTTCAGCTCGGCCGGGACCCACGCGATGGAGGGCAACCCCGCCGCCAGCGGCGCCGTGGCGGCCGCGGCCGAGCGCGGCGCCGCGCTGGAGCGCCACTACGCGCGCGGGCTCAGCAAGCGGCTCGTCCGCTCGTCGCGGCTGATCCTCTGCATGGCCGCCGAGCACCGGCCCCAGGTGCTCGCGCTGGACCGCTCGGCGGCGCGCCGCACCTTCCTGCTGGCCTCGTTCGCGCGTGGCGTGTCGCAATGGTCCTGGCTGGCCGACTCGCCCGACGAGCTGGTCGAGCTGGCCGCCGAGCAGTTGCGCGAGCTGCCGGGCGACGACGTCGAGGACCCGCTCGGCCAGTCAGCCGCGGCGTACGCGGCCTGCGCCGAGCGGCTGGACGGCCTGGTCACCACCGTGGTGGCCGCGCTGGCCAGGTCGGCCGCCACCTCGGCCTGAAGCGGCTCGGAAGCAGGGCGGGCACCGAGCGATCCGCCGGGTGATAGCCTGCCAGCCAATGGGCGGCCTGCTGCTGTACATCCTCGTCGCCGGGGTGGCGGCGGCGCTGGCCTACCTGCTCACCCCGGTGATCCGCTGGGTCGCGATCCGCTACGACGCGGTCGACCGCCCCGGCGGCCGCAAGGTGCACGCCATCGCCACCGCCACCCTCGGCGGCATGGCGATGTTCCTCGCCTTCGTCGGCGGGCTGGCGCTGTCGTCGCGGCTGTTCCCCTCGCTGTTCACCTCGTCGGAGGCTGCCGGCGTGGCCATCGGCGCGTCGCTGATGACCGGCATCGGGGTGGTCGACGACATCAAGGGCCTGACCGCTCCGGCCAAGCTGGCCGCGCAGATCTTCGCCGCCAGCATCATGACCCTGGCGGGCGTGCAGGTCCTCTATTTCTGGGTGCCGTCGTTCGGCACCCCAGAGCCGGGCACGATCATCAGCCTGTCGCCGGACCTGGGCGTGCCGCTGACCGTGCTGCTGGTGGTCATCACGGTCAACGCGGTCAACCTGGTCGACGGGCTCGACGGGCTGGCCGCCGGGCTGGTGGGCATCGGCGCGCTGGCCTACTTCATCTACAGCTACCGGACCGGCGCCGGCGGGCTGATCGAGGAGTTCACCCCGGCGCCGCTGATCAGCGCGCTGCTGTTCGGCTGCTGCGTCGGCTTCCTGCCGCACAACTTCAACCCGGCCAGGATCTTCATGGGCGACTCGGGCTCGATGCTGCTCGGCACGCTGCTGTCGGGCGCCACCATCACCGGCATCGGCCGCACCACCCAGCCGCAGGCGGCCGACCAGTTCGCCCTGCTGATCCCGGTCGCGATCCCGATCCTGGTGCTCGCGCTGCCGTTCATCGACACGCTGTTCGCGGTCGGCCGCCGGATGCGCGCCGGGCGGGGGATCATGACCGCCGACAAGAAGCACCTGCACCACCGGTTGCTGGAGATGGGCCATTCGCACCGCAAGGCGGTGCTGATCCTGTACGCCTGGAGTGCCCTGCTGGCCGGGTCCGCGGTGGCGCTGTCGTTCATCGGCGCGACCCGGGTGCTGCCCTACTTCCTGGCGGTGGTGATCGCGGGGGTGATCGGCCTGCTCGCCCCCCGCTGGCGCACCGGCCGCCAGGGCCGCGCCTGAGGGGACGTCCCGCTCCCCACGCCGCACCCGCACCTCCACCCCCGCACCTGCCCTTACAGATCCTCGCCACCGTGCTGCCGCTCGGCGACGACGCGATCCAGGACCGGGGGCAGGGGGGATGAGCGGCGAGGACGCGCGCTTCTCGAGCGACGGCTGCTCTCGGCGACTGGCTCGCGGTCACCGCCCTCCGGCTGCGCGCCAGAGAGACCTGATCGCCGGCCCTGTCCAGGCGCGGTGCGATACTGCCGGCATGGACGCGATCGGCATCCGGGTGGAGCGGCACCGGTCCGAGCTGGGGACCTGGGAGCTGGCCACCCGCCCGGCCCATCCGGCGCTGCGCGCGCACGTGGCCGGCTACCGCGGCTACCGCGAGGACACCCCCGGCGGGTTCCGCCGCCGCGAGGTGCCGTCCGCCCAGGTCCCGCTGATCATCAGCTTCGGCGATCCGCTCTGGGTGGGGGCGCCGGGCGGCCAGCCGGGCCGCGGTGTGACCTCGTTCGTGGCGGGCCTCCACGACCGGCCGGTGGTCACCGAGCACGCCGGCCGGCAGCACGGCATCGAGGTGGTGCTCACCCCGCTCGGCGCCTACACGCTGCTGGGCGTGCCCATGCGCGAGCTGGCCAACCAGGTTGTCGAGCTCGACGAGCTGCTCGGCGACGGCGCCGGCAAGCTGGCCGGCCGGCTCGCCGAGACGCCCGGCTGGGACGAGCGCCTGGCGCTGCTGGACGACGCCCTCGGCCTGCGGCTCGCCGCCGGCCCCCAGCCCTCGCCGGAGGTCCGGCACGTCTGGGGCCGGCTGCTGCGGACGCACGGGGGCGTGCCGGTCGGCGGCCTGGCCGGCGAGGTCGGCTGGAGCCGCCGCCACCTGGTGGCGCGCTTCCACCAGCAGGTCGGCCTGCCACCCAAGGTGCTGGCGCGGGTGCTGCGCTTCCAGCGCAGCCTGCGGCTGCTCGAAGCGGAGGCCGAGCGACCCGGCGGCGTCCGGCGCCGGGCCGGCCGCTCCTGGGCCGAGCTCGCGCTGGCCTGCGGCTACTACGACCAGGCGCACCTCAACCGCGACTTCCGCGCGTTCGCCGGCTGCACGCCCACCGAGTTCCTGGCCGCCCGCCTGCCGGGCGGCGCCGGCGTGGCGGGCTGAGCCCGCCGCCGGCGCCTGACGCCCGCAGCGGTCCCGGTCGCGCGGCGTGGTAGCGTGACCGCAGGTCGCGGATGGGATGGGAGTCGATGGAGCCGGGTGACCTTCGGATCGTTCGCGCCGGGGTGCTGACCACCGCCGGCGCCGGCGTGCTGGTGGTGCCGGCCGCCGGGCTGCTGGCCGGCTGGAAGGGCGTCTACGGCGCGGTGCTCGGCACCCTGCTGGCGATGGCCTTCTTCGCCGTCACCATCGTGGTGGTGAGCGTCGCCGCGCGGATCGCCAACGAGCTGATGCTGCCGGCGGCGCTGGGCACCTACCTGCTCAAGGTGGTCGGCATCGCCGTGGCGCTGTTCCTGCTGCGCGACACCACCGCCTTCAACCGCCCCGCCTTCGCGCTCGCCACGGTCATCGGCGCCTGCGTCTTCATGGTGGCCGAGCTGCGCTTCGCGCTGCGCGCGCGCACGCCCTATGTCACCACGCCCGATACCGACCGCAGGCCAGGAACCCCGCGTACCGGTTGATGCTCCGCGAGGTATCCCCAACCGGGCCGTTCAGCAGGCCAACTCGGGTCCCCTCTGGTATATTCGCCCACCCAATGGGATCTGCGCCTGGCAACGACGATCGGAATGGTCGCAGCGGTTCCGACATCGCCTGGACCATCATCGGTCTCCTGCTGTCCGGCGTGATTGCCTGGGGTGGCATCGGCTGGCTGGTCGACCGGTGGCTGGACACGAACCTGTTCCTTCCCATCGGCATCCTTGTCGGTGCCGCGGGAGCGTTCTACCTCGTCATCCGGCGCTACGGGCAGGGCTGACGGGCGACCGAACGGGAGTTGACGAGCTGAAGTGACGATACTGTCGACCTTGCCGACCGTGCTCGCCGCGCGACCAGGGTTCCATGCTCCTGGGATCGAGGAGTTCAACTACGACTGCTACGGCTGGTCCAAATTCCTCGGGCCCGCCTGCCTGAACCGCACCACGATTCTCATGCTGCTGGTCACCGCGGTGGTCGCGGTGCTGTTCCTGGTCGCCTTCCGCCACCCCCGGATCGTGCCGGCGGGGCTCCAGAACGTCGCCGAGTACGGCATCGACTTCGTGCGCCGCCAGATCGTCCTCGAGGTCATCGGCCCGGACGGCCTGCGCTTCATGCCCTACCTGGTCACCCTGTTCGTGTTCATCTTCTTCTCGAACGTGCTGGAGATCACCCCGTTCATCAACTTCCCGGTGACCTCGAGGATGGCCATCCCGGGGTTCCTGGCGATCGTCACCTGGGCGCTGTTCAACTGGGTCGGCATCCGCCAGCAGGGGCTCGGCGGCTACCTCAAGGGGCTCTTCTGGCCGCCCGGCGTGCCCTGGTTCATGCTGCCGCTGATCGCGCCGATCGAGTTCGTCTCCACCATCCTGGTCCGGCCGCTCACGCTGTCGGTCCGACTCCTCGCCAACATGATCGCCGGCCACCTGATCCTCGGGGTGTTCTTCGCCGGGACGGTCTACCTGCTGGCGCAGCCGAAGACCTTCGTGTTCGGCATCGGCGCCGGGCTGATGTCGATCGCCCTGGTGGCGTTCGAGTTGCTGGTGGCCTTCCTGCAGGCATACATCTTCACGATCCTCACCGCCGTCTACCTCGCCGGGTCCCTCCACCCCGAGCACTAGCCGACACCAGAAGGAGCGACGTCCGTGAACCTCGCCAACCCCCTCATCGCCGCCCTCTCGGGCAACCTCAACGTCCTCGGCTACGGCCTCGGCGCCGTCGGCCCGGGCATCGGCCTCGGTATCCTGATCGGCAAGGCGCTCGAAGGGATCGCCCGCCAGCCGGAGGCCGCGGCGATGGTGCGGACGACCATGTTCATCGGTCTGGCATTCGTCGAGGCGCTCGCGCTGTTCGGCTTCGTGCTGGCCTTCGCCATCAAGTAGTCGGGAGCTGACGTGAACGTCGTTGCTGCCGCAGTCACCCTGGCGCAGGAGTCGGGAAGCACCAACCCGATCCTGCCAGCAAAGAACGAGCTGGTCGTCGGCATCATCGCGTTCGCCGTGCTGTTGGGGATTCTCTGGAAGGTCGCGCTGCCGCGCGCCAACCAGGTGCTCGCCGAGCGGAGCGAGAACATCGAGGGCAAGCTCAAGCATGCCGAAGAGGAGCGCGAGCAGGCGGAGAAGCTGCTGCGGCAGTACCGCGAGCGGCTCTCCAACGCCGAGGACGAGGCGCAGCGGATCATCGACGACGCCAGGGGCAACGCCGAGCGGCTGCGCAGGGACCTGATGGCCAAGGCCCAGCAGGAGGCCGACCGGGTCATCGAGCAGGGCCGCGAGGCGATCCGGGGCGAGCGGGACCGGGCGGTCCGCCAGCTGCGCACCGAGGTCGGCTCGCTGGCCGTCGAGCTGGCCACCCGGGTGGTCGGCGACTCGCTGGACCGCGACCGCCAGCTCCGGCTGATCGACCAGTACATCGAGCAACTGGGCGACCACGCCCAGGCCGGCGCGATGACCGCCCGGCGACAGGACGGCAGCGGTGCGGCTCAGTAGGCCGGCGCTCAGCGAGCAGACCGAGCGCGTCCTGCGCGAGGCGGCCAGCGCCGGCGCGCTCGACAGCGTGGCCACCGAGCTGGAGAGCTTCGCCCGCCTGGCGCTCGCCTACCCGCGCATCCGGGGACCGCTGGTCGACCCCGGGCTGCCGGCGGTGTCGCGCCGCGGGCTGGTCGACGACCTCGGACGCGGCCGGCTCCAGCCGGCCACGGTCGAGCTGCTGTCGAGCATCGCCGACCGGCAGCGGGTCCGGCCCGGCCGGCTGCCCGAGCTGCTCGCCGAGCTGGCGGCGGACGCCGAGTTCGCCGCCGCCGACGCGGCCGGCGACCTGGACCGCGTCGAGGACGACCTGTTCCGCTTCGGCAGCCTGCTCGACCGGACGCCGGAGCTGCGCTCCGCGATCACCGACCGCGTGCTGCCGCCGGACAACAAGCGCGCGCTGGTCGACGACCTGATCGGCGGCAAGGCCCACCCGCGGGCCGTCCGCCTGATCGAGCTGGCGCTCGACCTCGAGCAGGGCAGGGACCTGGACCGGCGCCTCCGCGAGCTGGCCGAGCAGGCCGCGGCGCGCCGCAACCGGGTGGTGGCGGACGTCCGCACGGCCGTGCCACTGGACAGCGAGCGCCAGGCGCGCCTGGCCGAGGCGCTCACCCGGGTCCTCGGACGCCCGGTCGAGCTGCGCTGCACGGTCGATCCCGCCATCATGGGGTCCGTGGTCGTCAGAGTCGGGGACGAGGTGTTCGACGGCAGTGTCCGCAGCCGCATCGAGCAGGCCCGCGAGGAGCTGGGCGTGGCGTAGGGCCGCGGAGGCCGTCGCCGAGCGATGAGTGTGATGTAGGGGAAGGGGCGAGAACACCTTGACCGAGCTTTCCATCCGGCCCGACGAGATCGCCGAGGCCCTCAAGAAGCATGTGGAGTCGTTCCGGCCGACGGTCACCCGCGAGGAGGTCGGCCGGGTGATCGACACCGGCGACGGCATCGCCCACGTCGAGGGCCTGCCGTCCGCCATGGCCAACGAGCTGCTGGAGTTCCCCAACGGGTTGCTGGGCATGGCGCTGAACCTGGACCTGCGCGAGATCGGCTGCATCATCTTCGGCGACTCCTCCGGCATCGAGGAGGGCGACGAGGTGCGCCGCACCGGTCGCGTGCTGTCGGTGCCGGTCGGCGACGGCTTCCTCGGCCGGGTGATCGACCCGCTGGGGCGGCCGGTCGACGGCAGGGGCGACATCGAGGCCGAGGAGAGCCGCGCGCTCGAGCTCCAGGCGCCCTCGGTGGTGCAGCGCCAGTCGGTCAAGGAGCCGCTGGAGACCGGCATCAAGGCGATCGACTCGATGACCAACATCGGGCGGGGCCAGCGCGAGCTGATCATCGGCGACCAGAAGACCGGCAAGACCGCGCTGTGCCTCGACACGATCATCAACCAGCGGCAGCACTGGGGCACCGAGCGGCAGGTCAAGTGCATCTACGTGGCCATCGGCCAGAAGGGCTCGACCGTCCGCGAGGTGGTCCAGGCCCTCCAGGACGCCGGCGCCATGGACTACACCGTGGTGATCGACGCGCCCGCCTCGTTGCCCGGCCCCTTCAAGTACATCGCGCCCTACGCCGGCTCGGCGATCGGGCAGCACTGGATGTACAAGGGCGAGCACGCGCTGATCGTGTTCGACGACCTCTCCAAGCAGGCCGAGGCGTACCGGCAGATCTCGCTGCTGCTGCGCCGCCCGGCCGGCCGCGAGGCCTACCCGGGCGACGTCTTCTACCTCCACTCGCGGCTGCTGGAGCGCTGCGCCAAGCTGTCCGACGACCTCGGCGGCGGCTCGCTCACCGGCCTGCCGATCATCGAGACCAAGGGCAACGACGTCTCCGCCTACATCCCGACCAACGTGATCTCGATCACCGACGGCCAGATCTACCTGGAGCCGGACCTGTTCAACGCGGGCGTGCGGCCGGCCATCAACGTCGGCATCTCGGTCTCGCGTGTGGGCGGCTCCGCGCAGGTCCGGGCGATGCGGCAGGTGGCGGGCACGCTGCGCATCGACCTCGCCCAGTTCCGCGCCCTGGAGGCCTTCGCGCTGTTCGCCTCCGACCTGGACCGCGCCTCCCGCGCCCAGCTCGACCGCGGCAACCGCATGGTGGAGCTGCTCAAGCAGGGCCAGTACGAGCCGATGCCGATCGAGCAGCAGGTCATCTCGATCTGGGCGGGCACCAACGGCTTCCTCGACAAGATCCCAGTCTCGGACGTGCGCCGCTTCGAGCGCGAGCTGCTCGAGTTCATGGAGGCCAACCACCCCGAGATCGGCCAGCACATCCGCGAGGAGGGCACCCTCCCCGAGGAGGTCGAGAACAAGCTGCGCGACGCCGTCAGCGAGTTCGCGCGCCGCTTCCGTCCCTCCGAGGGCGACCAGGAGCAGCCGCGGGACGAGAACGTCGAGCCGATGGAGGAGGGCGAGGAGGACCAGGAGTCGGTCCGGCGCTACCGGCGCGACACGCCCGAGGAGTTCGAGTCCAAGAGCGGCCCGGCCGGTCAGGGCGCCCAGAGGACGCCCTGACCATGCCGGCGCAACTCCGGGTCATCCGCCGGCGCATCCGCTCGGTGCAGTCGACCAAGAAGATCACCAACGCGCAGGAGCTGATCGCCGCGTCGCGGCTGGTGCGCGCGCAGCAGCGCGTGGAGCAGTCACGGCCGTACACCAACCAGCTCACCACCGCGCTGTCGGAGATCGCCACCACCGAGGGTGGGTTGGAGCACCCGCTGCTGGAGCGCCGCGCCGAGGTGAACGCCGCCGCCGTGGTGGTGCTCACCTCCGACCGGGGCTTCGCCGGGCCGCACAACGCCAACATCCTGCGCACCGCCGAGGAGCTGCTGGCGCGGCTGCGGGGCGACGGCATCGAACCGCGCATGTACGTGGCCGGGCGCAAGGGCGTCAGCTACTACCGGTTCCGCCGGCGGGAGCTGACCGACAGCTGGACCGGCGTGTCCGACGCGCCGCGCTACGACGACGCGCGCGAGATCGCCGACACGGTGCTGAACGCCTTCCTGGAGCGCGAGGTCGACGAGATCTTCATGATCTACGCCGACTTCGTCTCGGCCATGGTGCAGCGGCCCAGGGCGGTGCGGGTGATCCCGCTGGTGGTCGAGGAGGGCGAGGAGCGGCCGCCGCAGCCGCTGCCGATGTACGTCTTCGAGCCCGACGTCGAGTCGGTGCTGAGCGCGCTGCTGCCACGCTACGTGGCCGCGCGGATCTTCACGGCGATGCTGGAGTCGGCCGCCTCTGAGTGGTCGGCGCGGCGCCGGGCGATGAGCGCGGCCACCGACAACGCCGAGCAGCTCACCGAGGCGCTCACCCGGGAGTACAACCAGGCCAGGCAGGCGGCAATCACCCAGGAGATCATGGAGATCGTCGGAGGCGCGGAAGCCCTCCAGAGCGGGAGCTAGGACGACATGGCTGACACATCCAACGGCAAGCGGGGCGAGGGTCGCGTCGCCCGGGTGATCGGCCCGGTCGTCGACGTCGAGTTCCCACCCGAGGAGCTGCCCGAGATCCAGACCGCGCTCGAGTTCGAGCGCACGCTGGACGACCAGACCGACGTCATCACCCTCGAGGTCGCCCAGCACGTCGGCGAGGGCATGGTGCGCGCGATCTCGATGCAACCCACCGACGGCGTGGTGCGCGGCACCCCGGTGACCGACACCGGCGCGCCGATCACCGTGCCGGTCGGGCCCAAGACCCTCGGCCACGTGTTCAATGCGCTCGGCCGCTCGCTGGACGACCCGGACTTCAAGGGCGACGACCGCTGGTCGATCCACCGCCACGCGCCAGGCTTCGACCAGCTCGAGTCCAAGACCGAGATGTTCGTCACCGGCATCAAGGTCATCGACCTGCTCGAGCCCTACGTGCGCGGCGGCAAGATCGGCATGTTCGGCGGCGCCGGCGTCGGCAAGACGGTGATCATCCAGGAGATGATCCACCGGGTCGCCGAGGAGCACAGCGGCGTTTCGGTGTTCGCCGGCGTGGGCGAGCGCACCCGCGAGGGCAACGACCTGTTCGTGGAGATGACCGAGTCCGGCGTCATCTCCAAGACCGCGCTGGTGTTCGGCCAGATGGACGAGCCGCCGGGCGTGCGCCTCCGGGTCGGCCTGTCCGCGCTCACCATGGCGGAGTACTTCCGCGACGAGATGAACCAGGACGTGCTGCTGTTCATCGACAACATCTTCCGCTTCGTGCAGGCGGGCTCCGAGGTGTCCACCCTGCTCGGCCGCATGCCGTCGGCGGTGGGCTACCAGCCGACCCTGGCCGACGAGATGGGCGAGCTCCAGGAGCGCATCACCTCGACGCGTGGCCACTCGATCACCTCGCTCCAGGCGATCTACGTGCCGGCCGACGACATCACCGACCCGGCGCCGCACACCACCTTCACCCACCTGGACGCCACCACGGTGCTGAGCCGCGAGATCTCCCAGCTCGGCATCTACCCGGCGGTGGACCCGCTGCAGTCGACCTCGCGCATCCTCGACCCGCGCATCGTCGGCGACGAGCACTACCGCGTCGCCCAGCGGGTCAAGGAGATCCTCCAGCGCTACAACGACCTCCAGGACATCATCGCGATCCTGGGCGTGGACGAGCTCTCGGAGGAGGACAAGACGATCGTCAACCGCGCCCGCAAGATCCAGCGGTTCCTCTCGCAGCCGTTCTACGTGGCGGAGCAGTTCACCGGCGTCGAGGGCAAGACCGTGCCGCTGGAGGAGACCATCGCCTCGTTCGACGCGCTCGCCCGCGGCGACCACGACGACCTGCCCGAGCAGGCCTTCTTCAACGTCGGCGGGATCGAGGAGGCGGAGCAGAAGGCCAAGCAGCTCGGCGGCGAGGGGGAGTAGCGCCGTGCCGCTCGAGCTGCATCTGGTGACCCCCGAGCGGGAGGTCTGGGCCGGCGAGGCCGACTTCGTGATCGCCCGCTCGGTGGCCGGCGACATCGGCATCCTGCCGGGGCACGCGCCGACCCTGGCGGCGCTGGACGTCGGGCCGGTCACCATCGAGGCCGGCGGGCAGCGCACCACGCTGGTGGTCGACGGCGGCTTCCTGCACGTCGGCGAGCTGGGCGAGGGCACCACGGTCGACATCCTGGCCGAGCACGCGGTGCTCCAGGACGACCTGGGCGGCGAG
This sequence comes from Actinomycetes bacterium, assembly GCA_036392615.1. GTDB lineage: Bacteria > Actinomycetota > CALGFH01 > CALGFH01 > CALGFH01 > DASVXQ01. The sequence goes on along the minus strand of DASVXQ010000073.1, from coordinate 2,812 downwards.
GACCCGGCCGAGTTCGAGCGCCGCGCCGAGGAGCTGCGCAACGACGGCCGCTTCGACGACGCCAGGGTCGAGCAGGCCAAGGCCGACACCCGCCGCCGCCTCGGCTCCGGCTGATCCCGGGGTCGAGGGCGCGCCGCTCAGGACGACCGCGAACGCGACCGCGGAGGCCGGCTCGGTTCGCGGCTGGCCGCCAGCCGGCAGAACGCGTCCAGCAGCCGCCGCGCCCGCGGCGCAAAGCGCCTGGCGTCGGCCACCACCCGCTCCCTGGGCAGGGACGGCCGAGGGTCCGTCTGGTCGTACCAGGAGGCGACCATGGCGGCGTCCACCTCGGGGTGGAACTGCACGCCCACCACGCTGCCGAGCCGGAAGGCCTGGTTGGGCGTCTGCTCGCCCCAGGCGAGCAGGTCGGCGCCGGGCGGCAGGTCGAAGACGTCGTGGTGCGCGGAGAACACCCGCACGTCGGAGTCGAGCATGCCCAGCACCGGGTCGGCGCGGCCACTGCGGGTGACCGCCAGCGGGATCCAGCCGTACTCCCTGCCCCACGGGGACCGGTAGGCGCGGCCGCCGAGCGCGTGCGCGGCCAGCTGGCCGCCGAGGCAGATGCCGAGCGCCGGCACCCCGCTCGCCGCCGCCACCCTGGTGAGCGTCATGCTGGCCTCCAGCGCCGGGTAGTCCGGCGCGTCCGAGACGTCCATGGTGCCGCCCAGCAGCACCAGGCCGGCCATCTCGTCGAGCTCGCCGGGGACCGGCTCGCCGAGGTCGGTGGCGACCACCTCGAGCTCGACCCCGGCCAGCCCGGCCGCGCTGTCCAGCAGGCCAGGCGGGCAGTCCGCCTCGTAGCGGACCACCAGGACGCGCGGCCGGGCGCTCACGCCGCCTCCAGCAGCGCATCGACCAGCGCGGGCAGCAGCACGCCGCACTCGCCACGCAGGGTGAGGTGGGCCAGCGGGTCGAGCGGGGTCGGCTCGCGGTTGAGGATCAGCAGGGTGGCGCCGACCTGTATGGCCAGCTCCGGCAGCCGGGCGGCCGGGTAGACCACCAGCGAGGAGCCGACCGCCAGGAAGGCGTCGCAGCTTGCCGCCATCGCCTCGGCGCGCTCCCAGACCGCCCGGGGCAGCGCCTGGCCGAACGACACGGTGGTGGCCTTGAGGATGCCGCCGCAGCGCCGGCAGGCGGGGTCCTCCTCGCCGGCGTCCACCCGGGCGACCGCGGCCTCCATCGGCATCCGGTCGCCACAGGAGAGACAGGCCACGAAGCGGCCGTTGCCGTGCAGCTCGCACAGCAGCTCCGGGTCGAGGCCGGCGTCGCCGTGCAGGCCGTCGATGTTCTGGGTCAGCACCGCCTGGAGCCGGCCAGCCTCGGCCAGTCGGACGCAGGCCAGGTGGGCCGCGTTGGGCCGCGGCCGCATCGCCTGGAACTCCCGGCGCAGCCGCCACGACTGGCGGCGCGCCCCGGGGTCGCTCAGGTAGCGCTGGTAGGTGAACTGGCGCGGGTCGTAGCGGCGCCAGATGCCGTCCGGCGAGCGGAAGTCCGGGATGCCGGAGTCGGTCGACACGCCCGCCCCGGTGAAGACCACCATGCGGCGTGCCGGCCTGAGGCGCTCGGCCGCCGCGGCGACCTCGTCGCCGGTCCGCTTCCAGGTCCGCTCCATGTCCTCCAGCCTACTTGCCTAGCGTGCCCCTCGTGTATCGCCGCCGCATGCGGCGTTTGACCGTCCGTGTAGTCCCAAGCCTTGCGCGCCGTCCCCCATCGGCCACCCAATCCCCTCGAGAGAGGGGATGCATGGCCGGTGCTCTGGCGCGTCCGAGTAGAATCCCCGCGATGAGGACCCGTCGCGGCGTGCGTGCGGTCCTGCTGGTCGCCGCGCTCGCCTCGGTGGTGTGGCCGCTGCGGCCGGCTGCCGCGTCGACGCCGAACCGCCACCAGCTCGCCGGTGCCCAGACCGGCGTGCTCGTGCTGGTGCGCCGGCTCACCTGGGACCAGGCCGCGGCCGTCGCCGGCCGCCACGGCAGCCCGGTGACCGCCGGGCTGGTGTCCACCCTTCCGGCCGGCGTCCCGCTGGAGGACCGGGTGCTGTCGCTGGCGGCCGGGCGCCAGGTCCATGCCGACGGGCTGCGGGTCAATGAGGAGGCGCCGGACGACGTGGGCGTCGCCGCCGCCGACCGCCTGCGCGCGGCCAACCCGGACGCCGACTTCGGCGGGCTTCCGCCCCCCCGGGTGCTCGCCGAGCCGGGCATGGCAGCGACCGGGCTGCTGGCGCTCGGCGCCGCCGGCGCGCCGCCGCCGCCGGCGGTGCTGCCCGCCAGCGGCGCGCTGCTGACCGTGCCCGGGCAGCTGCTGGTCGTGGGCGTGGCGGACGCGTGGGGGCTGGGCCGCGTCCTCGGGAGGCTCGAGTCGCCGTCGCCGGGCGGCGGCCGGCCGCGCGTGCTGGTGGTCGGGCTCGAGCCGCCGCCCGGCCGGGCGCGCACGGCCCCGCTGCTGGAGTTCCTCGGCGCCAGGCTGCCGGGCGGGGTGGCGACCTCGGATTCGACCCGCCGCGACGGCCTGGTGGCGTACCAGGACGTGCGCCCCACCCTGACCGGCCTGACCGGGTCGGCCAGCGGAACCCAGGGCGCCCCGATCCGCTCGCTGCCGAACTCCGACCCGCTCGGCTTCGTCGGCCACCTCGACCGGCAGGTGGCGGCGCTGGTCGAGGCCCGCGGCCCGGCGGTGGTGCTGTACGCGGCGCTCAGCACCATCGCCATGGCCGTCTGCCTGGCCGCGCTGCTGCTCGCCCTGCCGCGCGCGCGCCGGCCGGCGTGGGCCGCCGGCG
>DASVXQ010000072.1:0-6218 GCA_036392615.1 Actinomycetes bacterium | reverse complement strand
ACCGGGTCGGGCAGGAAGCGCCGCCGGGTGCGCCGGCCCTCCAGGAAGGCCACCAGGTCCTCGGGCCCCGAGCCGGTGCGGAACAGGTCCTCTGCCGGCGGGCGCACCAGGTCGCGCGCGCGCCCCTCGCCGGGCGGCAGCCGGAGGCCGCGCAGCAGCGCGGCCGGCACCCGCTCCAGCTTGCCCTTGACCAGGTCGGCGGCCGCCGCGACCTCGTCGGGCACGGCCACCTCGGTGACCTCGAGCATGCGGCCGTCGGCGTCGAGCCGCCCGCGGTAGTCCTCCAGCGCGCCCATGCCGGCCACGCCGACCGCCACGTCGGTCTGGCCGCGGCGCCAGGGCCGCCCCAGCGTGTCGGTGATCACCACGGCGACGTCGTGCCCGTCGAGCCGCGCCAGGGCCTCGCGCAGCCGGGCCGCCGAGGCGTCGGGGTCCTCGGGCAGCAGCACCAGCACGTCGCCGCCGGCGTTGGACTCGTCGATCAGGGCGTTGGCACCGACCACGCCCTGGCGTGTCTCGGCGATCACCATGGAGCCGCGCCGGGCCACCACCCGGACCGTCTCGGCGGCGACCACCTCGCGGTGCACCCGCTCGCGCTCGACCTCGGCGTGCGGCAGCGGCACCACCCGGCCCTCGGCCTTGGCGACCACCTTGGAGGTCACCGCCAGCACGTCGCCGTCGGCGAGCTCGAGTCCCGCCGCCCGGACCGCCCGGAGCAGCAGGGGCGCGAGCTGGTCACCGGGGCGGATCTCGGGCAGCCCGGCCAGCGGCACGACGCGCAGCTCGTTCATCTGCCCGGCCCGCCGCGCTCGTGGACGGCGTCGAGCGCCACCTTGGCGAGCGCGGCGGCGTCCTCGACGGTGCGCATCACCGTCTGCGCCACGATCGCCTCCAGTCCCAGCGCGGCCACGTCGGCCGCCTGCGCCTGGTCCACCTGGTCCAGCACGAAGGCGTCCGCCAGGCCGCTGTAGAGGCTGGCGACCCCGCGTGCGGAGACCTCGACGCCCCAGGCGGGCAGCAGCTTGTCGGCCATGCCGCGCACCGGCGCGCCGCCGACGATCGGGGTGACCGCCACCGTGCGGCAGGTGGCGTTCTGGATCGCGCTGCGGATGCCGGGCACCGCCAGGATGGGAGCGATCGACACCACCGGGTTGGACGGGCACAGCACGATCCCCTCGGCGGAGCGGATCGCTTCGAGCACGCCCGGCGCCGCCCTGGCCCGCTCGATGCCGGAGAAGGTGACCCGCCGCACCGGGTCGCGCGCCCCGCGGGCCACCCAGTACTCCTGGAAGCCGAGGTCCTCGAGGCCGTCCGGGCCGTCGACCTCGACGTGGGTCTGGACCGGCTGGTCGCTCATGGGCACCAGCCGGACGGGCACGCCCAGCCTGCGGCAGACCTCGCCGGTGGCCTGGCTGAGCGTGGCGCCCTCGGCCAGCAGCCTGGTGCGCAGCAGGTGGGTGGCGATGTCGCGGTCGCCGAGGCTGAACCAGGTCGGCTCGCCGAGCCGCTCCAGCGCCCCCAGCACGTTCCATGTCTCGCCCGCCAGGCCCCAGCCGCGCTCCTCGTCCGACAGGCCGGCCAGGGTGTAGGCCACCGAGTCGAGGTCCGGCGAGACCGCCAGGCCGTGCACCCGCAGGTCGTCACCGGTGTTGCCGATGACCAGGATGTCGGTCGGCGGGTGGACGCGGACGAGGCCGCGCAGGAACCGGGCCGCGCCGACCCCACCGGCGAGCGCGACGAGCATGGGCGGTCATCTCCGTTGGGCTCGAGTTGGGGCGAGGCTCCAGCATAGCGAGTGCCGGCTGGGCCAGCCCCGCGCCGTCCCCAGGCCCTTGCAGGACCCTCGATACGGCCCGTCGAACCCGGAGTGGGAAGACTAACCAATTTGACCGTCAACAGGCCAATGCGATAGTAAGGGAGTACGAGAGGGTGTCGAGGGCTGTCTGGCTGAGAAAAAACGACCTCGGATGCGCGCTTCAGCCTCAAGATGATGCGGAATGTCACCGATGTAATTACCGTAGTCCCGTTCGGGGAAGCCAACGCTCGACCGACTGCCTTGGAGGTTGGCAGCGAGGGAGGGGCGATGACCGCGACGACCACGAGCACGGTCTTTCGTGTCGAGCCGCAGCCTTGGTACGAACGGGCAGCCTGCCGCGGTAGGGACGCCGATTGCTTCTTTCCTGAAAAGGGAGGTTCCACCCGAGCCGCCAAGAGGATTTGCCAGACCTGCGTCGTCCAAGTGGAATGCCTCGAATATGCGCTCGCCAACGACGAGCGCTTCGGGATCTGGGGAGGAATGAGCGAGCGCGAACGACGGCGCCTGAAGAAGCGCGCCTGTTAGAGCTTCCCCGGGCGTCCCTGCTCCGGTCCCCCACGGTTATCCGTTCTGAGCAGGGATGCCGCCCTCGGGGCGGGTCGCAGCCGGTCCGGGTCCGAGCAACTCGGCCGACTCCCCGCCCCGGCTCGTGCGCTAGCCTCTCCGGCTGACGACGACCCCTGAACGGGCTCGACGGCGGCTCGGCGGCCACGGCACGGCCGCCTGCCGAACCTCGCCTGGACTGCGCTGTTTTTCTTTGATGCCGGGCTGCGTGTTAGCATGCGTGCGGCCCGTGGGGAAGGCGATGACCCTACGGGCATTTCACATGGCTCTCCCCCAGGGGCCACATCGAGAGGAAGGTCGTGCCGAGCAACGAACCCCGCGTGATTGCCGTCGTTGTCTGCCACAACGGGCGACCATTCCTGCGGGAGACGTTCCGCGGGCTTGCCAAGCAAACCCGGCCGATCGACGACGTGGTGGTCGTCGACACCGGGTCCACCGACGGCAGCTCGGAGTGGGCGCGCTCGCGCCTCGGCGAGGACGCGGTGCTGGCGGTCCGCGGCCAGTTCGGCCGCGCGGTGATGGCGGCCATGCGCGACCCGCGCAGCTCCGGGATGGAATGGGTCTGGTTGCTCCACGACGACTCCGCCCCTGAGCCGGACGCGCTCGAGCGGCTGCTCGCCGAGGCGAGCTCGCGGCCAAGCGCCGCGGTGCTGGGTCCCAAGCTGCTGTCGTGGTCCAACTCGGGCCGGCTCTCCGAGGTCGGCTGGTCGGTCGACCGCACCGGCAGGGCGGTCTCGCCGGTCGAGGAGGACGAGATCGACCAGGGTCAGCACGACCAGGTGCGCGAGACCTTCTTCGTCAACACCGCCGGGATGCTGATCCGCCGTGGCGCGCTCCTCCAGGTCGGCGGCTTCGACGAGCGCATGCCCGCCTTCCGTGACGACCTCGATCTCTGCTGGCGGGTGCACCTGCACGGCGGCCGCGTGCTGGTGGTGCCGTCCGCCAGGGTGCGCCACTTCGCCGCCGCCACCACCCGGGCCCGCAAGGATCGCGCGGTCAACCACCCGCGGTACCTCACCGAGCGCCACACCATGGCGGCGCTGCTGAAGGCCACCTCGCTGCGGCGGCTGCCGCTGGTGTTCTCGCTGGCGGTGCTCGGCGGCGCGATGCGCGCGCTGGCGCTGGCGCTCACCGGCCGGCCCGGCGACGCCCTCCAGATCCTCTGGGCGTGGGGCTGGAACGTGAAGGAGCTGCCGGTCACGATCGTGCACCGGCGGCGGCTGCAGCGGCGCCGCAAGATCGACGACGCCGCCCTGGCCGGCCTGCGCGCTCCCGGCGGCCAGCCGCTGCGCGCACTGCTGCGCGGCATGCTCGACCTGGTCTACGGCGACGTCGGCGAGCACGTGGCCCAGACGCCCAGCGGCGAGGAGCAGGACATGCCCGCGCCCGGCGCGCAGCTCGGCCGGATCATCGCCAGCCATCCGGTGGCCTTCGCGGTGGCGGGCTTCGCCCTGCTGCTGCTGGTCTCGCTGCGCTCGCTGATGTTCGCGCCGGCGATCGCCGGCGGGGCGATGGGCATCTTCCCCGGCTCCGGCCAGGACTTCCTGCGCGAGTTCGTGGCCGCCTTCCACCAGGGCGGGCTGGGCTCGACCGGCGCGGCGCCGCCCTGGATGGCGCTGCTGGGCGGGCTGGCGACGCTGACGCTCGGCAAGGCGCTGCTGGCGCAGAAGCTGCTGCTCTGGCTGGCGCTGCCGCTGGCGGCGGCGAGCTGCACCCGGGCGCTGCGGGTGCTGGTGCCGTCGCTGCCCGCCCGCGCGATCGCCGGCCTGCTGTACGCCAGCTCGCCGCTGGCGATCGGCGCGCTGGCGCAGGGCCGGCTCGGCGAACTGGCCTTCCTGGTGCTGGCGCCGCCGGTGCTGGCGCAGGTGGTGCTGGCCTTCCGCCGCGAGCAGCCGCGCGAGCAGTGGCGCCCCGCCCTGCGCTTCCTGGTGCTCGGCGCCGTGGCGATCGCCGTGTACCCGCAGGCCTCGGTGGTGCTGCTGGTGGTCGTGGCGGCGGCCATCTTGGCCGCGCTGGCGCTCTCGCCGGGCGACCACCGCGGCCTGGCGGTCCGCCGCTCGCTGCTGCTCGCCGTCGGGCTGGCCGGCGCGCTGGTCCTCCAGTTTCCCTTCACCGGCCAGATTCTCACCGGCGCGGCGTTCCGTGGCGCGGGCACCGCGCCGGCCACCCCGAGCTTCGCCGACCTGCTCCAGCTCCGGCCGGGCGGGCCCGGGCTGCCCGGCGGCGCGGTCGGCGGGCTGATCGGCCCGCTCTACCCCGCGCTCGCGCTTGCGGCGCTGTTCTTCGTCCCGACCGGCTACCGGCGCCAGGCCTTCTGGCTGGTGGGGGGGATGCTGGCCGCCTGCGCGGTCGCCACGCTCCAGGCGCACGGCTTCCCGCCGCGGATCGCCACCGAGTGGCCCGCCGGCCTGATGATCCCCGGCGCGGTCTGCTGGGCGGCGGCCACCGGCCTGGCGCTGGCCGGTGTCGGCGCGGCGCTGAAGCAGTCCGGGTTCGCGCCACGCCGCGCCGTAGCCGGCGTGCTCGGCCTGCTGGCGATCGCCACCAGCGTGCTGCTCGCCGGGGTGCTGGTGCGCGGCTCCTGGTCGCCGATCCACTCGGTCGTCTCGCCGTCGCTGCCGGCCACCGTCCGCCAGAACGAAGGCAGGGTGCTGTGGCTCGCCGGTAGGGCGGACCACGGGGTGGACTTCGCGGTGACCGGCTCCGGCGGCCGCACCGTGCTCGACTCCGGCCGGCTGGCCGACCGCCGGGCGCGCGAGGCGCTCCAGTCGGTGGTCACCGACATCGTCGAGGCGCGCACCCACGAGGCCGGCTCGATGCTCCAGCTGTTCGGCATCGGCTACGTGGCCGTGCGGCCCGGCCCCGAGGACGCCCGCCTGGTCGACCTGGTCGCCAGGCAGCAGGAGCTGCGCTCCCGGCCGACCGACCAGGCCGGCCTCTTCCAGGGCCCGGTCACCGAGCCGAGCGCCTGGATCATCAGCGGCGCGGCCCCGGCGGAGCCGCGCGGCGTGCTCACCGGGCCGCCGCTGGTGCGCGTCGCCCAGGTCGACGCGCTGTTCAGCGGCCCCAGGGGGATCGAGCTGCCCCACCGCGCCAGCGCGCAGGTGCAGGGCGCCAGCGCCACCCTGGCGGAGGGCCCGGGCACCGCGCAGGACTCGGCCGCCTCCGGCGGCGCGACGCTGGTGCTGCCCGTGCCGGCCGACCGGGCCTGGCACGCCGAGGCCGGCGGCACCGCGCTCGAGCCGACCACCGTGTTCGGCTGGGCCCAGGGGTTCAGGCTTCCGACCGGCGCCGAGGGCGGCGCCCTCCAGGTGGAGCGCAACGGCCAGCAGCGCCGCATGGTCTTCCTGCTGATCGAGGGCCTGCTGGTGCTGATGGCGCTGGCCACCATGGCGCGGCCGACCAAGGTCGCCCCGCCGGTGGCGCCGATGGCGCTCGACGACACGACCACCACCGACCTGCGACTGGCGACGCTGGCGCGAGGAGGTGCGCGATGAGCCGGCGGGGCGACCACGGCGACGAGGGACAGTTCGACCCCTTCAGCGAGGACGACGACCCGTTCCGGCCGCAGCGGCCGCTGCGCGACCCGTTCCGGCCCGGCTTCGACCCGAACCGGATCCCGGACGACCCGTTCCAGCTCGAGGATCCGTTCCAGCGTCCGGAGGAGGACCCGTACAGCCAGCCCGCGGACCCGTACGGTCCGCCGCCTCGGCGGGCCGGCGGGTACCAGCCAGATCAGGGGCCGCCCGGGCCGGCGCCGGGCTCCGCATGGGGGCCGCCGCCCCCGCCGCCAGCGCGGCAGGAGCCCGGCCGGCCCGACCCGCCTCCCGGCTGGCCG
>DASVXQ010000071.1:0-2398 GCA_036392615.1 Actinomycetes bacterium | reverse complement strand
GAAGCCCGTCCACGCCTCCACCAGGGCGTCGAGGTCGGCGCCGCGGGTGCTCGCGCCCAGCTCGCCCATGGCGCTCAGCCCCGCGGCCCCGGCTGGCCGGGCGGCCGGCCGGCCCCGCCCACCTGCCGGTCGGTGCGCGCGCCGGCGAGCTGGTGGCCCTGGGCCACCAGGCGCCCGCGCTCGTCCCACACCTCGACCTGCTCGTCGAACCAGCCGCTCTCCAGCAGGCTCCCGTGGATGGCACAGCGGAGCCAGCCGTCCGCCGGAAGGCTGCGCAGCCAGACCGACATCTGCACGGTCGGCGCCCAGCCGACGATGCCCAGCTCGAAGCTGGCCGGCGGCAGGGCGTCGGCCGCCTGGAGCAGGGCCAGCGGGTCCAGCGGGCGGCCGTCGGCGAACCGCACCCAGCCGAGCATCCGCAGGCTGCCGCTCGGGTCGCCCTTGAGCCAGCCGACCGAGGAGGGGTCGAGCCGGACATCGAGGTGCTCGAGGATCGGCACCCGCACACCCCAGGGCAGCTCCGGCTGGCCGCGTACGCAGTCCTCCACCGGCGCCAGCTCCGGCGGGCCGGCGGCGGCCGCCCAGACCGGCTGCTCGCCGCGCTCGAGGCTGCCGGCGCTGACCAGGGCCTCCAGGCACGGCTGGCCGTCCTGGAGCAGCGCGACCCGCAGGCTGTCGACCGATCGCCCGGCGCGCAGCACCGTGGTCTCCAGCTCCGCGGGGCCGGGTGAAGGCGGCGAGACGAACTGGGCGCTCACCGCCAGCGGGTGGGGCTGCCGGGCCGCCTGAAGCGCGGCGCGGGTCACCAGCGCCAGCAGGTAGCCGCCGTTGGGCCGCCCGCCGATGGTCCAGCCGGCATCGACGGCGGCGCGCGAGCCGCCACCCTCCCGGGTCACCGCGGTGGCGTTGTCGAAGTCGTAGATGCGGGCCTCCTCTCCAGAGTGCCGGTCATGGATTCGGCGCCGCATGCAGCATCCAACCACCCGTACAGCGCCGAGGCTTGCGCGCCGCCCCCGCGGCCACGTACCACCTCCAAACGGATCCTTGACCGGTGCTCTAGTGGGACCATCCGAGGCTGACAGTCCCCCGGCGGGCGGGCAACCGGTCAGATCGCCCGAGCGTCGCGCAGCGCGGCCAGCTCGGCCTCGCCGAGCCCGAGGGCGGACAGCACCGCCTCGGTGTCGCGGCCGAGCGACGGCGGCGCGGTGTCGACCGCCACCGGCCGGCCGTCGACCCGCACCGGCGAGCGCACCTGCGGCACCCCGTCGACCTCGACCAGCGCCCGCCGGCGGACGAGCGGGTCGGCGAACACCTCGGGGATCGAGTTGATCGGCGCCGCCGGCACGCCGGCGGCCGCCAGCCGCTCCAGCCAGTGGCGGCGGTCGCCCCCGCGCAGTTGCCGCTCGATCTGCCGCTTCAGCTCCTCGCGGTGGGCGACCCGCTCGGCGTTGCCGCGGAAACGCTCGTCGCCGGCCAGCTCCGGCGCGCCGATCGCCTCGGCCAGGCGGGCGAACTGGCGGTCGGTGCCGACGCCGATGGCGATCGGGCCGTCGCCGGTGCGGTAGCTCTCGTAGGGCGCGATGCTCGGGTGCGCGTTGCCCATGCGTCCCGGGGTGATGCCGCCGACCAGCCAGTTCATCGCCTGGTTGGCGAGCATGGCGACCTGCGCGTCCAGCAGCGCGACCTCGACCCGCCGGCCGGCCCCGGTGGCGTCGCGCTCACGCAGCGCCGCCAGGATGCCGATGGTGGCGAACAGGCCGGCGGCCAGGTCGGCGATGGCCACGCCGACCTTGGTGGGCTCGGAGCCCGGCTGGCCGGTGATCGACATGATCCCGCCCTCGGCCTGGATCAGGAAGTCGAAGCCGGGACGCCCAGCCGCCGGCCCGTCGCTGCCGTAGCCGCTGATGGTGCAGCTCACCACGCGCGGGTTGCGGCGCGCCAGGCTCGCGTGGTCGAGCCCGAAGCGCGCCAGCCTGCCGGGCAGGAAGTTGTCCACCACCACGTCGGCCGCCAGCGCCAGCCGGCGCGCCAGCGCCGCGGCCTCCGGGTGGCCGAGGTCCAGGCTGATGGCCCGCTTGTTGCGGTTGATGGCCAGGAAGTACGCGGCCGTGCCGTCGCCGGTGAACGGTGGTCCCCAGCGGCGCGTCTCGTCGCCGTTGCCCGGCGCCTCCACCTTGATGACGTCGGCGCCCAGGTCGGCCAGCTGCATGGTCGCGAACGGGCCGGCCAGGATGCGCGAGAGGTCGAGCACCCGCAGGCCCGCCAGCGGCCCCGGCCGCCCGGGGCCGGGCGGCCAGCCCGGCGACTCGTCCACCCTCCCCGCGCCCGTGCCGGGACCCGCGCCCGGGCCGACCGCGTCAGCCACGGGCGGCCACCCGCCCCGCGGTGTGGAGCCGCG
>DASVXQ010000070.1:0-9330 GCA_036392615.1 Actinomycetes bacterium | reverse complement strand
AGCCTACTCGCCCTTCGTCGGCTCCTGCCCGCCCGCCGCCCGCCGGCTGCGGCCGGTGGAGCCGGTCGCGCTCCCCCGGCTGGTGCCGCTCCCGCGGCCGCTGGCGCCGCCGGCGGCACGGCCCGACGCGGCGGTGGCGCTCCGGCGCGTGCCGCGGCTCGCGGCGGCGGTGCGGGGCGAGGAGGCGGCGGCCTGCTTCTCGACCTCCTGCTCCAGCGCGCGGACGCGCTGGTGGAGGCGGGAGACCTCGTCCCTGGTGGCGATGCCGAGCACGCTGAGCTGCCGCTTGACCTCACGCTGCACCAGCCGGCTGAGGATCTCGCGGTTACGCTGCGTGCGGCGGACCAGGTCCTCCGCGAACCGGCCCACCTGGCCCGTCTGCACCTCTCCCTGCTTGGCCAACCGCGAGGCCAGGCGCTCCGCGTTGCTCCTGGTGATCTCCGTGAGGCTCGCCATCGCCTGGAGATACTGCTCGCGGGCGCTCGCCACCTGGCCACCTCCGCAGGCATCGACAACGTGGTCCGTCGTCCAGATCGTGCATGATGTGCGGACGGATTCTCCAGCAGGTCCACGAGCCGGTCAACGAAAGGCAGCACGGGCCGGGAGCCAGACGGCGTGAGGAGTCGAGGTGGCGACCAAGGAAGAGGTGGGCCGCGCGATCGAGCGGCTGATGGCGCGGCTGGACGGCAACGAGGACAATGTCCGCTCGGCCATTCCGGGACGCAAGGTGATGGGCTGCTACGTCACCGACCTCGACGCGGGCTGGTACTCGGTGATCGAGGACGGGCACGTCGCGCCGCCGACCGAGGCGCCGCCGCCCGGCGAGCGCGTCAGCGTGCTCCTGAAATTGCGCTCCGATGACCTGCTCGACCTGGTCGAGGAGCGTGTGTCATTCATGTCGGCGTTCCTGTCGGGTAAGGTCCGGGTCGACGCCAGCTTCACCGACCTGCTGCGGATGCGGACACTGTTCTAGATGCTGAACCTCATCCCGATCCACGACGAGAACCCGACGCTGCGGCGCGCCTGGGTCACCCTCACGCTGATCCTCGTCAACCTGGTGGTGTTCCTGCTGGAGCCGGTGGCGATGTCGTTCAGCGGCAACCCGACGACGGCCGCGGACGCCTGCCACCAGGAGGCGTTCTTCCGCCGCTACGCGGCCATCCCCAGGGAGCTGACCACCAACCGCCAGCTGCCGCTGACCATCAAGGACAACCGGCCGCCGAGGGTCGAGGGCAACCAGGTCGCCTGCCCGGTCGGCCGGCCGAACTTCGACAAGCTGCCGGCGCTGTCGGTGCTCTACGCCATGTTCCTGCACGGCAGCTGGCTGCACCTGCTCGGCAACATGCTGTTCCTCTGGGTGTTCGGCAACAACGTCGAGGACCGTCTCGGGCGGGTGCGCTACCTGCTCTTCTACCTGGTGTGCGGCTACGCGGCCACCTACGGGTTCGCGCTGGCCGACCCCAACAGCGTCACCACCCTGGTGGGGGCCTCCGGAGCGATCGCCGGGGTGCTGGGCGCCTACCTGATCCTGTTCCCCAGGGCCCGGGTGACCAGCCTGGTGCCGTTCCTGCTGTTCTTCCCGGCGCGGCTGCCGGCGTGGATCGTGCTGGGCTCCTGGTTCGTGCTGCAGTGGTTCTACGCGCAGGGCGCCTCGGTGGGCACCGGCGCCGGGGTGGCCTACCTGGCGCACGTGGTCGGCTTCATCGCGGGGATGGTGCTGATCATCCTGCTCGGCGGCCTGATGCGGAACCGCCGGCCGCCTCCGCCTCCCACCTGGCAACAGTGGCAGAGCCCCTACCGATAGGAGTCGCCGCGATGGCGGATGAAGCCACCATCACCACCAGCTCGCTGACCGAGCTGCGCCAGGCCGCGCTCGGGCTGTGGAAGCGCGAGCGGCAGGACCTCGACCGCACCGCCACCCGGCAGGCGGCGGAGCGCGCGCTCGACCTGTTCGGCGACACCGCCGGGCCGCTCACCGACCCGGAGTCCTGGAGCGGCAACGGCGACGGCGACGCCACCGCGATCCCCGCGCTCGACAACGAGGGCCTGGACCGGCTCGAGTACGACCACACCTTCGACGAGCAGCTCTGGCTGCGGAGCAGCTGCCCGGCCTGCCGCGGCAGCGCCAGGATCACGCCGGTGAGCTCGCTGCTGGAGCTCGGCCAGGCGCTCGACGGCCTCCAGGGGGCCCGCGCCGCCGGCGAGGTCGACGCCGACAGCCTGCCGGGTGCCTGCGACGACTGCGACGACGCCGGCTCCCCCGCCCAGCGGCTCTACCGCGCCGTCCTGGCGGTGGTCGAAGAGGACGAAGACTCCGACGACGAGGACGAGGACCTCAGCGGCTAGCCGGCGCGAGGTCGCGGCCGAGCTGCTGCCCATCGCCCTCGAAGCCGAGCCGCCGCAGGAAGGCGCGGAGCCCGTCGGGGCCCTCCCGGCCGTCCCGGTCACCGCGGTCACCGCGGCCGTCCCGGTCACAGCGGTCACCGTCGCCGTCCCGGCCGTCGCCGCAGAGCCGGCCGAGGTCGGCGTCGAGGCGGCGCGCGCCGGCCTCGCGGAGGCGCGTGGCCGCCTCCAGCAGCAGGCGGGTGCCGACCAGGTGACCGCGATCCTCCGGCTCGACGCGCAGCTCCTCCAGCCGGGCGCGGTCGCCCTCGCGGATGGCGGTCAGCGAGCCCACCCTGGCGCCGTCGCGCTCGGCGAGCACCCCCAGGCGGCCGTCGTCCCCGCCGTCCATCCGGACCTCCGGCCCAGGCGGGTCCATCAGCCCGCCGACGTCGACCAGGACGTGGTCGGGCACGATCGCGGCGTCGAGCAGGTCTCCAGGCTGGGTCACGCCGGTCAGCACCAGCGCGGTGTCCCAACCGAGCGCCCGCGCACCGGCCAGGTCGGTGTCGACCCGGTCGCCGACCATCAGCCGCGGGCCCGGGCCCAGCGCGGCGGCGATCGCCTCGAACATGGCGCGCTCCGGCTTGCCGGCGATCTCGGGCCGGCGACCGCTGGCGGTCGACAGGAAGGCCAGCACCGCGCCGGCCCCCGGCCAGGGGCCCTCGGGCGTCGGCAGGCTGGGATCGGGGTTGCTGCCGACGAAGCGGGCGCCGGCGGCGATCGCCAGCACGGCCGCTCTCGCCTTCTCGTAGGTGAGCTCCGGGTCCAGCCCGGCGGTCACGATCTCGGCGTCCCGCCAGGCCGCCGGCTCGAGCAGCCTGGCGCCCGCGCCCGCCATGGCCTCGCGCAGCCCGGCCCCGCCGACCACCAGCACGCCCCTGCCGCGCAGGGCCGCCTCGCCGCCCAGCAGCGTCACGGTGGCCTGCGAGGAGGTCAGCACCTCCTCCACGGTCGCCTTGATGCCCAGCCCGCTGAGCTTCTCCACCACCGCGGCCGGCGGCCGCATGGCGTTGTTGGTGACGAAGGCCAGCTTGACGCCCAGCTCGCGGACGGCCCCCAGGGTGCCGGGCGCGGCCGGCACGACCTCGTCCTCCAGGTAGACGGTCCCGTCGAGATCGAGCGCCACCGAGCGGTAGCGGCCGGCCAGCGGCCCGGGACCACCGCTCACGATGTGCTCGGCCGCATACGCTCGGCCCGGGCCAGCGCGTGCTGGTAGTCGTCCACCTCGGGCCGCATCGCCAGGGCCAGCCGCAGGTGGCCGATGGCGACCTCCACCTCGCCGGCGCGCAGCAGGCACAGCGCCAGGCAGAAGTGCGCGTAGTCGTTGGCCGGGTCCAGCTCCAGCGCCTTGGCGAACTGCTCGCGCGCCGCCTCCGGGCGGCCGGAGTCGTAGTAGGCGCGGCCCAGCGCCTCGCGGACCGAGCCCCGCTCCGGCTCCAGCGCGCTGACCCGCTCCAGCACGGTGGCCGCCTGGTGCGCGTGGTGGTCGGCGAGCAGCTCGGTGCCGCGGCGGTACAGGTCGTACGCCTCGGCGTCGATCGCGATCCCCTCCCTCACCCGTCCGGCGGCACGGCTGGCGACGATCCGTGCCGGACTGCTACAACTCCAAGGGTCATGACGATGATCCCGCTGGCGGCTCCATGGTAGCCGCCGCACCCTTCCAGGGGCTGCGCTTCGATCCGGCGGTCGTCGGCGACCCGGGCAGCGTGATCGTCCCGCCCTACGACGTGATCACCCCCGAGGCGCGGGACGCCTACGAGGCGATGAACCCCTACAACGTCGTGCGGCTGAGCCTCTCGCGCGACGGCCGCGGCGACGACGACCGCTACCAGCACGCGGCCAAGCTGCTCGAATCGTGGAGCGCCGAGGGCGCGTTGGTGCTCGACCCGGTGCCCTGCCTCTACCTCTACGAGCAGGACTACCAGATCAAGGGCGAGCGGCGGGTGCAGCGCGGGGTGATGGCCAGCGTGGCGCTCGACGACAGCGGCACGGAGATCCTGCCGCACGAGGGCACCATGGTCGCCCCGGTCGCCGACCGGCTGCGGCTGCTCGAGGCGACCCGCGCGAACCTCTCTCCGATCTACGCGCTCTACTCGGGCGGCGGGCGGGCCGCCGCCGCGATCGAGCACGTCGGCGCCGCCGAACCGGCGGTCGACGCGGTTGACGAGGCCGGGCTGCGCCACCGCCTGTGGCCGATCAGCGACCCCGAGACGATCGCGCGCTGGACCGGGCTGCTGGCCGGTCAGCGGGTGCTGATCGCCGACGGGCACCACCGCTACCGCACCGCCCTGGCCTACCGCGACGAGCGGCGGCGCGCCGGCGCGGACGGCTCCGCCGGGGGAGCGGCGCCGTGGGAGCAGACGCTCATGCTGCTGGTCGACGTGGACCAGCAGGGGCCGAGCGTGCTGCCGGTCCACCGGCTGCTCGCCGCCGTGCCGGCGGAGGCCGCCGCCGGCCGGCTCGAACGGGACTTCGGGATCCGTCAGGTGGCCACGCCCGTCGAGCTGGA
Source organism: Actinomycetes bacterium (assembly GCA_036392615.1). Taxonomy (GTDB): domain Bacteria; phylum Actinomycetota; class CALGFH01; order CALGFH01; family CALGFH01; genus DASVXQ01. The sequence goes on along the minus strand of DASVXQ010000070.1, from coordinate 4,436 downwards.
GGCGAGGCTGGAGGGAGAGCCGGGCGACGCGGTCGCCTTCGGCCTCTACGGCGGCGGCCGCAGCCGGCTGCTGGTCGCGCGCGACCCCGGCGAGCTGCGCCGACGGGCCGGGCTCGACCACCGGCCGCTGGACGTCGAAGTGCTGCACCGCACCGTGCTCGGCGGGATGCTGGACATCCGCGACCCTGAGCGCCAGGTCGCCTACTCGAGCGACCTCGCCGCCGCCTGCGCCCAAGTCGACAAGGGCGAGTACGCCAGCCTGGTGGCGCTGCGGCCGGCGCCATTCGACGGCGTGGTCGAGGTGGCGCAGAATGGCCACATCCTTCCCCCCAAGACAACGTTCTTCCACCCCAAGCCGCGTGACGGGCTGGTCCTCCGCCCGTTGCATCCGGCGGCGTTCGCGCCCGCGTCCAAGCGGTGAGAAGGAGAGGTCGCCAGTGAGCGTGCTCGACGCACTGCCCGACGGCGTCGTCGGCATCGACACCCGGATGGGCGGGCAGCCAGAGATCACCGCCGGCTTCCTGGTGCTCGGCGAGCGGCCCGCGCTGGTCGAGACCGGGCCGTCCCGGGTCGCCGAGGTGGTCGCCGACGGCATCGCCAAGGCCGGCCTCGCGCCCGCCGATCTCGGCTGGATCGTGCTCACCCACATCCACCTGGATCACGGTGGCGGCGTCGGCGACCTGGTGCGCACCTTTCCCAACGCCACCGTGGTGGTGCACCCGTTCGGCGCCAGGCACCTGGTCGACCCGGAGCGGCTGCTGGCCAGCTCGGCGCGGGTCTACGGCGAGCTGATGGACACCGTGTACGGCGGCCTGACGCCGGTCGAGGCCTCCAGGATCAAGGCGGTCGAGGACGGCGAGACCATCGACCTCGGCGGCCGCCGGCTGGAGCTGCTGCACGCCCCGGGGCACGCGCGCCACCACATCGGCGTGTTCGAGCCGGACGCCGGCGTGCTGTTCGCCGGCGACGGCGTCGGGGTGCAGCTGCCCACCACCGACGTGCTGCGGCCCGCCACCCCGCCGCCCGACTTCGACCGGGACCTGGCGATCGGCAGCCTGCGGACGTTCGCCGCCCGCAACCCGTCCCATCTGGTGCTGACCCACTTCGGCCCCATCTCGCCGCCCGCCGAGCGGCTGGCGGAGGCCGAGGAGCGCCTGCTGCGCTGGTGCGAGACCGCCGAGGCCGCCGCCAGCGCCCACGGCCCCGACGTCGACCACATCGAGGCCGCCCTTCGCGAGCGCTTCGAGCGCGAGGAAGGCCACCAGGCCAAGGACCCCAACACCTTCCGCCTGCTCAACACCTACGAATCCAACGCCGCCGGCCTCGCCCGCTGGATCCGCCAACGCCAGGAGGCAGCGAAGGAGGGGTAGGGGCGCCTGGCGCGCAGGGCTTGGGCCGGGCTGGCCCGCTGGCGGCCTGCTCCGCCCGGCCGCCAAGCGGCTCCGGCGATCCCGGAGGGTCCGGCTCAGCCGGCGGTCTTGCGCTCCAGGCGCTCGAGCCGTTCGTCGGCGTCGAAGAAGCCGGGGTCGGTGCGGGTCACGCGAGCGAAGGCCGCCTTGGCGCCCTCCAGGTCGCCGGCCTGCTCGGCCAGGGCGCCCTCCGCGTAGGCGAGGCGGAGGTGATGGTCGGAGAGCTGCGCCGGCCAACGCGCGTGCCGGCGGATCAGGGCGACCCCCGCGGCCGGCTGGCCCATGTCGCCGTACGCCGAAGCGGCGACCAGCAGCAGCTCCGCCGCGGCGTCCGGGCTCATCTTCGTACGGTCCGTCGTGCGGAACAGCTCGATCGCCTGCTCCGGCCGCCCGGTGGCGCGCTCGACGTCCGCCAGCATGGCCGCCAGGTCGGTCTGGCCCGAGATCCGCTGTGCGGCCGCGAGCTCCGTCCGGGCCGCCTTGAACTCGCCCAGCTGGTAGAGGGCGATGCCGAGGAGCTCCCGGACCGCCGCCGAGCGCGGCGCCGAGGTCTTGGCCTGCTTGGCCGCCGCCACCGCCTCGTCCGGGTCGTCCTCCGAGAGCGCCAGCACCGCGTCCGCGAGCGCCCGCGCCGCCGAGCTGAACGCATGCGGCCGCGCCGTCTGCCGGAGCTCGTCGAGGATCTCCTGCGTCAGCACCTCGCTGACCTTCGGCCCGTCGGCCTCGGAGGTCCCGTCCTGTGCCCGAGCGGTGGGCCGCTCCCGCTGCGACCGCTCCGGGTCACGGGAAGCCCGCTCCCTGGACCGCGGAGCCGGCCCCTGGGCTCTTGGTCCCGGCCCTCCCGCCGCTCCAGGACGCCCACCCGGGGCGCGCCGCGCCCCACCCGGGCCCGGGCGACGCCCGCCCTCGCCGGTCTCCCGCGACACGTCGCCCTCGCCGGTCTCCCGCGGCACGAAGCGCTCCCGCCCACCGGTCGCCGCCCGCTTGCCCCACGCCGGGCCACCTCCGGCACGCTGCCGGTCGCCACCCGCCGCCCTTCCACCCCCGTCGGCAACCCTGGAGCCGGACCGGCCGCTGGCCCCCCTGCCGCCGGCTGGCCGACGTCCTGATCCGCCGGGGGTGTCCCGCCCAGCTCCAACGCCACGCCCGGGCGCGCCGCGGCCGCCAGCGGCCGGCCGGCGCCCTGATCCGCCGGCGGCGTCGCGTCCGGCTCCGAAGCCTCCACTGCCGGCGCCGCGGCCACTGCTCGACGGGCCGCGCGAGGGGCGGCCGCTGGGCTCCCGGCGGTCGTTCGGGGTGCCGGAGGATGCGCCTCGGCGGCCGGGCGCGTTGCGGCCGGGCTGGCGCGCGTCCGACTGGCGACGGTCCTGGCCGGCACGGGGACGTCCCGCCGGCGGGCGCCGTCCGGACGATCGCTGTCCGTGGTCTCGTGGTTCGTTCACGGGCACATCCTGCCCCAAGGGCAGCCGAAGCCGCACATCAAGCACCTCGTCGTCGCGAGTGGACCCAGAGACACCAAAAGCGCTGCCTCGAGGGCAGCGCTTCTGGTTAGTGTCCCGGCGGCGACCTACTCTCCCACCCGGCTTCCCGAGCAGTACCATCGGCGCTGGAGGGCTTAACTTCCGGGTTCGGAATGGGACCGGGTGTTTCCCCTCCGCCATAGCCACCGAAACGGTTTGAGGAAGCTCTCGAGGCCGGGAACCCCCAGAGCTACACAGCGAGCGCGAGCAAAGAAGTTGGGTGCCAAGTCCTCGGCCTATTAGTACCGGTCAGCTTCACGCATTGCTGCGCTTCCACTTCCGGCCTATCAACCCAGTCGTCTAGCTGGGGGCCTTACCAGGTCAACCCTGTGGGAAACCTCATCTTGGAGCGAGCTTCGCGCTTATATGCCTTCAGCGCTTATCCCTTCCGAACGTGGCTAACGAGCAGTGCCGTTGGCACGACAACTCGCACACCAGAGGTTCGTCCGTCCCGGTCCTCTCGTACTAGGGACAGCCCTCCTCAAGTTTCCTACGCCCACGGAGGATAGGGACCGACACGTCTGTTACCTCCGATCCTGATCGAGGACCGGCGGCCAGGTCGTTTCTGTTCCGCCTGGCTCCCCATGTCGCCATGGGGGTCGGACCATCTCTTCATGCGCAGGGATCGCTGCGCATGTCTGGCGTATGGCCTCTGAGGATTCTGGACGACCAATCGGCTCTCCGATACCTGCCACCACCGTTCATTCGGAGCGCCAAGGCCAGGAGGCGTTCGAAGCCCTCTCGCTGGAGGTGCTCTCCACGCTCCATCGCCCTGACGATCTCAGCGAAGGTCTCGAACTCACGACGCTTCTCGCTGAGGATGGGGTGGCGCTCGAAGAACGGGATGACGTTACGAAGCAGATCTGCTCTGCCGCGTACCACGTAGACGAGGGATCGGTCGCGGCCGCCGCTTCTCGCGTTGGCCTGTATGCGACCGCATTGAAGGTGCGCCTGCAACAGCCGGAGCACCGTCGCTCGCTCCGGGTTCTGACTGACGTGGAACTCGGGGACGAGCTGCCACCCGTATCTCGTGGACGGATTCCGTTGGACCGCGACGTGGAAGCTGCCTTCCCCGTCGACGTATCCCGCCAAATAGTCGCCTAGCCTTTCCTGCTGATTGTCCGGCGCGATCACTTGGATCACCCACCTGCTGGATTGTCACCGTCGAGGTCCAATCCTCGCATGAGGATGTGACACCGACTGGTACCGCAGGATGCTCCGGAGTTTCCAGCATATAGCCAGATTTTAGGACAGCGCGGTAATTCACTGTCTCACGACGTTCTAAACCCAGCTCGCGTACCGCTTTAATGGGCGAACAGCCCAACCCTTGGGACCTACTCCAGCCCCAGGATGCGACGAGCCGACATCGAGGTGCCAAACCCTTCCGTCGATGTGGACTCTTGGGAAGGATAAGCCTGTTATCCCCGGAGTACCTTTTATCCGTTGAGCGACGGCACTTCCACTTGTTACCGCCGGATCACTATGGCCTGCTTTCGCACCTGCTCGA
>DASVXQ010000069.1:0-1637 GCA_036392615.1 Actinomycetes bacterium | reverse complement strand
GCTGAAGGGAACCCTGGTGCCCGACATGATCGCGGTGATGGGCTCGATGTTCTTCATCGTGGGGGACATCGACCGATGATGGACACCCTCCGGGACTGGTTCTCGCACTACTGGGTGCTGATGCCGGTCAAGATCGTCGTGCTGCTGCTGGTGTTCCTCACCGTGCCGCTGGTCGTGGGTTACATGGAGCACAAGGTCATGGCCCACATGCAGGCCAGGGTCGGGCCGATGGAGGCCGGGCGCTTCCACGGCGTGCTCCAGCTGGTCGCCGACGGCATCAAGTTCGTCCAGAAGGAGAGCATCACCCCGCGCGCCGCCGACAAGTGGGTGTTCGCCCTGGCCCCGGCGGTCGCGCTGATCCCCACGATCCTGCTGTTCGGCTTCCTGCCGTACGGCCCGGACCTGGTGCCGATCCGCTCGGACGTGGGCCTGTTCGTGGTGCTGGCGCTCGGCAGCGTGAGCGTGATCGGCACGCTGATGGCGGCCTGGTCGAGCGCCAACAAGTACTCCCTGATGGGCGGCGTGCGCGCCGCGGCGCAGCTGATCGCCTACGAGCTGCCGCTGGTGCTGGCCGCCGCGGCGGTCGCCATGCAGGCCGGCTCCGCCGACCTGGCGGTGATCGTCGAGCGCCAGGACACCGTCTGGAACATCGTCTATCCCTGGCACTGGTTCGCCTTCCTCATCTTCGGCACCGCCGCGGTGGCGGAGCTGACCCGGCCGCCGTTCGACATGCCGGTGGCCGACTCCGAGCTGGTGTTCGGGCACCTGACCGAGTACAGCGGGCTGCGCTTCGCGTTCTTCCTGCTGACCGAGTACGCCGGGATCGTGGTCCAGTCGGCGATCGCGGCGACGCTGTGGTTCGGCGGCTACCGCGGCTGGATCATCCCGTCCGGCCCCTGGTGGCTGCTGGCCAAGGTGTTCGCCCTGTCGTTCGTGGTGATCTGGCTGCGCTCGACCTACCCGCGACTGCGCGAGGACCAGCTCCAGTCGCTCGCCTGGATCCGGCTGGTGCCGGTGGCGCTGCTGCTCATCCTGGTGGTCGGCTTCGTGAAGGTGGGGTTCTAGGATGCCAGCGCTGAAAGGAGCCGGGCTGCTCAAGGGGCTCGGCGTCACGTTCAAGACGATGTCGCGGCGGGCGGCCACGGCGCAGTACCCGCACGTGCGACCCGACCTGCCGGCCCGCACCCGCGGCGTGATCGCCCTGGTGGAGGAGAACTGCACCGTCTGCATGCTGTGCTCGCGCGAGTGCCCGGACTGGTGCATCTACATCGACTCCCACAAGGAGACGGTCGCGCCCAAGGAGGGCGGCCGCGCCCGCACCCGCAACATCCTCGACCGCTTCGCGATCGACTTCGCGCTCTGCATGTACTGCGGGATCTGCGTCGAGGTCTGCCCCTTCGACGCGCTCTACTGGAGCCCGGAGTTCGAGTACGCCGAGTTCGCCCACGAGCCGCTGACCCACGAGAAGGAGCGGCTGCGCGAGTGGGCCTACACCGTCCCGGCGCCCGACCCGCTCGAGGAGGGCTCGGTCGAGCCGGCCGAGGTCGCCGCGGTCCGCAAGGCGCAGGCGGCAGCCGCGGCCAAGGCCGCTGCCGCGGCGGAGGCGGCCGCCAAGGCCGCCGCCGAGCAGGCCGCGC
>DASVXQ010000068.1:0-5307 GCA_036392615.1 Actinomycetes bacterium | reverse complement strand
CGTCGAGCTGGCCTGCTGCCTCGGCGTGCTGGTGATGCGCGGCGTCTACGACAAGCTGCACTACACCTCGCCGGCCACCACCATCGGCGCGGTCGCCATCGCCGCCGCGGTGGTGCTGCGCGAGTCGGTGGTCACCTACGGTCTCAAGGCGATGCTGGTGGCGCTGGCGCTGCTGATCACCAACCCGGTGATGAGTCACGCCATCGCCAGGGCGGCCCGCATCCGCCGTCACGGCGCCTGGACCGCGCAGGAGAAGGACGCCGAGGACGAGACGGTGGAGGTCGAGGTGGACCGCCGCTAAGGGGAGGGGTGGAGACGCCGTGACGATCCTGCTGGCCGCGGTGCTGGTGCTGGTGGCACTGGGCGGCACCGCGGTGGTGCTGACCCGCGATCCCGTCAACCAGGCGATCGTGGCCAGCTTCTACGGGCTGCTGCTCGGCCTGACCTTTCTGATCCTCCAGGCGCCCGACGTCGGGCTGTCCCAGATCACCGTCGGCGCGGTGGCGCTGCCGCTGATGATCCTGCTGGCGCTCGCCAAGGTGCGGCGGGGCAGCCGGTGAGGCCGGCCACCAGGCGCCGGGCGTTCCTGGCCGCCGCCGCGGTGGTCGGCGGGCTGCTGGTCTGGGGCATGGGCGGCCTGCCGCCGGCCGGCGTCTACAACGGCCCCTACGGCCTGGTGCTCAACCAGGTGGCCGTGCCGGAGCGGCACGCCACCAACGTGGTGGCCGCGGTGACCTTCGACTACCGCGGCATCGACACCATGGGCGAGGAGTTCATCCTGTTCGCCGCCGTGGTCGGCGTGGCCATCCTGCTGCGCACCATGCGCGGCGAGGCCGAGCACGAGCCCGAGGAGGAGGTCAGGGGCAGGGACGTGCCCGGAACCTCCAACGCCGTCCGCGTCGCCGGCCTGGCCATGCTCGGACCGATCGTGCTGTACGGCATCTACGTGGTGGCGCACGGGCACCTCACCCCGGGCGGCGGATTCCAGGGCGGGGTGGTGCTGGCCACCGGCGCGCTGCTGGTCTACCTGTCGGGCGAGTATGTCACCTTGCGGCGGGTTCGCCCGGTCAACGCCGTCGACCGGGCCGAGGCCGCCGGCGCCGGCGCCTACGTGGTCATCGGCCTGTTCGGGCTGGTCGCCGGCGGCAGCTTCCTGTACAACGCGCTGCCGCTCGGGACCACCGGCGAGCTGGTGTCCGCCGGCACGATCCTGCCGATCAACGTCGCCGTCGGCCTGGAGGTGGCCGCCGGCTTCGTCCTGTTGCTGTCGGAGTTCCTGGAGCAGACGCTGGTGCTCGGCGCCAGCGGGAGGACCGGACCGTGAAGCCGCTCGAGTACCTGCCCTACCTGGTCGCCGCCTGGCTCTTCCTGGTCGGCGTGTACGGCGTGGTCACCAGCCGCAACCTGATCCACGCGGTCACCTGCCTGGCGGTGGCGCAGTCGTCCACCTACGTGCTGCTGCTGGCGATCGGCTTCCGGCGCGACGCCACCGCGCCGATCTTCTTCGACGTGCCGCTCGGCACCAGGGCGGTGGACCCGGTGGTCGCCTCGCTGGCGTTGACCGACGTGGTGGTCGGCTCCACCGTGACCGCGCTGCTGCTGGCGCTCGCGGTGCAGATCCACAAACGGCTCGGCACGCTGGACCCCAACGAGCTGCGCTCGATGAAGGGCTGACCGTGCCGGCACTGGCCGCCCTGCCCGTTGCCGTCCCGCTGCTGGTGGCCGCCGCGCTGGTGGGAGCCGGCACGCTGCTGCGCCGGCGCGTGGCGGACATCGTGGCGATCGTCACCGCCGCGACCGTCACCGGGTTCGGCGCGGCGCTGCTGGCCCGCACCCTGCACGGCGAGGCCGTGGTGTGGTTCGGCGGCTGGACCCCCCGGTCCGGGATCGCGCTGGGCGTGGCGTTCGCCATCGACCCGATCGGCGCCGGCATGGTCACCCTCGCCGGGCTGCTGATGACCTCGGCGCTGACCTTCTCCTGGCGCTACTTCGAGACCGTCGGAACGCTGTTCCACAGCCTGATGCTGCTGCTGCTGGCGGCGGTCGCCGGCTTCTGCTCGAGCGGCGACCTGTTCAACATGTTCGTGTTCTTCGAGCTGATGAGCGTGGCCGCGTACGCGCTGGCCGGCTACAAGATCGAGGACCTCGGCTCGCTCCAGGGCGCGCTCAACTTCGCGGTGACCAACTCGATCGGCGCGATGATGGTGCTGTCCGGCACCGCGCTGCTCTACGGCCGCACCGGCGCGCTGAACCTCGCCCAGATCGGCGTGGCGCTCGCCTCGGCGCCGAGCGACCGGCTGGTGGTGGTCGCCTTCCTGCTGCTGCTGGTCGGCTTCTTCGTCAAGGCCGCGGTGGTGCCGTTCCACTTCTGGCTGGCGGACGCCTACGCGGTCGCGCCGACGCCGGTCTGCGTGCTGCTGGCCGGGCTGCTCAGCGAGCTCGGCGTCTACGCGGTGGCGCGCGTCTACTGGACGGTGTTCAGCGGCCCGCTGGAGCAGCACGCCGCGCCGCTGCACGCGCTGCTGTTCGCCGGCGCCACCCTGACCGCGCTGGTCGGCGGGGTGATGTGCACGCTCCAGCACCATCTCGCCCGGCTGATGGCGTACGCCACCGTGAGCCACGTCGGGCTCACCCTGCTCGGCATCGCGGTGCTGGAGCCGGAGGGGCTGGCGGGCGCTGCCCTCTACGCCGCCGCCGACGGGCTGGTCAAGGCGGCCCTGTTCGTGCTGGTCGGCATCCTGGCCCACCGCTTCGGCACGCTGTACGAGCTGGAGCTGCGCGGCCGGGGGCGGGAGCTGCGCTGGGCGGCCCCGCTGCTGGTGCTGGGCGCGCTCGGGCTGGCCGGGGCGCCGCCGTTCGGCACCTTCGTCGGCAAGGCGCTGATCGAGGAGGGGGCGCACGGCGCGGCGCACTGGGTCGCCGCGCTGATCACCGTGGTGTCGGCGATGACCGCCGGCGCGGTGCTGCGGGTCACCGGCCGGGTGTTCGGCGGCTGGGGGCCGCGCTCGCTGGGCGGCAGGGACGTCGCCAGCGCGGAGGAGGCCCACCGGCAGGCGGCCGAGGAGGGCGAGGAGCTCCGGGCGCCGCGCTCGCTCGTCGGCCCGTCCATGATCGCGCCGGTGCTGGTCCTGCTGGGCGCCTCGGTGGCCATCGGGCTGGTGCCTGGCCTGTCGGACCGGACGGTGGTGGTCGCCGCGCGGTTCGTCGACCGGGCCGGCTACGCCGCGACCGTGCTCGGCGTCCCGCGGGCCGCGCCGCCGGTCACGGCCCCGGTGCCGCACGGAGGCCGCCTGGTCGCCGCGGCGCCGTGGGCCGCCGCGGCGGTCGCGCTGGCGTTCGCGGGCGCCTGGGCGGCGCTGTTCGCCAATCAGCTGCCGCGGACGATCCGCCGGCGCGTGCGGCGGATCGTGGTGCCGGCCGCCCGCGGGCTGCGCGGCCTGCACAGCGGCCAGCTCGGCGACTCGGTGACGTGGGTGATGATCGGCACCGCCGGCATCGGCGTGCTGTTGGCGGCGACGCTGCGCTGACGTCGGCCGTTGGAGCACCGGCCATGTATCCCATCTTGGGGGAATTGCGTGGCTGGTGGGGGCGGCACCCTACAGGTCGCCCCTGGCCCCGCGGGCGTGCGAGCGGACGCCGAGCATGCCGCCGGTCAGGGAGCCGAGCAGCATGGCGATCAGCGACCAGATGATCGCCCTGGTGGCCACGTCGCCGACGGTGATGCCCTGGCCGGTGGCCGTCAGGGTCGGCTGCCGCAGCCCGGTGCCGACGCTGATCGGCCCGGACATGACCAGCAGCAGCAGGCCGAGCACCCCGAGCGCGAGCACCCCGGAGGCGAACACCCGCAGGCCGGACTGGAGCCCGTCGCCGCCGGCCAGCCGGGCGGCCACGTAGCCGCCGAACAGGTAGGCCAGCAGCGACACCACGGTGGCGCCGAAGGCGATGCCGTTGGCCAGGCCGTTCCAGTCGCGCGGCGCGAGGTCGAGCGGCAGGCCGACGATCGCCAGCCCGACCGCCCCGGCGAACACGCCGAGCACCACGAAGCTGCCGAAGGCGGCCAGCACCCCGGCGATGGTGGGGAGCACGCGTGCTGGCCGTGGTGCCGTGGAGTGCTTGCTGGCTTGGTCGGGTGACGGGCGGCTGACAGGGCTCGTGAACAGCAACAGACATCTCCAGGCACATCGATTTCGACGAACGGCCTCGGGCATGCGTCGCCAGGGGCATCTCTTCTCATGGTTGCCCCAGCCGGGTGCCTGGAAACGGGCGAGTCCGCCAACCGCGCTCGCCGCGGGCTCAGGCGGTGGACCCTGGCAGCCCCGCCTCGCGCTCGACGCGCTGCTGGTCCTCGAGGCAGAAGCGGGCGAACGGCCGCTCCTCCAGGCGGGCCGGCTCGATCGGCCTGCCGCAGGCCTCGCAGATCCCATAGCTGCCCCGCTCGAGCCGCTCGAAGGCCGCGTCGATGTCGCTGAGCTGGGCGTTCACCTGCTCGAGGATCGAAACGTTCTTTTCGTGCTCGAACACCTCGGTGCCCACGTCGCCGGGGTGCTGGTCGTAGTCGGCCAGCTCGCCCACGCTGGCGCCGTCCCCGGTCGTCTCGGCGTCGCCCAGCAGATCGGCGCGGACGCCGAGCAGTCGCTGGCGCTCCTCTTCCAACCGCGCGCGGATCTTGTCGTCGTCCATCGTCGCTCCTTGCCATGCTGGGTCTGGACAGCGTGCGTACCCCGGCCATCGGCGGCCAAACTCCGGCCCGTTCGTCGCCGGTCGTACCGCCAGGCACACCGGTCGGGTACCTTGTGCTCATGGGCCCAACGGCATCCCACACCGGACGCCGCGCCGACGGCCGGCGCGGGGCTCCGCCGCGCCGCGAGCCGGCGCCACGGCGCGCCGCGGAGGTCAGGCGCAACGCCCAGGAGTACGAGCGTGAGCTGCGGCGGCAGGAGCTGGCCATCGGCCGCTCGCTCACCGGCGTGCTGCCCAGCGACCGTCCCGCGCGGATCCGCGAGCTGGTCGAGGCGCGGCGGGTGCTGTCGGCGGCCATCCGGGACCTCCAGCGGGTGGCCCGCGATCTCGAGACGGACCTGGAGCGCTACCGCGGGCAGCGCTCCCACCAGCAGCGCGAGGTGCTGGCCTACGAGGCGGTCGCCGGCGAGATCGAAGAGGTGCTGTTGCGCTGGGAGGCCAGGCATGAGCAGCTCAGCGCGACCATCGAGCGCGGCAACCGGCGGCAGGGCCGCCAGGGCGCAGAGGGCCGCCAGGGCGGCGCGGGCCGCAACGCCCCAGCCGCGGGCCGCAAGGCTCCGGCCGCCG
>DASVXQ010000067.1:0-4697 GCA_036392615.1 Actinomycetes bacterium | reverse complement strand
TGGAGCTGACCCTGCGGGCGGACGGGGCGCGGCTGCTGGCGTTCCGGGAGGCGCTGGCTGCCACGACCGTCCCGGCGGCGCTGGCGCCCTCTGGCGGCGGCGACGGCCCGGCGATTGTGCCCGCCGCGGGACCGGCGTTCGGCAGCGTGGCGCTGCCCGCTGTGCCACCCACGCTGGCTGTGGAGGTCGCCGCCGAGGAGCTCGCCCCGGAGGTGCTCGTGGCGGTCGACGACGTGCTGCTGCCGATGGGGCCGCCGGCGGCGACGGTGGCAGCGGCGGTCGCGGTGCGCCGCGCCGCCGCGGCTGCGGGGCGTGGGCGGGAGACCCTCGGCGTGGCGGCCAGGCTGCCGGTGTCGGTCGGCAGGACGGTGGCCGAGGCGCAGGCCCGCTGGGACGCCGAGCCGGGCTTCGCCGCGCTCGGGCCGCCGGCGGAGACGGGCCTGTTCGGCACGCTGGAGCAGTGCCACCACCGGGTGATCGAGCTGGCGCAGGCGGGCGTCACCGAGCTGCGCTGCCTGCTCCCCAACGCGATCGACGTCCACGACGTGATCGCGCAGCTCACCGCCATGACCATCGGCAACGCCGACAAGCTGGTACCGGGCGCCCCACGCACCCGGGTGCCGGACCCGCCGGCCGGCTGGGGCGGCCGCTCGCGCTTCCCACGGCCGGACTGAGGCTCGCGGCCGCCCGGCTCGTTGCGGTTGGTGTGGCATCGTGGGGGTGTGACGGCCCCTATCCCCCCGGTGATGGTCGCGGCGGTCCTGCTGGCCGCCGTGCTGCACGCCGCCTGGAACAGCCTGGCCAAGACGATCGACGACCAGCTCGCCGGGTTCATGCTGCTGGACCTCACCGGCATCGTCGTCTGCCTGGCCACGCTGCTGGTGGTCGCCGCGCCGGCGGCGGCCAGCCGGCCGTTCATCGCCGCGTCGGCCTGCCTGCACGTCGGCTACAAGCTGGTGCTGATGCGCAGCTACAAGCTCGGCGACCTGAGCCAGGTCTACCCGCTGGCCCGCGGGGTCGCGCCGCTGCTGGTCGCGGTGTTCGCCGCGACGGTCATCGGCGAGCGGCTGGGGCCCTGGCAGCTCGCCGGGGTGGTGCTGGTGTCGGTCGGGCTGGCGAGCCTGGCGCTCGGCGGGCGGCGGCCCGCGCGGCGCGACCGGGCGGCGATCGCGTTCGCGCTGGGGACCGGCGCGTTCATCGCCGCCTACACGGTCACCGACGGGATCGGCGTGCGCCACGCCGGCACCGCGCTCGGCTACGCGGCCTGGCTGTTCCTGGTGGACGGCATCCCGATCCCGGCGTACGTGCTGGCGACCCGCCGGCGGGTGGCCGGCGTGGCGCTGCGGGCGAACTGGGCCAAGGGCGTGGCCGCCGGGGTGCTGTCGCTGGTGGCCTATGGGCTGGTGCTGTGGGCGCAGACCCGCGGCGCGCTGGCGGCGGTGGCGGCCCTGCGGGAGACCAGCGTGATCGTGGCCGCCGCGATCGGCACGATGCTGCTCGGTGAGCGCTTCGGCCGCCTGCGGGTGGTCGCCGCCACACTGGTCGCCGCGGGGATCCTGCTCCTCAACCTGCCCTGACGGCGGCGCGGACGGTGCGGGCCAGCAGCGCCGCGCCGGCGACCCCGAGGACGGTCAGCGCGGCCAGCCAGAGCTCGACCGTGGAGAAGGCGACCGCCGAGGCGTGCGGGCGCGGGTGCGCCGTCAGGCTCAGGAACAGGCTGCCGAACACCGCCACGCCGATCACCTGGGCGAGCTGGATGGTGGTGGTGAGCAGGCCGCTGGCGTCGGCGGCCTCGGCGCGTGGCACGTTGACCAGCGCCTGGGTGATCAGCGGGCTGAAGCCCGCGCCGAACGCGGCGCCGTAGACCACCAGCAGCAGGAACAGCCACAGGCCGCCACGCCCGCCGGCGTGCAGGTCGAGCGCCAGCGCCAGGTAGGCGAGCGCCCCGACGGCCAGCCCGGCCGGTGCCAGGGCGTGGTGGCTGCGGCTCGGCAGCCGGCGCCACCAGTAGCCCATCGCGCCGAACGCGGCGGCGCCGGGCGCGAACGTCAGCCCGGCGCGCAGCGGGCTGTCGCCGAGGCCGAGCTGCAGGTGCAGCGCGAAGCTGAACAGGAAGCCGCCGTAGCCGATCATCGCCGCGCCGAGCGCCGCCAGCCCGGCGGCCAGGCCCGGCGAGCGCAGCACCGACAGGTTCAGCAGCGGGTCGCCGCCGCGCGCGGTCACCGAGCGCTCGACGGCCAGGAACACGCCCGCCAGCGCCACGCCCAGGCCGAGGCTGGCGAAGGTCCAGGCCGGCCAGCCCTGCTGGTGGCCGAGCACCAGCGGCAGCACGATCAGCAGCACGGCGGTTGCGGCGGTCGCCAGCCCGGCCAGGTCCAGCCGGCGGCCGCTGGGGACGTGGTCGGCGGGCACCAGCCTCGGCACCAGCAGCGCCGCGGCGACGCCGACCGGCACGTTGACCAGGAACACCGGCCGCCAGGAGGCGCCCAGCAGGTTGGCGCTGACCAGCAGGCCGCCGATCACCTGGCCGAGCACCGCGCCGCTGGCCAGGGTGGCGGCGTAGACGCCGAGCGCGCGGGTGCGGGCCGGGCCGGTGAACTGCCGCTGGATGACGCTGAGGATCTGCGGGACCATCAGCGCTGCGCCGGCGCCCTGCACGAACCGGGCGCCGATCAGCGCGCCGGTGCCCGGTGCCAGCCCGCAGGCCAGCGAGGCGGCCGTGAAGGTGGCCATGCCGAACAGGAAGACGTTGCGGTGGCCGCGCAGGTCGCCCAGGCGCGCGCCGGTGATCAGCAGCATCGCGTAGGTGATGGTGTAGCCGGCCACCACCAGCTGGATCGCCGAGCCGGAGGCGTGCAGCTTGGCGTGGATGGTGGGGATCGCGACGTTGACGATGGTCACGTCGAGCAGGGCCATGAACTGGCCGGTGATCAGCACGGCCAGCATCAGCCAGCGGCGCCGGTCGGGACTGTCGCTGGCCGGCGGTATGGTGACTGCTTCGCCTGCCGCGGTCCGGCCAGGCGGTGGTGTCGAGGTCTGGGTCGTCATGCGGCCAGTCTGCGACCGCGCCGATGGGGTTACCAGGAGCGTCGTTATCCTGGTATTGGCACCACCTGGAACCAGGTACCGCGGCGGCACACACTGGGAGCATGACGATGATCGACGAGACACCCAGGGTCGGGCCGGCCGGCCACAACGGCAATGGCGACGGGAACGGGAACGGCCTGCTCCACCAGGGCCGCCGCACCGAGCTGGCGGAGTTCCTGCGGACCCGGCGGGGGCGGATCAGCCCGACCGACGTGGGCCTGCCGCCCGGGCCGCGGCGGCGCACCCCCGGGCTGCGGCGCGAGGAGGTCGCCCAGCTCGCCGGGGTCGGGGTGACCTGGTACACCTGGCTGGAGCAGGGCCGGCCGATCCACGCGAGCGTGCAGGTGCTGGACGCGGTCGCGCGGACGCTGCGGCTGGACCAGGCGGAGGTCGAGCACCTCTACCGGCTCGCCGAGGTGCCGGCGCCCCGGTCCGAAGTGGTGCCGGCCGAGTGCCCCGAGGTGATGCAGGAGATCCTCGACTCGCTCGAGCCACTGCCGGCGATGCTGCTCAACGCCCGCTACGACATCCTCGGCGCCAACCAGGCCCACACCGACCTGTTCTGGGTGTGGCACCACGACCTCGACTGCGAGCACCGCAACGTGCTGTGGTGCTGCTTCGTCCACAACGAGGCGCGCCGCCACTTCCTGAACTTCGACCGTGAGGCGGGGCTGCTGGTCGCCACCCTGCGCGCCTCCTACGGGCAGCACCTCAAGGAGCCGGCCTGGGACGAGTTCATCAGCGAGCTGTGCGAGCGCAGCCAGGAGTTCGCCGAGCTGTGGGCCCGCCAGGAGGTCGCCAGCCCCAGCTCGCGCACCAAGCACTTCCTGCACCCGGACGCCGGGCTGCTGCGGCTGCGCTCCACCAGCCTGGCGGTCGCCGACGTGCCGGAGGCGCGGCTGGTGGTCTACACGCCCATCGACGAGGAGACCCGCAGGCGGCTGCCGCTGACCCGCCGGCAGCGGCAGCCGGAGGAGCTGGCCGCGGGCGGCATCGGCGACTGCGCGTGAGGATCGTCGCGCTCGGCCCAGGGGACGAGGACAAGGTCAAGGAGGCCGCCGGCCTGTTCGACGGGCCCGCCCGCGACGAGGCCACCACCCGGTTCCTCAACGACGCGGGCCACCACCTGCTGGTCGCCTACGAGGACGACCGGCCGGCGGGGTTCGTCTCGGGCGTCGAGCTGACCCACCCCGACAAGGGCACCGAGATGTTCCTCTACGAGCTGGCCGTCGACGAGGCGTTCCGCCGCCGCGGCATCGGCCGCGCCCTGACGGCCGCGCTGGCCGGGCTCGCCCGCCAGCGCGGCTGCTACGGCATGTTCGTGCTCACCGACGACGACAACCAGGCCGCCCTGGCGACCTACCTGTCCGCCGGCGCGGTCCGCGAGGCCGACCGCGTCGTGCTGCTCAGCTGGAGCGACCTGGCGTAGCGGGTCCGGGATCGGGTCCCGCCCCGCCACGCCAGGCGTCCGGCTCAGAGTGGGTCGTGGTAGCCGATGTGGATGTGGTGCTGGTGGCCTTCGTTGGTGAAGTAGGGCCGGTGGTTGATGGGCAGGGGGCCGCCGATCTCGCTGGGGCGCAGCGGCCCCTGCAGGTGGTCCAGCCAGACCA
>DASVXQ010000066.1:0-9219 GCA_036392615.1 Actinomycetes bacterium | reverse complement strand
GAAGCCGACCTGGCCGTTCTCCAGCCGGTGGATCTTCCACTCCGAGGCGCGGATGCGCGCGCCGGCCTCCTCCCGCGTCAGGCCGGCCTCGGTCCGGAGCCGGCGCAGCCGCGAGCCGACCAGCATGCGGCGGACGGTCGGTCCGCCGGGAGGCTGCTGGGCCATGTCGGGATTCCCCCCTGATTGGCTGGTCAACGGCTGCTCCGCGTCGCTCCTCAGGTTAGCGGGTTCCGAGGGTGTCCACGGGGATCTCGCCATCCGGGCTGGTGGCGCCCGGGCGGCCAGGACCGGTGCGCAGCGGCACCTCCTTGAGGAACAGCGACACCACGAAGGCGACCAGGAGGAACGGCACGCCGACCAGGAAGACGTCGTCGAGCGCGTCGGTGAAGGCCCCCAGCACCAGGGTCTTGGCCGGTCCGGTGAGCCGCTGGATGGCCTGGACGTCGTTGGGGTCGATGGCCGTCCCCGCCCCCGGCCGCAGCCCCGCGCCGCCGAGCCGCTCGCTCAGGTAGATCGCCAGCCGGCTGGAGAGCACCGCGCCGAACACCGCCGCGCCGATCGAGCCGCCCATCTGGCGGAAGAACGTGGCCGAGCTGGTGGCCGCCCCCATGTCGCGGAACTCCACCGCGTTCTGCACCGCCGTCACGATGGTCTGGAGCGTGAACCCCAGGCCGGCGCCGAACAGGTACTCGTAGAGGAACACCTTCCAGAACGGCGTGTCCACGTGGAGCCGCGCGAGCAGGAACATCGCCCCGGTCAGCACCACGCCGCCGAGGATCGGGTAGATCTTGTAGCGGCCGGTGCGGGTGATCAGCTGCCCCGAGGTGATCGAGGTCGAGAAGATGCCGAGGATCGCCGGCAGCAGCGCCAGGCCCGACGCGGTCGGCGACAAGCCCTTGACCGCCTGGAGGTAGATCGGCAGGAAGATGATCGCGCCGAACATCGCCACGCCGGCCAGGAAGCCGTAGAGGTTGCCGACGCTGAACACCGGGTTGCGGAACAGCCGCATCGGGATGATCGGCTCGCTGGTGCGCACCTCGATCAGCACGAACAGCGCCGCCAGCAGCACGAACCCGGCGACCAGCGCGAGCCCGACCGGGTCGGTCCAGCCGTACTCGTTGCCCCGCCAGTCGAGGTAGAGCAGCAGGCAGGAGACCGCCGCCACGATGGTGGCCGCGCCGAGGTAGTCGATCCGGTGCTCCCGGCGGGTCACCGGCATGCGCAGCACGATCGAGGTGATCACCAGCGCGGCCAGGCCGATCGGCAGGTTGATGTAGAAGATCCAGCGCCAGCCCGGTCCGTCGGTGAACCAACCGCCGAGCAGCGGGCCGGCCACGCTGGAGACGCCGAAGACGGCGCCGAAGTAGCCCTGGTAGCGGCCGCGCTCCCGGGGCGGGATGACGTCGCCGATGATGCTCAGCGCGATGGCGAACAGCCCGCCGCCGCCGATGCCCTGGATCGCCCGGAAGGCGATCAGCTGCGGCATGTTCTGGCTCAGCCCGGAGAGGGCCGAGCCGACCAGGAAGATCCCGATGGCGATCTGGAAGATCCGCCGCCGCCCGTAGAGGTCGGAGATCTTGCCCCACAGCGGCGTGGCCGCGGTGGAGGTGAGCAGGTAGGCGGTCACCACCCAGGAGAGCCGGTCGAGCCCGCCGAGCTCGCTCACGATCCGGGGCAGCGCGGTGCCGACGATGCCCTGGTCGAGCGCGGCGAGCAGCATGCCCGCCATGACGCCGACCAGGATCACCAGGATCTGGCGGTGGGAGAAGTACTGCGGTCCGGGGGGTTCGCCGGCCACGGCCGATGGTCCGGTCGCGGCCGGGGGGTGCTCGCCGGCGGGTGTGGTCATCTACTCCTCGCTTCCGCGGCCAGCCGGTCGATGCTGCTGGCCAGCCGGGTCATGAGCGTGGTGAGGGCCTCGCGGTCCGCCTCGCTCCAGTCGGCGGTGGCGGCGTCCACCATCCCGGCGCGAGCACGCATGCTCTGCTCCAGTACGGCGCGGCCCTGCCTGGTCAGCCCGACGCGGGTCGCGCGCCGGTCGTCGGGGTCGTCGGTACGGCTCAGGTAGCCGTTCTCCTCGAGGTGGCGGATGTGGCGGCTCACCGTGGAGGAGTCCAGCTCCATGCACTTGGCCAGCCCGGAGACCCGCAGCGGACCGTGCACCTCGACGTAGTGGAGGACCCACACCGAGGCGGGGTCGAGGCCGGCCTGGCGCGGCTTCAACCGCCGGGCGGCGGTCATCATCGCGACCAGGATCTGCTGGCCGGTGGTGGTGTCAGAGCGAGCGGTTCCGGTTGGCACCGGGAGACTGTGCCATGGGTGTATGCGCCATGCAACTATTTTCGGGACCGGCCCGTGCCGGCGCCTGGTCCGGCACGGCCGACGGGTCCGTGGCTGGCGCCGGGACCGGCCCGTGCCGGCGCCGGGGCCGGGTCCGCGGTCAGGGTCTGGTCCGGGCCGACGGGTCCGGGGCCGGCGCCTCGGTCCGCGCCGGCTGGTCCCCGCCAGGCTTTGCAGGCTGGTCCCCTCCCGGGCTCACCGGCTGGCCCTGGCCGGAGCTGCCCGGGGCGCCGGCGACCAATGGCACGGCCGAGCCGCGCACCAGGCCGAGCTGGACCGTCTGGCGGGGGAGGGTGGCGTCCAGCAGCCAGTCGGTGACGATCCGCAGGCGGTTGGCCGGGATGGTCAGCAGGTGGTAGCCGCGCGTCACGGCCGCGGCCGGCGGCCCGCCCAGCGGCACCCCGAGCGGGTTGGCGGCCGCCTCGACGCCGCCCAGGTCCACCACGAAGCCGAGGTCGTAGTGGCGGTAGGCGCGCCGGCGGCCGAGGCCGAGCGAGGCGGCCAGGTTGCGGGCGGCGCGGCGGCCGTGCCGCTCGGCGTGCTGGGCGGTCATCGGGGTGATCTCGCCCGGCCGGGTGAGGTCCGGCACGGCCGCCGCGTCGCCGCAGGCGAACAGCTCCGGGTGGCCGGGCACGTTGAGGTACTCGTCAACCACCAGCCGGCCCCGCTGCGTGGGCAGGCCGAGCCTCTCCACCAGCGGGTCGGGGCGCACGCCCACGCACCACACCAGCGAGCGGGTGGGCACGAACTCCCCGTCCGACAGCTGCACCCCGTCGGCGGTGGCCTCCTGGACGGTGGTGCCGGTGCGGATCTCGACGCCGCGCCGGCGCAGCACCCGCTCGGCGTTGCGCGACAGGCGCGGGTCCAGCTCCGGCAGCACCCGCGGCGCGAGGTCGACCAGCAGCCAGCGCAGCGGCTGGTCCCGCAGGCCGGAGCGCCGGCGGGCGGCGTCCCTGGTGAGGAGCTGGCCATAGGCGGCCACCTCGGTGCCGGTGTAGCCGGCGCCCACCACCACGAAGGTGCAGCGTGCCTCGCGCTCGGCCGGATCGCCGCTCGAGTCGGCCAGCTCGATCTGCCGGACCAGGTGGTCGCGCAGGTACAGCGCCTCGCCGATGCTGCGGAAGCCGTGGGCGTGCTCGGCCACCCCCGGGATCGGCAGCAGCCTGTTGACGCTGCCGACGGTCAGCAGCAGCCGGTCGTAGCTGAGCGAGTCCCGGTCGCCCTCGGGATCGACCCACTCCAGCCGCCGTGCCTCCAGGTCGATCTCGTTGACCGCGCCGAGCACCAGCCGCGCGCCGGGCAGGTTGCCGGCCAGCGGCACCGCGACCCGGCGGGGGTCCAGCACCCCGCCGGCCACCTGGGGCAGCAGTGGCACATACAGGAAGTAGTCGGTCGAGTTGACCACCACCAGTTCGGCGGCGCCCTTGGTGCGCTTGCTGAGCTTTGCCAGGGTACGGGCGGCGTGGAACCCGGCGAAGCCCGCTCCCACGATGACCACCCGTTGACGGATCCGACCGGACAACCTGCCCTCCTCGGCGGTCGACGTCCTTGGCTTGCGACTCCAGGTACCCGCTCAGCGGGTCAGCAGCCCTGCATCCACCACCAAGGTGCTGCCGGTGACGTACCTGGCGGCGTCGGAGGCGACGAACAGCACCGCCTCGGCGACGTCGCGCGGCTCGATCCACGGTACCGGCAGCAGGTTGCCCGCCGACCGCTCGGCGATCTCGCTGGGGGTGGCGCCCTCCAGCTCCGCCAGGCCGTCGTTCATCGGCGTGTCCACTCCGGTGGGGCAGATCGCCACCACCCGGACGCCATACGGCGCCAGCTCGATCGCCAGCGACTTGGTGAGACCCAGCAGGCCCCACTTCGAGGCGGCGTAGTGACTCAGCCTCGCCATGCCCCGCAGGCCGGCCACCGAGCAGTTGTTGACGATCACCCCGGAGCGGCGCGCGATCATGTGCGGGATCGCCTTGCTGGCCACCACCCAGGCGCCGGTCAGGTTGACGCCGATCATCGCTGCCCAGGCCTCCTCGCTCAGCTCGTGGGCCAGCCCGTAGCCGCAGATGCCGGCGTTGTTGAACAGCACGTCCACCGCGCCGAGCTCGGCGACGGTCGCCTCGACCGCCGCGGCCACCGCGGCGCTGTCGCGCACGTCGGCCTCGAAGATGCGGCAGCGCGTGCCCAGCGCCTCGACCTCCTCGCCCAGGCTGGCCAGCTCGTCCGGCGAGCCCATCGCGTAGCCGGGGTAGGGCAGCGGCTTGGCGACGTCGAGCGCGGCCACGCTGGCGCCCTCCCTGGCGAACGCCAGCGCGGCCTCACGGCCCTGACCGTGGGCGGCGCCGGTGATCAGCGCCACGCGGCCCTCGAAGCGGCGCATCAGGCGCCCGGGCGCCGGTAGGGCACCAGGTAGTCGTCCAGCTCCACCCGCAGTGCGTTGTTGACCACGTTGGTGGCGATCATCATCGCGCCGAAGGCGGTCAGGTCCACCACCTCGGCCGGCTTGAGGAAGGCCGCCAGGCGTCCGTAGAGCTCGTCCGAGACGCCGTTCGGGTCGCGTACCAGCTGGAGGCCGAAGTCGACCACCGCCCGCTCGCGCTCGTCGAGCGCCGGCGCGTCCGGGTCGTCGCCGGCCTCGATCAGGATCCGGCGGAAGAAGGTCGAGCAGATCAGGCAGTCGGTGCCGGCGGAGATGGCGTGGGCGAACAGCGTGGTCGCCCGCTCGCCGAGGAACACCGCCACCTTGTCGCGCAGCGGGTACCAGGCCATCAGCGCGTGCAGGGCGGTGCCGGAGTGCGCCAGGGTGCGCTTCATGTTGGTCAGGCGGCCGTGGGCCTCGAGCTGGCGGTCGAGCTCGGCGCGCGCCTCCGGCTCGGCGTCGACGGGGTCGATGGGTGCGATCCGGGGCACGGGCGCCTCCTCGAGCTTCCGGGCAGGGCCACCCCATCATCGCACCGTGGGCCGCGCCGCCACCCCTGGGGACGTGGCGGCGCGGCCCACGATCGACTGCCTCAGAGGCGGTGCAGCCCGCGCCGCATCGCCAGCCCGAGGCTGTGGACGGCGGCGTCGCGGCTGGAGAGCGCACGCAGCCCGAAGCGGTCCTCGATGGTCGACAGGATCGAGGTGGTGTCGTACTGGGTGTGGTCGACCGCCGCCCGCTGCGGCAGCCGGTCCGACAGCAGCATGGCCGGGATGCGGGTGCCCGGGCCCCAGACGTCGGAGACGCCCGGCGCGGTCGGCGGCGGCACGTGGTCCCACTGGCCGCCGAATTCGTCGTAGGTGACCACCACCAGGGTGGAGGACCAGTCGCGCTTGTCGGCCTTGATTGCCTTGATGAGGTCGACCAGGTGCTGGTCGCCGGCGGTTACGTTGGTGTAGCCGGGGTGCTCGTTCTCCTGCCCGACCGGCTTGACGAAGGAGACCGCCGGCAGCTGGCCCGCCTTCAGGTCCGCCAGGAAGTCCTGCTCGTCCTTGAGGTGGCTGCGGCCCGGCTGGCCGGGCCCGTAGCCGTCGAAGTAGTTGAACGGCTGGTGGTGGAACTGGAACAGCAGGTTGGGGCAGTTGGGGAAGGTGGCGCCGGCCCAGGTGTCCGGGTTGGAGCAGGTAGGTCCGTTGCCGTTGGTCCAGCCGCGGCCGCCCACGTTGCCGGCGGCGTTGTCCCAGCCGCCCGAGTACCAGTTCCAGGAGATGCCCTTGGCCGAGAGCAGGTCGCCGATGTTGGTGGTGTGCAGGGGCGGCAGCTGCCGCGCGGCTGGCGTGCCCGGCTGGAACGGCTGGAAGGGTGGCTGGATGGTGTTGACCGACCAGTCGCCGCAGACGGTGCCCGGCGGCGGGGTGGGCGCGCCGGCCGGCGGGGCGCAGCGGCCGCTGGCGTTGGCCGCCTCGGTCAGCGCGCCGTCCTTGACGCCGCCCGGCGCCGGCCACACCGGACCGGAGTGCAGCGGGTAGGTGTTGTTCGGGTGCCCGTCCGGCCCGACGATCGAGTGCAGGTCGTCGGCGCTGCCGTCACGCGGCGTGCTGCCCTGGAACTTCGGGGTCTGCGCGGAGATCAGCCACTGGTGGTTCAGGTACGAGCCGCCGAAGGCGGACTGGAAGAAGCGGTCGGCGATCACGTACCTGGGCGCGTGCCTGTCGCCGCTGAGGAACTCGAACAGCGGCAGGGTGCGGGTGTCGTAGTAGCCCTGGGTGAGCCCGACCGCGTCGCTGCCGACGGTGTAGCGGTCCATCCTGCCGCCGTCGATCTGGTAGGGCTCCTGGTAGAAGCGGTGGACCAGGTCGCGGGTGCAGCCGCCCGGCTCGCCGGTGCCCTTGGGCACGCCGTTGGCCGGCGCGAAGGGCGCCGCCGGGGTGGGGTGGTAGCAGGTGGTGTCCGTGGGCCGGATGAACCTGCCGATGTTGAACACCTTGTTGGGGAAGTGGCTGTTGAACGCCGCCGGCGGGCTGGTGCTGCAGCTCGGCGACAGGCCGCCGTTGGGCGGCGGGTCGGCCGAGGTGGTCAGGTTCACGTCGTCCTGGAGCAGGCAGGCGAACGGCTGCCCGTTCCGGTCGACCTGGGTCTGCCGGGGCGTGCGGGCGGGGTTGCGCGCCAGCCCGTCAACTCCGGGCCAGCGGCCCCAGAGGTTGTCGAAGGAGTGGTTCTCCTCGTAGATCACCACGATGTGCTTGATCTTGGCGAGCGGATCGTGTCCCTTGCCGCCGGCCTCGGCCGTGGCCGGCAGGGACACGGTTGCCGCGGCGAGCAGCAGCAGTGATCCCAGGGTGATCGTCATTGACCGCCGCATTCCCGAGCCTCCCTCGCATCGACGGCGACGTGCGCAAGCCGGACGATAGGCCGCGAGGGTGAGCAACGTCCAGCATATCGGACGAATCTGTGGACAACCGCCCGGGCCGGCGACCGGGCGCGGAGACAACCATCGGGCGCCCGGCCGGGGTGGGGAATGAACCGCCGCGCGCCCGGCCGGGCCCGGGGCGGCCGCTACGCCAGGCGGTAGGCGGCCTCGGCGCTGCCGCCCATGACCAGCTCGCGCTCGTGCGGCGCGAGGCCCTCCAGCAGCTCGCCGGCCAGCCGGTGGACGGCCTGGTAGGAGGCGGCCAGCTCGCAGACCGGCCAGTCGGAGCCGAACAGCACCCGCCCGGGCCCGAACGCCGCCAGCACGTGCTCGGCGTAGGGCCGGATCCCGGCGGCGTCCCAGTCGTCCCAGCGGGCCTCGGTCACCAGCCCGGAGAGCTTGCAGGCGACGTTCGGCAGCCGGGCGAGCTCGCCGATCCGACCTGCCCACGGCTCCAGCGCGCCGGAGGCGATCGGCGGCTTGGCGGCGTGGTCGAGCACGAAGCGTCCCTGCGGCAGCTCGCGCGCCGCGGCCACCGCGCTGTCGAGCTGCGGCACCAGCACCAGCAGGTCGTAGACCAGCCCGGCCTCGGCGACGGCGCGCAGCCCGCGCCGGACCTGGGGACGGCCCAGCCAGTCCGGGTCCGGCTCGTCCTGCACCTGGTGCCGCACGCCTACCAGGCGCTCGCCGCCCGGCAGGGAGCGCAGCCGCTCCAGCGCGCCGGCGACGTCCGGCGCCTCCAGGTCGACCCAGCCCACCACCCCGGCGACCAGCCCGTCGCTGGCCGCCGCCAGCTTCAGGAACTCCTCGGTCTCGGAGGAGTCCGCGACCGTCTGCACCAGCACGGTGCGCCCAATCCCGGCGGCGGCCGTGCGGGCGCGCAGGTCGTCGAGGCCGTAGGGCCGCCGGATCGGGTCGAACGCCGGTCCGGCCATCCACGGGTAGTCCCTGGTCCGCGGGTCCCAGAGGTGGTGGTGGGCGTCGACCGCGCTCATCCCACCGCCTCCAGCAGCGCCCCACCCGGCACCGGCGCGTCCGCGCGCAGCAGGTCCTGCTCGACCAGCTCGGCCCACAGGTCCGCCGGGACCGGCGCGGCCGCCAGCCGCAGGTTGCGCTCGACCTCCTCGGCTGAGCGCATGCCGACCAGCACGCTGGCGACTGCGGGATGCCCGGCGGGGAACGCCAGCGCCGCCTGCGGCAGGCTGACGCCATGGCGGCGGCAGACCTCCGCGATCCGCCGCGCCCGTTCGATCATTGCCGGCGGGCCGGGCAGGTAGTCGTAGGTGGCGCCCGGCGCGGGCGTGTCGGTCGCCAGCAGCCCGCTGTTGAACACCCCGCCGGCGAGCACCGCCACGCCGCGGGCCGCGCAGAGCGGCAGCAGGTCGTCCAGCGCGGACTGGTCGAGCAGGCTGTAGCGCCCGGCCAGCAGCACCGCGTCCAGGTCGGTGTGCCGCACCAGCTCGGCGAGCATGCGCGACTGGTTCATGCCCGCGCCGATGGCGCCGACCGCGCCGCCGGCGCGCAGCTCGTGCAGCGCCGGGTAGGCCTGCTCGACCGCCGCTCGGTAGTGGTCGTCCGGATCGTGCAGCAGCGCGACGTCGACCCGCTCCATCCCGAGCCGCTCGAGGCTGGCGGCCAGCGAGCGGCGCACCCCGGCGGCGCTGAAGTCCCAGACGCGGCGGTGCGTGGCCGGCACGTCGAAGCCCTCGGTGTCGCGGCCGCCACCCGTCCACGGCTCCAGCACGCGGCCGACCTTGGTCGACAGCGTGAGCTCGCCGCGCGGCCGGCCGGCCAGCGCGCGCCCGAGCCGCCGCTCGGACAGGCCCAGTCCGTAGTGCGGCGCGGTGTCGAAGAAGCGCACGCCGGCCTGCCAGGCCGCCTCGACCGCGCTCGCCGCGGTGGCGTCCTCGACCGCCTGGAAGAGGTTGCCGATCGGCGCGCCGCCGAAGCCGAGCGTGGTGACCGCCACGCCGCCACGTCCCAGCGTCGCCATGCGCATCGCTATGCCCGGGCCCGGCCGCCGGGCCTGGCTGCGGTGGCGCGCCGCCCGGCG
>DASVXQ010000065.1:0-13463 GCA_036392615.1 Actinomycetes bacterium | reverse complement strand
CCAACCCAAGATCACCTTCCAGGACGTGGCCGGCGTCGACGAAGCCGTCGAGGAGCTCATGGAGATCAAGGAGTTCCTCGAGAACCCGGCCAAGTTCCAGTCCATGGGCGCCAAGATCCCCAAGGGCGTGCTGCTGTTCGGCCCGCCGGGGACGGGCAAGACGCTGCTCGCCCGGGCGGTCGCCGGCGAGGCGGGCGTGCCCTTCTTCTCCATCTCCGGCTCGGACTTCGTGGAGATGTTCGTCGGCGTCGGTGCCAGCCGCGTCCGCGACCTGTTCGAGCAGGCCAAGGCCAACGCCCCCGCGATCATCTTCGTGGACGAGATCGACGCGGTCGGCCGCCAGCGCGGCGCCGGCCTCGGCGGCGGCCACGACGAGCGCGAGCAGACCCTGAACCAGCTCCTGGTCGAGATGGACGGCTTCGACACCAAGTCCGGCGTCATCCTGATCGCCGGCACCAACCGGCCCGACATCCTCGACCCGGCCCTGCTCCGCCCGGGCCGCTTCGACCGCCAGATCGCCGTGGACCGGCCGGACCTCAAGGGCCGCGTCGACATCCTGCGGGTCCACGCCCGCGGCAAGCCGCTCTCGGGCGACATCGACCTGGAGGTGCTGGCCCGGCGCACGCCCGGCTTCACCGGCGCCGACCTCGCCAACGTGGTCAACGAGGCCGCCCTGCTGTCGGCCCGCCACGGCCGCAAGGAGATCGTCAACGAGGAGCTCGAGGAGGCCATCGACCGGGTCATCGCCGGCCCGGAGCGCAAGACCCGCGTGATCTCCGAGAAGGAGAAGCGCGTGATCGCCTACCACGAGTCCGGCCACGCGCTGGTGGGGCACGCGCTGCCCAACACCGACCCGGTCCACAAGGTCTCGATCATCTCCCGCGGCCGCGCGCTCGGCTGGACGCTGGCGCTGCCGGTCGAGGACAAGTTCCTGGTCACCAGGAGCGAGATGATCGACCAGCTGGCCATGCTGCTGGGCGGCCGGGTCGCCGAGGAGCTGTGGTTCCTCGACCCGTCCACCGGCGCCTCCGACGACATCGAGAAGGCCACCCAGCTCGCCCGCAAGATGGTCTGCGAGTACGGCATGAGCGACCGGCTCGGCTCGCTGGTGCTCGGCACCAAGCAGGAGAACGTCTTCCTGGGCCGCGACTTCGGCCACCAGCAGGACTACTCCGAGCAGGTCGCCTTCGAGATCGACAAGGAGATGCGTCGCCTGATCGACGAGGCGCACGTCGAGGCCGAGGAGGTCCTCACCAGCTACCGGGACGTGGCCGACCAGATGGTCGAGGTCCTGATGGAGAAGGAGACCATCACCAAGGAGGAGCTGGCCCAGATCCTCGCCCCGGTGGTGAAGCGCCCGCCGCGCGGCATCATGGCGCCGCGCGCCGGCTACGCCCACCCCAACGGCGGCCGCAGCCACGAAGCCGGCATCGCCCGCGCCCAGGACTCCTTCCCCTCCGACTGACCGCTCGAGGCTCCGCCAAGCCATCGGCCCCAGCCATTGCGCTGGGGCCGATGGCATTTCCGGGTTGAATCCCGACCCGGCGGCAGTCAGCCCGCCAGGATCTGTTGCGCGCGCTGGTGGCTGATCTCCAGCACCTCGCCCGCGTCACGGACACTGAGACCCAGCTCGGCCAGGCATCGGGCGGCGACCCTTGCGGCCTCCGCCGCCTCCTTCTGGTCGCGTGCGACCTTGGCCCGTGCGGACTTGGCGCGCCGGACCGCCGTTTGCGCCTCGCGCGGGACGCGGATCTCCTCGTCGAACTTGGCGTCGGCGGCGTCATCCACCCAGAGGTCCAGAGCCTCCCGGATGCGGCGCCGCGCCTGCTGGAGGGATCGCCCATAGGTGTGGGCGCCGGGTACTTCGGGAACGTGTGCGTTCCATGCGCCCGACTCGTCGCGCTCGTAGATCACCGCATAGCGACCCTGGTCCACCACAACCACCCTTGCGCTTCGACGCAGTGCGAAGTCCCGCGACGATGACTCCGCCTCCGGCTGGGGAAATTCGGGAGGCTCAAGCCGGCACTGGTCCTATGCTACGGCGTGGGCCGATGCCGTTGCGAGGAGCAAGCAATGGAGCAGGGGATGGACCGGGACGAGCCCGCGGAGGCGGGTCGCGCGCGGCGATCGCCACGGCGCGCATTCGACCTCGGCAAGGTGGAGCGAGGTGTCCGGTTGATCCTGGAGGGCATCGGTGAGGATCTCCAGCGCGACGGTCTTCGCGAGACGCCGGCGCGGGTGGCCCGTATGTACGAGGAGCTCACTTCCGGGCTACGCGACGATCCACGGGACGTGCTCCAGGCGGTCTTCGAAGAGGGCCACGACGAGATGGTCATGGTCCGGGACATCCCGATGTACAGCTTCTGCGTCCCAAGCGGCCAGATGGTCAATGCCGTCAAGGGGTGTCGTCGTGCCAGAGACGTCCGTGTAGGCGATGAGTTGTGGACGCTGGACGATGGCCGTGTGAGATCAACCAACGTGACGACCATTCAGCGCCGGACCGTTCGCGAGTTGGTCGAGGTCCGCACCGAGAAGGGGACTGTCCGAGTCACTCCAGATCATCCGTTTGCCACTCCGGTAGGGTGGATGGAAGCGAAGGATCTGGAGGGCATGGTGGTCGAATGGACGGCGCCGAGGAGCCTCTGTCGTCCGAAGTTCCCACCGCAACTCGGCTACGAGTCCGGATACGCGATTGGGGCCATCTGCGCCGACGGAACGGTTGCGGGACGGTATGTCTCGCTCGTCGTCAACGACGAGGTCTACGCGAAGCGCTTCGCTGTGGCGCTGGAGCAGGCGTTCGGCGTCGATGCCCGCGTCGAGTCGGTAGAACGGCCCTCTGGGTATCTCGGCCGCCTGGCACCGGGCTTTCGGGTTCGAGTGGTCTCCTCCTACCTGGCGGACCTCTTGCGCCAATACCTGAACGGTGACGCGAATCACCTGCGGCAGAGCTTCCCGAGGGTGGTCCTCGCGGACGAGCAGGTGTTCAGCGGCTTTCTCGACGGCTACATCGAGGGAGATGGATGGCCCTTCAAGCCTGTCCGAGGTACGGCGAAAGGTAGGAAGGTCGTCAGCGCCAATGTTCGATTCCTGTCGGACCTGGCTTCGATCATCGGCGCTCGATTTACGCCCAATCGCAGCGGCAGAGCGTCGGCCCTGTATGTTGCGGACAGTTGGCTGCCACGTCATGGGTTCAAGCGCGAGTCCCACCGGACCGACTTGATCGAATCGCGCTGGGTGCGCGTCGAAGAAGTGCGGCGTCTTCATGCTCCCCTACGCAACCCATTCACGGTGTACAGCTTTACCTGCGACCCATATCCCACCTTTCTGATCGGTGGTCACCTGACGCACAACTGTGAGCATCACCTCCTGCCCTTCATCGGCAAGGCGCACGTGGCCTACGTGCCGAGCCAGGGGCGGATCACCGGGCTGTCGAAGCTGGCGCGGCTGGTCGACGGGCTCGCCAAGCGGCCGCAGGTCCAGGAGCGGCTCACCAGCCAGGTGGCCGACGCGCTGGTCGAGCGGCTCCACCCGCAGGGCGCGCTGGTGGTGATCGAGGCCGAGCACCTGTGCATGAGCATGCGCGGGGTGCGCAAACCGGGCGCGATCACGGTGACCTCGGCGGTGCGCGGGGTCTTCCGCGACTCGATGCCGACCCGCCTGGAGGCCATGAACCTCATCGGGGTCTCGCGCCGCGGGGAGTGATCGCTCCGCGGCGCGCGGGAGCGACCTTCCCGGCGCCGTCGGCGGCCCGGCGGGCTTCCGCCGGTGGATATCATGGCCGGGCCCGCTCGTCGAGGAGGTCCGCCCGTGCCGATCACGCCGCTGCGCCCGCATGACCTGCGGGTCGGGGACAGGGTCCTGCCCACCTCGACCCGTTGCCTGGTCATGGGCGTGCTCAACGTGACCCCGGACTCCTTCTCGGACGGCGGCACCTACCTGGACCACCGGGCCGCGGTGGCCCACGGGCTGGCGATGGCGGCCGAGGGCGCCGACCTGCTCGACGTCGGCGGCGAGTCCACCCGGCCGGGCGCCGCCTACGTCGACGAGCGCACCGAGCTGGACCGGGTGCTGCCGGTGATCGAGGCGCTGGCGGCCGCCACCGACGTGCCGATCTCGGTCGACACCCGCAAGTCGGCCGTGGCGCGCGCCGCGCTGGCGGCCGGTGCCGGGATCGTCAACGACGTCAGCGCCGGCCGGGACGACCCCGAGCTGTTCGGCGTGGCCGCCGAAGCCAAGGCGCCGGTGGTGCTGATGCACATGCGCGGCACCCCGGCGACCATGCAGGACGACCCCACCTACACCGACGTGGTCGCCGAGGTCGAGCGGTTCCTGGCCGAGCGCGCCGAGGCCGCCGAGGCGGCCGGCGTGCCCCACGACAGCCTGGTGGTCGACCCGGGCATCGGCTTCGGCAAGCGCGACCAGCACAACTACGCGCTGCTGGCGGCGCTGCCGCGCTTCACCCTCCTGGGCCACCCGGTGCTGGTCGGCGCCAGCCGCAAGGGCTTCATCGGCCGCGCGCTGTCGCTGCCGATGCACGAGCGGGCCGAGGGCACCGCGGCGACGGTCGTCTGGGCGGTGGAACGCGGCGCCCGCATCGTGCGGGTCCACGACGTTCGTCACATGGTCCGCACCGTGCGGATGACCGAGGCGCTGCTGGCCCACGCCGGGGAGGCGCCATGACCACGGCGGCGCCCGGCGACCGGATCCTGGTCCGCAACCTGCGGGTCTTCGCCCACCACGGGGTGCTGCCGCACGAGGCCGAGCGCGGGCAGGTGTTCGTGCTGGACCTCGACCTGTCGGTCGACCTGGAGGCCGCCGGCCGCGACGACGACCTGGAGCGCACCGTCGACTACGGCGGCCTCACCGAGCGGGTCGCCGAGCTGGTCGCCTCCAGCCGCCGCCAGCTCCTGGAGGCGGTCGCCACCGACGTGGCCGAGCTGGTGCTGGCCGACCAGCGGGTCCAGCAGGTCCGGGTGCGGGTCGCCAAGCCGCACGCGCCCATCCGGGCCGACGCCGAGGTGGCCGTCGAGCTGGTCCGCGGCCGCGGGGGTGACCGGCGGTGACCCGCGCGCACGTGGCGCTCGGCTCCAACCTCGGCGACCGCATGGCCACCCTGGACGCGGCCGTGCGCGCACTCGACGCCGACGAGCGGACCTACGTGATGGCGGTCTCGACGGTCTACGAGACCGAGCCGGTCGGCGGCCCGCCGCAGGACCCCTACCTCAACGCGGTGGCGGTGCTGGAGACCGACCGCGACCCGCACTCGCTGCTCGACCTGCTGCTGCTGACCGAGGAGCGGCTCGGCCGGGTGCGGGGCGAGCGCTGGGGGCCGCGCACCGCCGACCTGGACCTGATCCTCTACGACGGGCCGCCGGTCAGCTCGCCGGACCTGACCGTGCCGCACCCGCGCGCCCGCGAGCGGGCCTTCGTGCTGGTCCCGCTCATCGAGGTCGACCCGTTCGCCAGCTTCCCCGACGGCGAGACCGCCGCCGAGGCGCTGGCCAGGCTCGGCCCCGTCGCCGGCGTCATCGCGGTCGGCGAGCTGGAGGCGTGATGAGGTGAGTCTCGGGCGGGTGCGTTCGGAGCTGCTCCTGGGCCAGGTCCTGGAGGCGCTGCCGCGGCCGCCGGCCGGCGTGGTGGACGCCGGCGGCGGCACCGGCCAGCTGGCGGTGCCGCTGGCCCGGCTCGGCTACCTGGTGTCGGTGGTCGACACCTCCGCGGCGATGCTGGCGACCTGCGCCCAGCGCGCCGCCGACGAGGGCGCCGACCTGGCCGAGCGGGTGGTCACCGTCCAGGGCGACGTGGTCGAGCTGCCCGCCCTGCTCGGCCCCGCCAGCCAGGACGCCGCGCTGTGCCACGAGGTGGTCACCTCGGCCGAGGACGCCGCCGCGGTGCTGGGGGCGCTCGCCGAGGTGCTGCGCCCCGGCGGGGTGCTGTCGCTGACCTACGCCAACCGCGACTGGCTGGTGCTGCGCGCCGGCCGGCGGGGCGACTACCCGGCGGCGCTGCGGCTGCTCGACCACCTCGACGCGACGCCGGACGCCGGCCGGCGGGAGCAGCGGGCCCATGGCGCGGTGACCGCCGACGAGCTCGCCCCGCACGTC
Source organism: Actinomycetes bacterium (assembly GCA_036392615.1). Taxonomy (GTDB): domain Bacteria; phylum Actinomycetota; class CALGFH01; order CALGFH01; family CALGFH01; genus DASVXQ01. The sequence goes on along the minus strand of DASVXQ010000065.1, from coordinate 7,359 downwards.
GCCAAGGCCGGCTTCGAGGTGATCGGCTCCTACGGCGTCAGCGTCTTCGGCGAGGGTGACGACCTGGACAGCGGGGCGCAGCGCGCGCTGCTGGAGCTGGAGCGGCGGGTCGCCGGCCGCGAGCCGTACCGCTCGGCCGCGCAGGTGGTCCACCTGATCGGCCGGCGCGCCCCCGCCGGCGCCCCGCAGGTGAGACCATGACCATCTCGACAGCTCCACGTCACGCCCGCTGGAGTGATCGGAGTTCCGATGCCAGACGAGCCGACCAGTAGGTTCTCGCCCGCCGCCGTGGTCGGGGCTGGTCGCGTCGGTCTCGCGCTGGCGATCTTCCTGCAGCGGCTGGGGCTGGAGGTCACCGTCGGGGTGCGCTCCGACCACGGCCGCCAGCGGGTCGAGGCGGCCAGCGACCTGCCGACCGCCACGCCGGCCGAGGCGGTGCGCGGCGCCAGGCTGGTGGTGCTGGCGGTGCTCGACGACGAGCTGCCGTCGCTGATCACCGCGCTGGCCGCCGAGGGCGTGTTCGGGCCCGACCAGGTGGTGATCCACACCGCCGGGGTCGACGGCCCCGAGCTGCTCACCCCGGCGTCGGCGGCCGGCGCCACGGTGGCGGCCTGCCACCCGGTGCAGATCTTCAACGAGGACCTGGAGGCCACCCTGGGGCGCATCCCGGGGACCGTGTGGGGCGTCACCGGCGACCAGGCCGGCCGCGATGTGGTCACCATGCTCGGCGGCCGGCCGATGGACGTGCCCTCCTCCGGGCGGGTCCGCTACCACGTCTCGCTGGTGCTGGCGGCCAACGGCGCGGCGGCGCTGTCGGCCAGCGCCGCCGACATCCTGCGTGCCGGCGGGGTGATCGACCCCGGCGCGGTGCTCGGCGGCCTGGTCCACGCCAGCGTCGACGCCGCCCTGGCCACCGGCCAGGCGGGCATGTCCGGCCCGTGGGTGCGCGGCGAGGGCCGCACCATCGGCATGCACGTCGAGGCGCTCGCCCGCAAGCAGCGGCTGGTCAAGGTGTACGCGGCGCTGGCCAGGCTGGTCGGCGACCGGGCCTCCGCCGCCGGCCGGCTGGACCCGGACGCGCGCCGCCGCGTGGAGGCCGCCCTGCAGGGCCACGACAACGACGGCGAGGACTCGGGCGAGCGGCGCGAGCTGCTCAGGAGGCTGGGGCGGCGTGCGCGCGGTCGCGAGCAGCGCTGAGCTCCGGGCGGCCCTCGAGGCGGCCAGAGCCGGCAACGCCGCGGTCGGCTTCGTGCCGACCATGGGCGCCCTGCACGCCGGCCACCGCTCGCTGCTGGCCGCCGCGCGCAAGCGGGACGGCTTCGTGGTCGCCTCGATCTTCGTGAACCCGCTCCAGTTCGGCGCCGGCGAGGACTTCGCCAGCTACCCCAGGGACCTGCCCGGCGACCTGGCGATCCTGGAGCGCGAGGGAGTCGACCTGGCGTTCACCCCGGAGCCGGCCGAGGTCTGGCCGCGCGAGCCGCAGGTGCGCGTCTCCACCGGCCCGATCGGCACGCGGCTGGAGGGCGCGCTGCGGCCGGGCCACCTGGACGGGGTCGCCACGGTGGTCGCCAAGCTGCTCCACCTGGTCGGCCCCTCGCGGGTCTACCTCGGCCGCAAGGACGCCCAGCAGCTCGCCATGCTCCGCCGCATGGTCGCCGACCTGGGCTTTCCCAACGAGGTGATCGGCTGCCCGACGGTGCGCGAGCCCGACGGGCTGGCGCTCTCCTCGCGCAACGCCTACCTGTCGACCGCCGAGCGCAAGCGCGCCGTCGCCCTCTACCAGGGCCTCCGCGCGGGCCTGGAGGCCTGGCTGGCGGGGGAGCGGGAGCCGGCCAAGATCGAGGGCGCGGCGGTCAGCGTGCTGGACGCCACCCCAGGGGTCGAGACGCAGTACGTCGCCCTGGTCGAGCCGGAGAGCTTCGAGCCGTCGGCCAGCGCCGCGGCGGGGCAGGTGCTGGCGGTGGCCGCCCGCGTCGGCCCGGCGCGGCTGATCGACAACCTGGCCCTCGAGGAGCCCGCGTGACGCCGCGGCGGGCGCTCGCCCCCGGCCCGGACTGGTAGGAGGAGCAGATGCTGCTGGCCCTGGACGTCGGCAACACCGAGATCACCATCGGCGTGTTCGACGCCGACAAGCTGGTGCAGCACTGGCGCGCGTCGACCGTGGCCGAGCGCACCGCCGACGAGCACGCCCTGCTGCTCGGCGGGTTCCTCGCACAGGAGGGCATGGACCTCGGCTCGGTCGGCGGGGTGGCGATCTCCTCGGTGGTGCCGCGGCTCAGCCAGGCGACCCGCGAGATGGTGCGACGCTACTGCGGCTTCGAGCCGCTGATGCTGGAGCCGGGGATCCGCACCGGCCTGTCGATCCTGACCGACAACCCGCGCGAGGTCGGCGCCGACCGGGTGGCCAACGCGGTCGCCGCCTACGCGCTCTACGGCGGTCCTTCCGTGGTGGTGGACTTCGGCACGGCCACCACCTTCGACGCGGTCTCCGGCAGGGGCGAGATGCTCGGGGTGGCGATCGCGCCGGGGATCGAGATCTCCACCAACGCGCTGGTCCGGGAGACCGCCCAGCTCCGCCGGGTCGAGCTGGTCGCGCCCCGGTCGGTGATCGGCAAGAACACCACCGAGTCGCTCCAGGCCGGCATCGTCTTCGGCTTCGCCGGCCAGGTCGACGCGCTGGTCCGGCGGATGCTCGCCGAGCTGGGCGGCAGTGCCACGGTGATCGCCACCGGCGGTCTGGCGGCCGTGATGGTCGCGGTCTGCGAGACCCTGGAGCGCCACGACGCCTGGCTGACCCTGCACGGCCTGCGGATCATCTTCGACCGCAACGACGGCCACGGGACCCGGGCGCCGGCGTGAGCGCGCCGTCGCCGGACCGGCCGGACAAGGTCGAGGGACGGGCGCTCTCGCCGCGCCCCTTCCGCCACTTCGGCATCGAGGCGGTGATGCTGGGGCCGGCGGTCCGGCAGGAGGGGCTGCTGCGGCGCGAGGGCGTGGCGGTCTGGCGGCGGCTGGAGCCGCAGGCGCTGGTGTTCGACCGCGCGAAGACGCAGGCCGCGCTGCGCGACGGCGACCTCCTCGCCGTGCGAGTCGTGGTGGCCACCACCCCGGCGCGCGACCGGGCCCTGCGCGTCCCGGCGGTGGGCGAGCGGGCCACCAGGGTGCTGTCGGCCGCCAGCGAGCCGCCGCCGACCGGCTGGCTGCTGCTGGTCGACGAGGGGCCGGGCGAGACCTGGCTGTACCTGGCCGAGGAGGACGAGCCCGCCGAGGTGCTGGCCGGCTTCATCGGCCGCCGCGGCCGCACCGACTTCGCCCGCGCGCGGCGGCGCTCGCGCCTGGGCGGGCTCGGCAGCGCCGGCATCTTCGCCGGCCTGGTGCTGATCTTCTACTCGACCGCCTTCGGCATCGGCGTCGGCGGCCAGGTCGCCGGCGCCGCGCTGGCGGCGCTCTCGGTGGTGACGCTGATCCGCGCCCGCCCGCGCTGAGGCCGCCGGGAAACCCGCAGGTCAGGGGCCTTTCTCCGGTCGCCGCGCCAGATCAGACACCGGTCCGATATGACTGAGCTTGTCAGGATTGACGACAGAGCGGATCGTCTGGACCATACCGTCGGCGACGTCGAGCGCGACCACGCTGACCACGCGCCCTTCGGCGTCGTACAGCACGGAGCCCGGCTGGCCGTTGACCCAGGCCAGCCGGAGGGAGGCGCCGAGGGTCCGGCCCCGGCGGAGCAGGCCGACGAGCAGCCGCATGACGGGCTGCCGCCCGGCCAGCGGCTTCCCGATCACCTGCGTCTTGCCGCCACCGTCCCCGTGGAACACCACGTCGGGCGCGAGCATGCCGAGCAGGGCGTCCATGTCGCCGCCCGCGGCGGCCTCGAAGAACCTGCGGGCGAGTTCCTCGCCTTCCGCCCGCCGCGCCGGGGGCGGCGCGCTGTCGCGCGCCTGCTCTCCGGCGGCGATGCGCTGCCTGGCGCGGGCGAAGATCTGCCGGCAGTTCGCCTCGGTCTTGCCGGTGATCCCCGCCACATCCGGGTAGCCGTACCCGAACACCTCGCGCAGCATGAACACCGCCCGCTCCACCGGCGAGAGGGCCTCCAGCAGCACGAGGAACGCCATCGACAGCGAGTCGGCCAGCTCGGCGTGCTCGGCCGGCCCCGGCGCGTCGGCGGGCACGACGACCGGCTCGGGCAGCCAGTCCCCCACGTACGTCTCCCGCCGCACCCGTGCCGAACTCAGGTGGTTGATTCCCAGCCGCGTCACCGCCGTCGTCAGGTACGCCTTCGGATCGGCGATCGTGGTTCCCGCCTGGCGCGCCCGGGTCAGGCCAAGGAACGCGTCCTGCATGATGTCCTCGGCGTCGCCCACGGATCCGGTCATCCCGTAGGCGATGGAGAACAGCAGCGGCCGGTACTCGGCCGCGCCCGTCTCATCCGCTGACCCAGGCACGGAATCCCTCCCGCCAGCTCGCGTACCGCGGCTCCCAGCCGAGCTCTTTCCTTGCCTTCTCGTTCGAGGACCCGCGCGCGCTGGTCATCTGGACCACGACGAACTCTCCGGCGAGCAGCCGCCCGAGCCAGGCGGGCACGCGCAGCGGCGGCTTCGCGCCCACGACCTCGGCCAGGTACGGCAGCCACTCCGCGACCGGCGCCGGGTCGCTGTCCACGACGTTGTAGACGCCAGGCGCGCCGCGGTCGACCGCAGCGAGCGTCGCGGCCGCGGCGTCGGTGATCTCGATGAACGACCAGATCCCGGTCCCGCCGCCGATCACCGCCATCTGCCGCTTCCGCACGGCGTCCACCAGGACATCCGAGGCGCCAGGCCCGTAGAAGCTGCCGTAGCGCAGCACGATTCCCTCCGGCGCCTCCAGCGGCACGGTCTTCTCCCCATACCTGGCCGCCGCCACCGTCCGCGCTGCCGACGGGACGGGCCGCGGGTCGCGCGGATCTTCTTCGGTCTTCACCGGGCCGCCGGAGCGCTCGTTGTCGCGTTCCGCGCTCTGCGCGATGACCCGGCGGGTGCCCGCCCGCGCCGCGGCCGCCAGCAGGTTGTCGGTGCCCCGGGTCCGCAGCTCGTTGGTGGCGGCGAATACCCTGTCGACCTTGCGCAGGCTCCGCATGTCCGCCAGCGCGGTCATCTGGTGCACGATCACCTCTGGCCTGGCGGCCAGCACCGCCGCGATCACCGCCTCGCGGTCCAGCCCGTCGAGGACCACCGGCTTCGCGCCCGCCTCGCGCAACCGCGCGACCTTGCCGGGCGTCCTCGTGGTGGCGGTGACCTCGTGACCCGCCGCGACCAGCCCAGGAACGAGGTGCCGTCCCAGTGCCCCGGTCGCGCCCGTGACGAAGACTCGCATGAGCTTTCCTTCCGTGTGGTGCTTTCCCTTGAAGACAAGGCACCGCCGGAAGCTGTGACATTCTTCGACCCCGCCATCCGCTACATGATCGGCGCTCCAGGCGGATAGCATGGCGGCTCAGCAGGGACGACAGCGAACGTGAGGAGCATCGTGCCGGACCCAGAGGACCGATCCGCCGTCGAGCGGGCGCGGCGGGAGAAGCTGGCCAAGCTGCGTGCCGCCGGGACCGACCCGTACCCGACCGGCTTCGGCCGCACCCACACGCTGGCCGAGGTGGCCGAGCGCTGGTCGCGCCTGGCCGCCGGCGAGGAGTCCGGCGACACCGTCCAGGTGGCCGGGCGCATCGTGCTCAAGCGGGCCATGGGCAAGCTGGCCTTCTGGACCCTGCGGCAGGGCGACGACGAGCTCCAGGCGATGCTCACCGTGCAGTCGCTCGGCGCCGGGCGCTTCGAGCGGGCGCTCGAGCTGGACCTGGGCGACTGGGTCGGCGTCCACGGCGAGGTGATCCGCACCAGGCGCGGCGAGCTCTCGGTCCGGCCCGACCGGGTCGAGCTGCTGGCCAAGGCGCTGCGGCCGCTGCCGGACAAGTGGAAGGGCCTGACCGACGTGGAGGTCCGCTCGCGCCAGCGCGAGCTCGACCTGATCGTCAACCCGGCCGCCCGCGCGGCCGCGCGGCTGCGCTCGACGATCGTGCGCAGCCTGCGCGAGTCGATGGTGGCGCGCGGCTACGTCGAGGTCGAGACGCCGATCCTGCTGCCAGTGCCCGGCGGCGCGCTGGCCAGGCCGTTCGTCACCCACCACAACGCGCTCGACACCGACCTGTACCTGCGGGTCGCCTGCGAGCTGTACCTCAAGCGCCTGCTGGTCGGCGGCATGGACCGGGTCTTCGAGCTGAACCGGGTGTTCCGCAACGAGGGCATCGACTCCCGTCACAACCCCGAGTTCACCATGCTCGAATCGAACGCCGCCTTCCAGGACTACCGCGACATGATGACGCTGGCCCGCGGGGTGATCCTCGAGGCCGCCGACGCCGCGCTGGGCCGCCGCACCATCGAGTACCAGGGCCAGGTGCTCGACCTCGACGCCGAGTGGCGCGAGGCGCCGCTGCTCGAGCTGGTCCGCGCCGCCACCGGCGAGCCGGAGCTGGCCTACGACTGGCCGCTGGAGCGGGTGCGGGAGATCTGCGACGCCATGAAGGTCCCCTGGGAGCCGGGCTGGGGCGTCGGCAAGCTGGTGCTGGAGCTGTACGAGCACCACGTGGAGGGCTCGATCGTCGAGCCGACCTTCGTGACCGACTACCCGGTCGAGGTTTCGCCCTTGGCGCATCCGCACCGCGACGACCCCTCGGTGACCGAGCGGTTCGAGCTGATCATCGGCGGCCGCGAGTACGCCAACTGCTTCTCGGAGCTGACCGACCCCGACGAGCAGCGGATGCGGATGGAGGAGCAGGCCCGCGCCAAGGCCGGCGGCGACGAGGAGGCGATGGTGGTCGACGAGGCCTACCTACGCGCCCTGGAGCTCGGTCTGCCGCCCAACGCCGGGCTCGGCATCGGCGTGGACCGGCTCGTGATGCTGCTCGGGAACCTCTCCTCGATCAGGGAGGCTATCCTGTTCCCGCAGCTCCGCCCCGAGGAGCTGTAGGCCGCGGCCGTGGCGGCCGACTCCCGAGTTGGCTGGTCCCGGAACATCGACCGGGGTTCGGGTGTTGCCTGAGTGGAAGACCGAGACCAGCGGCACCGCAGTGGAGGACCACAACGACCGGAACTGAACGCGTCTGTACAGCCGCCTTGTTGCCTGCGGATCCCCCCGCAGGACCCCGAAAGGCCGGGTGTATAGTCGATTGGCGGCAACGTTTCTCCGCCGCCATATCCCTGGGGGTTTGGCATGTTTGAGCGCTTCACCGACCGGGCTCGACGGGTCGTCGTGCTCGCCCAGGAGGAAGCCCGGCTCCTGAATCACAACTACATCGGCACCGAGCACATCCTGCTCGGCCTCATCCACGAGGGC
>DASVXQ010000064.1:0-7227 GCA_036392615.1 Actinomycetes bacterium | reverse complement strand
CGCGGCAAGTGCCTGACAGCCGGAGGAAAGCTGCTGGACCGTGGGCAAGACATCAGACGGCAAGCTCACAGCGAGTCGAGGTCCAGTCGGTACGTCCGGATGGACGCCTGAGTCGGTAAGGACCGCCGTCACACGAAGGCGCTGAGGCCAGTGATGGCGCGGCCGACGATGAGCGTGTTGATCTCCCGGGTGCCCTCGTAGGAGTAGATCGCCTCGGCGTCGGCGACGAAGCGGCCCACGTGGTGCTCCAGCAGGATGCCGTTGCCGCCCAGCAGCTCGCGGGCCCAACCGACCGTCTCGCGCATGCGCATGGTGCAGAACGCCTTCGCCAGCGAGGCGTGCTCGTCCCTGGCCATCCCGGCGGCCTGCAGCTGTGCCAGGCGGGCGCACAGGGTCGCCGAGGCGGTGATGTTGCCCAGCATTCGCACAAGGAGGTCCTGGACGAGCTGGAACCCGCCGATCGGCCGGCCGAACTGCTCGCGCTCGACGGCGTAGGCCAGGGCGTGCTCGTAGGCGCCCCGGGCGCAGCCGGTGGCCATCCAGGCCACCCCGCCGCGGGTCATCCGCAGCACCTCGGCAGTGTCGCGGAAGGAGTTGGCCTGCTGCAGCCGGTTGGCCTCGGGGACCCGAACGTCCTCGAGGTCGATCAGCGCGTTCTGGACCACCCGCAGCGCGATCTTGTCCTCTAGGTCCCGGGTGGTGAAGCCGGGTGTCCCCGCTTCGACGACGAAGCCTTTCACCTGGTCGTCGTCGGTGTCCCTGGCCCAGATCACGGTCAGGTCGGCGAAGCTGGCGTTGCCGATCCATTTCTTTCGCCCGTTGAGTACCCAGGTGTCGCCCTCGCGGCGGGCACTGGTGGTCAGGCCGCGGGACGCTCCGGAGCCGACCTCGGGTTCGGTGAGCCCGAACGCGCCGATGGCCTCCAGCCGCGCCATGGCCGGCAGCCACCGGCGGCGCTGCTCCTGTGAGCCGCACAGGGAGATGGACCCCATTGCCAGGCCGCTGTGAACGCCGTTGAAGGTGGCGATCGACGGGTCGATGCGAGCCAGCTCCATGGCGACCATGCCGTCCACCAGTGGGCCCTTGCCTGGGCAGCCGTAGCCGCGATAGGGGAGCCCGGCGATGCCGAGCTCGCGCAGGCCGGGCAGGATCTCGTGCGGGAACCGCGCCCGGGTCCAGTAGCGGTTGATGATCGGCTGCACCTCCTTCTCCATGAAGGCGCGCACGCGGTGCACCAGCGCTCGGTCCTCGTCGTCGAGCAGCAGCTCCAGAGCGTAGAAGTCGGCCTCGGCCGGCATGGCAACCTCCTCGATCGGTCAGGCCGTGGCTCGCACGGTCTGCGGGCCGCCTCGTAGGAACCGGTCGACGACCGGCGCGAGGCGTGCCGCGTCGGTGAGCAGGCCGAGGTGGCCGCCGTGGTAGACGTGCAACTCGGCATTGGGCAGCAGGCGTCGCATGATGTGGGCGTTGACCAGCGGGACGATTGGGTCGTCGTCGCCGGCCAGCAGCAGTGTCGGCTGCCGGATGAAGGGCAGCAGGGGCAGGCTGGTCCAGCCGGCTCCGGCGGCCAGCTGGTAGAGGTAGCCGCGCGTCGGTCCGACGCGAGTCCCCTCGTGCAGGAGCACGCGTGCCCGGGCGGGGTCCGAGCGCATGGTCCCGCCGTAGACCTCGCCGGCCATGTGCTCGGCGTAGTCAGGATCCAGGTAGCGCCGGGGCGTCAGCATCCGCGCGAGCACCCTGGGGGCGCCGGGCACCATGAGCGTGCCGGTGCCGGTGGCCGCCAGGACCAGCCGGCGGCAGCGGCGCCGGTGGCAGAGCGCGAACTGCTGGGCCAGGCCGCCACCCCAGGAGATGCCGAGCAGGTCGACGACCGGGTAGCCGAGCTGGTCGAGCATGCGGGCGACCAGGCGCGCGAGTGCCGGCAGCCGATAGGGGAGCGTCGGAAGCGGGGAGCCGCCGACGCCGGGAACGTCGAAGCGGACCACCTCGATCGATGGGTCGAGGGCGTCGACGAACGGCTGCAGCAGCTCGAGGCTGGCGCCGATACCGTTGGCGAGCACGAGCGGGGTGCGGGCCGGGTCGCCGGGCCGCACGACGACCCGCAGGTGCTGGCCCCCGACCACGACGGTGCGCATGGTTTGCCGCATGCGTCGCCTCAGCGGTCCAGGACGTAGGTGCCGGGGGCGGGGTCGATCGGGCGGAACCCGGCGGCGCCCAGACGCCGGGGTCGGGCCTTGTCGCCGCCGCCGCGCTCCTCGAGCCAGCGGACGTAGTCCGGCCACCACGACCCTGGCTGCGTGGTCGCCTGATCCAACCACTCGGCCGGGTCCGGCGGATTCGCGGGCGCGGTCCGGAAGCTGGCCCGCTCGTTGCCTGGAGGGTTGACCATCGAGGCGATGTGGCCGCTGGTGGACAGCACGAACCGCGAGCGGCCGCCGAGCAGCTGGGTGCTCCGGTAGCAGGACTGCCATGGGCAGAGGTGGTCAGCGATGCCGGCGACGACGTAGGCGTCCATGTCGAGCTTGGCCAGGTCCACCGGCGAGCCGAGCATGCTGGCGGCGCCGGAGCGTGTGAGGGAATTGTCCATCGCCAGGCGGACGAAGTCCCGGTGCAGCGCGGCGGGCATCCTGGTGGTGTCGGCGTTCCAGTACAGGATGTCGAACGCCGGTGGCGTGCGGCCCTGCAGGTAGTTGTTGACCCAGTAGCTCCAGATCAGGTCGCCGGGACGCAGCCAGGCGAACAGCTCGGCCAGCTGGCGGCCGTCCAGGAAGCCGCGCGCGGCGGAGGCGGCGACGGCGGCCTCCGCGGTGACCTCGTCCAGCGCGGCGCTTGCCATCCCGGCGCGTGCCTGGTCCAGTACGGCCACCGCCAGGCCGAAGCCCGCCACGCGCTCCCGCTGCCCGGTCGCGGCCAGGTGGGCCAGCACCATTGCCGCGAGGATCCCACCTGAGCACAGTCCCAGCAGCAGGGACCGCTCGGTACCACAGATCCGTTGGGTCGCATCCTGCGCATCGACGATCGCCTGGCCGTAGGTGTCGGCGCCCCAGTCGCGGTGCCGCGCGTCGGGGTTGCGCCAGGCGATGACGAAGACCTGCTGGCCGCTGCGCACGAGATATTCGACCAGGCTGCGCTCTGGGGCGAGGTCGAGGATGTAGAACCGGTTGATCGTCGGCGGGACGATCAGCAGCGGAGTCCGGCGCACCTTGGGCGTCTGCGGCTCGTACTGGAGCAGCTCGAAGACCGGCGTCCGCAGCACCACCGCGCCAGGGGTCACCGCGAGGCTGGTCCCGACCTCGAACGCGTCGGCCTGCGCCATGGATGGCACCCGCGGCGCTGTGGCCAGGTCGGCGGCCAGGTGCCGGGCGCCGCGGATGACGCTGGTGCCGCGGGAGTCGATCAGCGCCTTCCAGAACAGCGGGCTGACCACCGGATTGTTGCTGGGCGCCAGGGCCTGCACGAGATTGTCGACCACGAACGCCATCCGCTCGGCGTCCCGCCATTCCAGGTCCGCGTCGCCGAGGAGCTCTTCGGCGGTCCGGCCCGCTGCCAGGTAGCCCTGCACCAGCCGGCGCAGCACAGGGTTCGAGGTCCACGCCGGGTCGTTGAATCGCCGGTCCCGTGCTGACGGCGCCAACGCGGATCTGCCGATCCCGACACGTCCTAGCTCCGCCGCCAGCCAGCCCATGCGCCGGCCGAGGTTGCCAGGACGCTGAGCCAACCGGGCCGCGAACTCGATGCCCGCCCTGCCGGGCACGAGACGGCGCAGCGGCCCCAACGCCGCCATGGCGAGCAGCAGGTCCAGCGCAGCCGCCTCGGCGCCTGCTTCACTCGCGCCCATGAGGTCAGCCACCTGGGCGGTCATGGCGACAGGCCCTCGGGCGGCTGCACCTCGCGGCGCAGGAGCTTCCCGGTCGCCGTCTTCGGCAGCGCGGCCGCGAGCCACACGTGCCGCGGGTACTTGTAGGCGGCGACCCGCTCCTTGCAGAAGGCCTGCAGCTCCGTCGCGGTGGCCTCGGCGCCTGGCTTGAGCACCACCGCCGCACCGACCTCTTCCCCGTGCGTGGCGTGCGGGATGCCGATCACTGCGGCCTCAGCGACCGCGGGGTGCTCGTAGAGCACCTCCTCGATCTCCCGGGGATAGACGTTGTAGCCGCCGCGAATGATCAGGTCTTTCTTGCGGTCGACGATGAACAGGTAGCCGTCCTCGTCCTGGCAGGCCAGGTCGCCGGTGCGAAACCAGCCATCCGGGATCGCCTCACCCGTGGCCTGCTCGTGGCGCCAGTAGCCCTTCATGATGTTGTGGCCCCGGATCGCGATCTCGCCGACTCCACCGGCCGGGACATCCTGTCCGGCGGGGTCGACCACGCGGATCTCGACGCCCTCGATCGGCGTCCCGATGGAGCCGGGCTTGCGCTCCCGGCCGGGATGGTTGAACGAGGCGACCGGCGACGTCTCCGACAGGCCGTAGCCCTCGAGGATGATGCAGCCGAAGGCTTCCTCGAAGCCACGCAGCACCTCGACGGGCAGCGCCGCGCCGCCGGAAACGCACAGGCGCAGCGACCCGACGTCGTAGTCGCCGCGTTCTGGGTGGTTGAGCAGGGCGACATACATCGTCGGAACTCCCTCGAAGACGGTGACCCGATCCCGCTGGATGACCTCCAGCGCCTTGCCCGGATCGAAGCGCGGCACGAGCGTGAGGCAGGCGCCACTGCCGACCACCGCGTTCAGCCCGCAGGTCTGGCCGAAGGAGTGAAACAGCGGCAGGCAGCCCATGACCACGTCGTCGGGCTCCAGATGAAACAGCGTCGACGCCGACACCGCCGCGTTGCGGCGCAGGTTCGCGTGCGTCAGCTCCGCGCCCTTGGGCTTCCCGGTCGTGCCCGAGGTGTAGAGGATCACCGCCGTGGCGTCGTCCGCGAGATCAGACACCGCCATCAGCGGAGCATGCTCACCCAGCAGGCGGTCGAACGTCTCTGTCGCGACCGGAACGAGGTGCGCGCCAGCAGCCTCCGCGCCCTTATCCGACTCACCAGCGGTCGCATGCCAGGCGAAGATGACCCTGGCGCCGGAGTCGCCGAGATAGAACTCGACTTCGCGGGCCTTCAGCAGCGGGTTCATCGGCACCACTGTCGCGCCGGCGCGCAACACTCCGTAGTAGAGCACCGGGAACTCCGGGATGTTCGGCAGCATCAGGGCAACCCGGTCGCCTGGCTGTACGCCCAGACCGGTCAGCAGGCTCGCGACCCGACCGGACCGTTCGTCGAGTTGCCCGTAGGTCAGGATGCGGTCGTCGAGCCGGACGGCCGCACGATCTGGGTACATGTCCTTGGCTTCGACCAGGTTCAGGGCCAGGTTCGCCATCGCCAACTCCCGCGCATCGGTTGCTGCGGGCAAGCATCGGCCCGCTGACCAGCACACACAATGGCCGCGAGGACAAAGAACAGCCCGCAGGGCTGTCCGCCACCACACGCGCGGTGGTCAGCGGTCGCTGGAGCGCCGACTGGGGTGCATCACGCGCAGCGCCTCGAGAGCGGCGAGCAGCTCGGCCGCGCCGGTCGGGTCCTCCAGGGAGCGGCCGGTGTGCTCCTGCAGCCGTCACAGCCGGTACCGCACCGTGTTCGGGTGGCAGTAGATCCGCTTGCCTGCTTCGCTCGCGGATCCGCCGGCCTCGAACCACACTCGGAGTGTCTCCAGCAACGTGGCGCGATCCTGCGCGGGCAGATCAAGGACCGGCCCGAGGATCGCCCGCGCCAGCTCCCCGGCCGCATCCGGCGCGGCGGCCGCGAGCACCCGCAGCGGCGTCTCCTCGAATTGCGCAACCGCCGGCGTCCCAGGCGGCAGGCTGCGCTGGACCAGTCGCGCGTAGTGCAGCGCCCGCGGCGTGTCGCCCAGCGAATGGTAGACGGGGCTGACCCCGGCCCGCGTCCGCACGCCACGACCGAGCAGTTCGAGCAGCAGAGGAGTGGTGTCGTGGCGTCGCAGCGAAACTACCCCGGTCTGCAGGTCGGGGTGCAGCAGCCAGGCCGACCCGATCCCACGCGCGGCCAGGAGCGCTTCGGCGTCCGGGAGGCCCTCCCGGCCAAGCCCGGGCGCCTCAACGGCCACCACGACGAAGGGGCCGTCCCAGGGAAGCCGCAGAAGCTTGGCCGCCTCCCACAGCGTGTCCTGATCGGGCACACCACCGCTGAACAGCGCCTCGACCAGCGCGGAACGCTCGCGGGCACCAGTGAGCAGCAGCTCCGCCGCGGCTTCGCGATACGCCACCGTGAGCTCCTGGGTGTACTCGCCGATCAGCCACCACACCCCGCTGGCCGCGTCCACCAGCGCTTCCCACGGGGCCCGTGGGCTCCGTCGCGCCTCCTCCACGATCGCGCTCCACAACTCGGTGAAGCCGATCCGGTACGCGTGGAGGACGTCGGCCAGCGGTGCGCCCTGCTGGGCGCGCCGCCGCCCGGTCGCACGAGCCGCGGACAGGTCCGGCGGCTGATTGGTGGTCAGCTGGCGCACCAACGACGAGAGATTGCCGCGAACCGACTCATGAAGATCCTCACGGCTGACGACATCGCCCCTGCCGTAGACATCGAATTCCCTGGAGATGCGCCGCACGACCCGGTCGACGAGATCGGGCAGGCGCGCCGCGACCGCCTCCGTGATCGTGGCAACCTCCGGAGCGACCGGGAGGCGAGGACGCCGGCGCTCCGGATCAGAGTTGGACATGCGCATCGCGCGCTCCGGTGGCATCCATTCCCCGCTCACCCGTGATTCGACTGCCGCTTACTCGAATGTATGGGCTTCGCAAAGCCGCGGTGCAAGTGAGCCATACGCCCGGACGGCTGATCGCTGGACCAGCGGACAGGCCTGGCCATTGGGGGGTTGAGCTGGGCGGGCGACCAGCGACCACAGTTCTGTGCTGCCAGCCGCCCGTATGAGCGCTCAACCGCCTAGTCGACGAACGGCCCGTTGAACCGCGGCTCCTCCCGGTAGGGCTTGCCGGCCATCAGCATGAACCGCGTGCCTGCGGTGGCGTCCGTCACGGCGAGCTCCTCGCCCGGACCGAGCAGGACGAGCTGCGGAGGCCGCGCCCTGCGGTGGTTGGCCCCGAAGACGGCTTCGCCGTCGAGCAGGTAGGCGAAGCCCTGGAACTCCGGCGGCACCGGAGTGGTCATCTGTCCGCCGTCTGGTAGCTCGACGTCGAGGATCAGTGCCGGCGTGCCCAGTTGCACGGGC
>DASVXQ010000063.1:0-4294 GCA_036392615.1 Actinomycetes bacterium | reverse complement strand
CTCCCTGCGCCCGGCCGAGGGCGGCAGGATCCCGGCCTGCGACCTGCTCGCCGCCCACGGGGTGGACGCGCTGGTGGTCACCGTGCTCGCCTCGGGCGGCTCGACCGCGGCCGACGCGCTCGGCGGCGCCAGCTCCGAGCTGGACTGGCTGGAGTGGCAGGTGCCCGCACTGGAGGCGCTGGACGTGCCGATCGTGCAGGGCATCTGCGCCACCTCGACCCGCGCGGCCTGGCTGGCGAGTGACGGCGGTCTGTCGCCGCTCGACGCGGCCATGCAGGTCGCCATCCCGGAGTTCGACGGGCGCATCGTCGGCGTGCCGTTCTCCTTCAAGGAGCCGCTGGAGGCGGGGCAGGGCGACCAGGTGCTGGTCTACCGCGCCGATCCGGAGCGGGCCGCGCGGCTGGCGGCGATCGCCACCCGGCTCGGCTGGTTGCGCCACCTGCCGAACCGGGACAAGCGCGTGGCGATCGTGCTGTCCAACTACCCGACCAGGCACAGCCGGGTCGGCAACGCGGTCGGCCTGGACACGCCCGCGAGCGCCGTCCGCCTGCTCGAGGCCATGCGCCAGGCCGGCTACCAGGTCGCCGGCCTGCCCGGCGGGCCCGGGGAAGGCGCCGGGGACCGGCTGGTCCACGCGCTGATCGCCGCCGGCGGGCACGACACCGAGTTCCTCACCGACGAGCAGCTCGCCGGCGCAACCCGGGTGGACGGCCGCGCCTACGCCGGGTGGTTCGCGGAGCTGCCGGGCGGGCTGCGCGAGCGGGTGGTGCGCCACTGGGGCGAGCCGCCCGGAGAGCTGTACGTCGACGGCGACGCGATCGCGCTCGCCGGGCTCGACCTCGGCAACGCCTTCCTGGCGATCCAGCCGCCACGCGGCTTCGGCGAGAACCCCGTCGCCATCTACCACGACCCCGACCTGCCGCCGTCGCACCACTACCTGGCCGCCTACTGGTGGCTCGACCGCGTCTGGGGCGCCGACGCGGTGGTCCACCTGGGCAAGCACGGCACGCTGGAATGGCTCCCCGGCAAGGGCCTGGCGCTGTCGGCGGGCTGCGCGCCCGATGCCGTGCTCGGCTCGCTACCGCTGGTCTACCCGTTCATCGTCAACGATCCCGGCGAGGGCACCCAGGCGAAGCGGCGCGCCCACGCGGTGATCGTCGACCACCTGATCCCGCCGATGCAGCGCGCCGAGACCTACGACGACCTCGCCCGCCTCGAGCAGCTGCTCGACGAGCACGCCCAGGTGGCGGCGCTCGACCCCGCCAAGCTGCCGGAGATCCGGGCGCGGATCTGGGAGCTGGTCCACGCCGCCGAGCTGCACCGCGACCTCGGCGTCGACGCCGTGCCCGACGACTTCGACCAGTTCGTGCTGCACCTGGACGGCTACATCTGCGAGATCAAGGACGCGCGGGTGCGCGACGGCCTGCATGTGCTCGGATCGGAGCCGCTCGGCGAGCAGCGGCTCGGCCTGCTCGCCGCGATCCTGCGGCTCGGCGCCGGGCGTGCCGTGCCCGGCCTGCGCCGCGCGGTCGGCGCCGCCTTCGGTCTCGACGAGCCGGTCCTGCTGGAGGCGCCCGGCCGCCCCGCCCAGGCGCCGCCTGTGCTGCTGGCGCGCTTCCCGGGGCCCGCCGCCACCGCCTCCGACCTGGTCGACCGGCTCGAGGAGGCGGCCCGGGCGCTGCTGGAGGCGATGGAGGCCAAGGGCTGGGAGGCGGCCGCAGCCGGGCCGGTCGCGCTGGCGGTACTCGGCGTCGAGGACCCCGGCGTGGTCGCCTCGCTGGAGTTCGCCGCCAGCCAGGTGATCCCCAGGCTGGCCAGGACCGGCGACGAGATCGGCAGCGTGCTGCGGGCGCTGGATGGTCGCTTCGTGCCCGCCGGCCCCTCCGGCTCGCCGACCAGAGGGCTGGTCAACGTCCTGCCGACCGGCCGGAACTTCTACTCGGTCGACCCCAAGTCGCTGCCCACCGAGCTGTCGCAGGCGACCGGCGAGCGGCTCGCCGACGACCTGCTGCGCCGCTACCTCGACGAGGAGGGCGGCTACCCCGAGACGGTCGGCATCGTCGTGTGGGGGACCTCGGCGATGCGCACCGGCGGCGACGACATCGGCGAGGTGCTCGCGCTGCTCGGCGTCCGGCCGGTCTGGAGCGCCGAGTCCCGCCGCGTCACCGGCCTCGAGGTCGTCCCGGGCGAGCGGCTCGGCCGCCCGCGCATCGACGTGACCGTGCGGATCAGCGGCTTCTTCCGCGACGCCTTCCCGAACCTGGTCGCGCTGCTGGACGACGCCATCGCCATGGTCGCCGAGCTGGACGAGCCCGACGAGGCCAACTTCGTCGCCAAGCACGCCCGCGCCGAGCGCGCCGCCGGCAATGGCTGGCGCCGCGCCACCACCAGGATCTTCGGGTCCAAGCCGGGCGCCTACGGGGCCGGGCTGCTGCCGCTGATCGACGCGCGCAACTGGCGCAGCCAGGCCGACCTGGTCGAGGTGTACGAGGTCTGGGGCGGCTACGCCTACGGGCGCGGCCTGGACGGCGAGGCCGCCGGCGACGCCATGCGCGCCAACCTCGCCAGGGTGCGGGCGGTGGTCAAGAACGTCGACACCCACGAGCACGACCTGCTCGACGCCGACGACTACTTCCAGTACCACGGCGGGATGGTCGCGGCGGTGCGCGCCGCCAGCGGCGCCGAGCCGCGCGCCTACCTCGGCGACTCCGCCGACCCCGCGCGCGTGCGGACCCGCGGCCTCGCCGAGGAGATCCGGCGGGTGGTGCGCGCCCGGGTGGTCAACCCCCGCTGGATCGAGTCGATGGCCCGCCACGGCTACAAGGGCGCCTTCGAGCTGTCCGCCACGGTGGACTACCTGTTCGGCTACGACGCCACCACCGGCGTGGTGGAGGACTGGGTCTACCAGGCGGTAACCGAGCGCTATGTGCTGGACGAGGTGACCGCCTCGTTCATGCGGCGCTCCAACCCCTGGGCGCTGCGCGCGGTCGCCGAACGGCTGCTGGAAGCGGTCGACCGGGGGCTGTGGAAATCCCCGGACGAACAGGTGTTCGAACGGCTACGCTCCGTCTACCTCGAGCTGGAGGGCGACCTCGAGGAACGTCAGGACCCGCACGCATGAGGCCGCCGTTCCCCTTCTCCGCGCTGGTCGGGCAACCGGACCTGACGCTCGCACTGCTGCTCAACGCCGTCTCGCCGGCGGTCGGCGGGGTGCTGGTCCGGGGAGAGAAGGGGACGGCCAAGTCCACGGCCGTGCGCGGGCTGGCGCGCCTGCTGCCGCAGATCCAGGTGGTCGACGGCTGCCCCTACAACTGCGACCCACAGGCGCCCGACCCGGACTGTCCGGCCGGGCCCCATCCTCACGGCGCACCCCGCCGGGCCCGCGCCGCGCCCCTGGTCGAGCTGCCGGTCGGCGCCAGCACCGACCGCGTCGCCGGCGCCCTGGACCTCGAGCGCGCGCTCACCGAGGGCCGGCGCGACTTCGAGCCCGGCCTGCTGGCCGCGGCCCACCGGGGCATCCTCTACGTGGACGAGGTGAACCTGCTCGGCGACCACCTCGTCGACCTGCTGCTCGACGCCGCCGCGCTGGGCGTCAACTACGTCGAGCGCGAGGGCGTGAGCGTCCGGCACGCCGCGCGCTTCCTGCTGGTCGGCACCATGAACCCCGAAGAGGGCGAGCTGCGCCCGCAGCTGCTCGACCGCTTCGGCGTCACCGTCGAGGTGCGCGGCAACGCCGACCCGGCCGACCGGGTCGAGGTCATCCGCCGTCGGCTCGCCTACGAGGCCGACCCCGACAGCTTCGCCGCCGCCTGGGAGGGTCGCGACGCCGCCCTCACCGAGCGAATCGCAGCCGGCCGCCGGCGACTGCCCAGGATCCGGCTCGACGACGAGCTGCTCCAGCGGATCGCCGCGGTCTGCGCCGCCTTCGCCGTCGACGGCCTGCGCGGCGACATCGTCACCGCCAAGGCCGCCCTGGCGCTCGCCGCCTGGGAGGGTCGCGACGCGGTCGAGCTCGCCGACGTCCGCCGGGCCGCCCTGCTCGCCCTGCCCCACCGTCGCCGCCGTGGCCCCATGGACCCCCTCGGGCTCGACGAGGCCGAGCTCGACCGCATCCTCGCGGGAGCCGACCCGGAGCTCCCGGACCCGGGCGACGGACCTCGTCCGCCGGGCACATCCCCGCCCGGCGCCGATCGCGGCCCGCACAGCGGCAGGCAGCCCGCCGGGACGCCTGCCGGGCCGGGGGCCTCGTCCAGTGGGTCGGGGGAGGCCGGCGCCGGCGGCATGGCGGCGCTGG
>DASVXQ010000062.1:0-3336 GCA_036392615.1 Actinomycetes bacterium | reverse complement strand
CGCCATGCCAGCCGACATCCGCCACCAGGGCTATGCGCCCAAGCGGTCGATGCTGCTGGTCTGGGAAAACGCCGACCCCGCCCTGCCCAAGCTGATCTCCACCGGCCAACTCCCAACCAACCCCATCGACCTGTAACCACCCGGGGGCACAGACGGCAGGCGGTGCGGGCGCAAAGGCGCCGGGGCCACGCGGACCGCGCCGAGAGCGCGAAGGCCAGCCCAACGCCCCGGGGGGGTGCGACAGCGGCGCGAAGGCGCGACGCCGACCTCCTCCGGCCTCCCTCCCTTGGCGTTATGGTTGTGTCCGCAACGACGGCGAGGGAGGTGAGGATGGGCTCGCGGTTCTCGAGCGTCGACGAGGTCGCGCGGCGGCTGGAGGGGACCGGGTACCTGCCCGACCCCACGATCGCGGCGGTGGCGTTCCTGGCCGACCGGCTGGACAAGCCGATCCTCGCCGAGGGCCCGGCCGGGGTCGGCAAGACCGCCCTGGCGCTCGCACTCGCCGAGGCGACCGGCGCGCGGCTGCTGCGCCTGCAGTGCTACGAGGGCCTGGACGAGGCCAAGGCGCTGTACGAGTGGAACTACAAGAAGCAGTTGCTGCGCATCCAGGCCGACCAGCGCCAGAGCGGCTGGCAGGACCTCGAGGCCGACATCTTCACCGAGTCGTTCCTGCTGGAGCGCCCGCTGCTGGCCGCGATCCGCTCCAGCGAGCCGGTGGTGCTGCTGGTCGACGAGGTCGACCGCGTGGAGGTCGAGACCGAGGCGCTGCTGCTGGAGGTGCTGGGCGACTTCCAGGTGTCGATCCCCGAGCTCGGCACGATCGCGGCGAGCCGGCGGCCGCTGGTGGTGCTGACCTCCAACGCGACCCGGGAGCTGTCGGAGGCGCTGCGGCGCCGCTGCCTGTACCTGCCGGTCGAGTACCCGAGCCTCGACCGTGAGCGGGAGATCGTCCGCGCCCGGGTCCCCGATCTCGACGAGTCGCTCGCCGGGCAGGTCGCGCGGGTGGTCGCGTGGCTGCGGCGGCTGGAGCTGAAGAAGCCGCCGTCGGTGTCGGAGTCGATCGACTGGGCGCGGACGCTGGTGGTGCTCGGCGCGCACACGCTCGACGAGGCGACCATCGACCAGACGCTTCAGGTGGTGCTCAAGCATCAGCGGGACCTGGAGCGGGCCCGCGCGCAGCTCGGCGGGCGGGCCCGCTGAGCCGCTCAGGAGATCTGGTAGATGCAGTCGGCCAGCTGGCGCAGGTTGGCGACCTCGAAGACACGGTCGCAGTGTGGCGCGAACAGCCCCATCACCGAGTCCATGGTGTCCCAGTCGCGCCGCGGCTCCGGGTTGAGCCAGTAGACGCGGCGCGCGCGGACGCGCAGCTGCCGCAGCGTCTCGACGCCCGGGTCGCGATAGTTGGCGCGCGCGTCGCCCATGACGATCACCGTGCTGCGGCTGTCCACCTCGGTGCCGTACCGCTCGGTGAAGCGCTCCAGCACCTGGCCGTAGTGGCTGTGCCCGTCGTCGGCGACCACCGCGGCGCGGGCGAAGGTGGCGCGCAGGTCCAGGCCGCGCTCGCTCTCCGCCAGCAGGCCGGTGAGCTCGTCGATCCCGTCGACGAACGCGAACGAGCGCAGCCGCCCGAGCTCGCGGCTCATGGCGTACAGCAGCGAGAGGGTGAACTCGGCGAACTCCACCACCGAGCCGGACACGTCCGCCAGCACGAACAGGTCGGGCCGGGTGGCGTGGCGGGCCCGGAACGCCGGCTCGACCGGCACGCCGCCGTACTGGAGCGAGCGGCGCACGGTTCGGCGCACGTCGAGCCGGCCCCGCCGCCGCCGACGGCGCTTGGCGGCCACACGGGCGGCGAGCTTGCGGGCCAATGGGCGGACCGCCTGGCGGAGCTCGTCGAGCTGGGTGGTCGAGGCGCCGAGGAAGTCGACCTCGTCGAGCTGCCGCTGGCGGTACAGCTCGGCCGCGCCGGCGGCGCCGGTCCGGTCGGCGAGCCGGTGGCGGACCCGCTCGGCCAGCATGCGGCGGAACTCCTCCAGGCGGCGCTGCAGCCGCTCGCGCTCCAGGCGGTCCTCGAGCGGCTCGCTCGCGTCGGGGGCGAGCCGCCGCACCATCGCCATCTGGATGAGCCGGTACAGCTCCAGCTGCCGCATGATCCGGTACATGAAGTAGCGCTCGGTGCCTTCGAGCTCGCCTTCCATGCCGCCGTAGCGGTCGACCGCCAGCCCGGCGAGCGCGGCCATGGCGGCCTCGTCGTCCTGGCGGAGCGCGTCGAGCAGCGCCTCCAGCAGGTCGGTGGACGGCTGGCCGTCGGGCGCGCCGCTCGGCTCAACTCGGGTGGCGGGCTCGCCGTTGCCGCCGCCGAGCGGCGCCCCCGACGCGGCGGGCGGCTCCGGCGCGGCGCGGGTCGGCGGGAAGCAGACGTCGAACAGCACGTCGAAGGTCGCGCGGTCCTCCGCTCGCTTGATCAGGGTCGCGGCGAGCGCGGCGCGGAACTGCGCGCGGTCGGCCAGCTCGACGTGGCGCAGGCAGTCGAACGCGTCCAGCACCTCGACCATGGAGACCGGGACCCGCGCGTCCCGCAGCCGGTGGAAGAATTCCAGCAGCGAGGTCTCCAGCGAGGTGGGGCTCGTCGCCAAGTTCGTCCCTTATCGGCAAATTCGGACGGTTCAGAGCAAGGATAGCTGATGGACGCGCCACGGCCAACGGCCGCTCCCCCAGGGCGGCTGGTCCGCCTGGGGGTGGTGCTGGACACCCGCAACCCGGTCGAGCGCCTCCTCGACGTGGCCCGCATGTGCGACCGCGCCGGCATCGGCGCCCTGTGGGTCGAGGACGCAGGCGAGCCCCCCGGGCCGGCCGGCGGCGGCGCCGCGCGGCTGGACGGGTGGACGGCCCTGGCGCTGCTAGCGGGCGAGGTGCGCAGGGCGCGGGTCGGGGCGCTGCTGGATGCGGCCGAGTGGGCGCCCGAGCGGCTGGCGCGCATGGCCGCCACGCTGGGGGTGCGGACCGGCGGGCGGCTGGAGCTGACCCTGCGGGCGGACGGGGCGCGGCTGCTGGCGTTCCGGGAGGCGCTGGCCGCCACCACCGTCCCGGCGGTGCTGGCGCCCTCTGGCGGCGGCGACGGCCCGGCGATCGTGCCCGCCGCGGGACCGGCGTTCGGCGGCGTGGCGCTGCCGGCGGTGCCGCCCACGCTGGCCGTGGAGCTCGCCGCCGGGGAGCTCGCCCCGGAGGTGCTCGTGGCGGTCGACGACGTGCTGCTGCCGCTGGACCCGCCGGCGGCGACGGTGGCGGCGGCGGTCGCGGTGCGCCGGGTGGCCGCGGCCGCGGGGCGCGGGCAGG
>DASVXQ010000061.1:0-3594 GCA_036392615.1 Actinomycetes bacterium | reverse complement strand
CGCCAGGTCCCCCCGGCCCGGGCCCGCTAGGCATCGGCCGTCCAGACGCGGCCGGGGTCGAGCGCGCGCAGCGCCCGCAGGGTGGCCGGGTCCGGCGCCGGCGTCTCCGGGACCTCCGGCGGCGGGCCCTGCGGCCAACCCCACGGGGTGTCGGCCAGCACCTCGGCGGCGCGCTCGCCCGGGTGCACGGAGGCCAGCTCGAAGACGCCTGTGGCGGCGGTGGCGCGCAGCACCGCGCGCGTGGTGATCAAGGTGACCGAGTCGCACGGCGGCAGGCCGACCCGCTGCCGCCAGCCGTGGCCGTCGCCGTAGCCGGGGCTGGTGCGGTGGTCGACCCGCTCGACGAAGCGGCGCGGCTCGTGGGCCATGATCACCAGCAGGCGCCGGGCGCCCGAGGCGATGTCGCAGCCGCCGCCGCTGCCCGGCAGCCGCACCTTGGGCGCTTCCGCCGGGCCGATCCTGGTGGTGTTGAGGTTGGCGTGCCGGTCGATCTGCGCCCCGCCGATGAAGCCGAGGTCGACGTGCCCGCCGGCCAGCAGTCCCATGGCGCGCGGCAGCGGCCCGGCCCACAGCGCGCCGTCGAGGTTCGGCGGGTCGCTCATGGTCACCACCGGCCCGCGCGGCGGCGTGTCGCGCATCACCCCGTTCTCGAACACCCCGACGGCCCCGGGCGCGTGGGTCGACACGGCCAGCGCGAAGGCCAGCAGCGGCAGCCGCATGCCGACGAACACCACCTCGCCGTCGCCGATCTCCCTGGCCGCGCAGGCGACCATCAGCTCCCGCCGGGTCGGGGCCGGCTCAGCCATCGCGGCCGGTCTCCAGCGCGGCCAGGTAGCCCTTGCGGTCGGGCACGCCGAGCACCCAGCGCTCCAGCCAGGCCTGGAAGCCCTCCTCGGTGGCGCTGGCCCGCGCGTAGTCGCGGTAGGCGCCGGCGTCGTGCGGGTGGAAGCCCTGGAGCGGCGCGGGATGGCTGCCGCCCGGCTCGTGCACCACCGCGGTCACCAGCGCGCCGGGCAGCAGCGTCAGCTCCGGACGCCGGCGGATCTCCTGGCTGTCGACCAGCTCCTCGGCGACCACGATCACCGTCCGCGCGGCGGCCAGCGCCTCCTGGGAGATGCCAAGGTTGCCCCAGGCCTGCGCGTTGCCGTGGCGGTCCGCGCGCTGCACGTGCGCCACCGCGACGTCCGGGCGCACCGCGCGGACCGCCAGCAGCGGCTGGCCGGTGAACGGGCAGGCGACCGGCTGGAAGCCGTCGTGGTCGCCGGCGATGTCCGAGCCCAGGGCGGTGCGGGTCGGCAGGTAGCCGACCCCCGAGGCGGCCGCCTGCAGCGCCAGCGAGATGGTCAGATTGGAGTGCTGCCGCACGGTCAGCTCGCGCGGCCGCCCTTGCTCGACCGCGCGGCGGAAGCAATAGCCGGACCCGGTGGTGACGTTGCCGACCCAGGCCGCCTCGATCACCGCCACGCAGCCGGCGCCGACCAGCTGGTCGAAGACCGCGTCGGCGATCGGCCCGATCAGGTGCAGGTCGCGGCGGCGCTGGCGGATCAGCTCGTGGGCGAAGGCGAACGGGATGGCCGCCTCCAGCGCCAGCCCGCAGGCCACGCTCGCGCCGTCGGGCACCAGCCGGGCCACCGCCTCGCGCATGGGCAGCAGCTTGTCAGTCATCGCGGAGCTTGAACCGCTGGATCTTCCCGGTGGCGGTCTTGGGCAGGTCGTCGACGAACACCACCTGGCGCGGCCGCTTGAAGGCGGCCAGCCGCTCGCGGCAGAACTCCACCAGCTCGGCCGGCGCCGGGTCGCGGCCGGGCAGCCGCACCACGTAGGCGGCGGGCTCGTGCAGCCCCTCGGGCGTGCGGCGGCCGACCACCGCCGCCTCCAGCACGTCCGGGTGCTGCACCAGGGTGGCCTCCACCTCGGCCGGGGAGACCCAGATGCCGCCGGCCTTGATCATGTCGTCGGAGCGGCCAGCGTAGGTGAACATGCCGTCCTCGGAGCAGGAGTAGACGTCGCCGGTGCGCAGCCACTCGCCCTCGAAGGTGCGCCGGCTGGTGGCCGTGCGGCACCAGTAGCCGGTGGCCACCGACTCGCCGGACACCAGCAGGTGGCCGCTCTCGCCGGCCGGCACCGGCGCGCCCAGGTCGTCGACCAGCCGCACCCGGTAGCCGGGCACCACCGAGCCGGTGGTCCCCGGGCGGATGTCGTCCGGCCGGTTGGAGATGAAGATGTGCAGCGCCTCGGTGGTGCCGATGCCGTCGAGGATGTCGACCCCGAAGCGCTCCTTGAAGCGCTGGTAGATCCCGGCCGGCAGCGGCTCGCCGGCCGAGACCGCCAGGCGCACCGACGAGAAGGCGTCCCGCGGCAGGTCGGCGGCCAGCACCGCCGCGTAGAAGGTCGGCACCGCGAAGAACAGCGTCGGGCGGTGCCTGGCGACCGCGGCGGCCACGCCCTGCGGGGTCGGCCGGGCCGGGTCGAGGACGGCGGTGGCGCCGACCGACATCGGGAAGGTCAGCGAGTTGCCCAGCCCGTAGGCGAAGAACAGCTTGGCCACCGAGTAGCAGCGGTCCTCCCGGGTGATGCCGAGCACCTGCTGGCCGTAGGTCTCGGCGGTGTAGGGCAGGTCGGCGTGGCGGTGCATGGCGGCCTTGGGCTTGCCGGTCGTGCCCGAGGTGTAGAGCCAGAAGGCGGGGGAGTCCGGCCAGCTGGCGTAGGCGGCGGCCGCAGCGGGCTGGCCGGCCGTCCACTCGTCGAAGCGGTGCACCCGCGGCGGCCCGCCGGCGGCGACCTGCTCGCCGCCGTCCCCGGCGATCACCAGCTCCTGGAGCTCCTCGCAGGCGGCGGCCATCTCCTTGACGGCAGGGCCGAGCGCGCCGGAGGCGATCGCCACCCGGGCGCGCGCGTCGTTGCACTGGAAGGCGAGCTCCGGGCCGGTGAGCATGGTCGACATCGGCACCGGCACCGCGCCGACGCGCAGCGCCCCCAGGAAGGCGGCCACCCAGTCGACCCCGTCGAGCATCACCAGCGGCACGCGCTCCTCGGGCCGCACGCCGATCGAGCGCAGCGCGCCGGCCACCCGCGCCACCCGGGCGGACAGCTCCGCGTAGGTGACCCGCTCGTCCCCCTGCTCGAAGGCGACCCGCTCGCCCTCGCCGGCCTCGACACGCCGGTCGAGCAGGTATTCACAGGCGTTGAGCCTCTCCGCCAACTCTGATCCCACCCTTCACCCGGTGCCCGCGCAGCGGTTACCCGCGCGGCACGAAGCGGACGTACTCGAACTCGACCGGCTTGCCGTTGATGCCGGTCGCCGGCGGCGCGATCCAGTTCGCCATCTTGCCGGGCTCGGTCACCGAGGTCATCAGCGAGCCGACGTGCTCGCGGTCGGCGTCGGTCGGCAGCCAGCGGCTCGCCTGGGCCGTCCAGGCCACCTTGTCCATCAGCTGGCCGTCGGGCGAGACGTACGCGCCCGCGAAGGTGCCGACCCTGCGGTTGAAGCCGCGGTGCGGCAGCCGCAGCTCGACCTCCAGGCCGGCCCGCTGGATGATCTTGTTCCAGCTCGACAGGCCGCGCTGGCAGTCGACGATGTAGTCGTCGCGCAGG
>DASVXQ010000060.1:0-11545 GCA_036392615.1 Actinomycetes bacterium | reverse complement strand
CGGGCCGCCGGCGGCCTCGCGCCGCGCCGCGGTGTCCACCGTTGCGCTCCTCCCGTCTCGGCCCGCCTGAAGCAACCCGCTCCAACGGTAGCGCCGCCGGACCGGGGCTGGCTCCGGTCCGGCGGCGGTCTGGCGCGTGCTCACCGCGCCGCGACCCGGCGGCGCCAGGCCCAGATCGCCAGCGCGCCGAAGCCGGCCGCGTAGGCGGCCAGGGTCAGCAGGTCCGCCGGGGCCGGTGCCGAGCCGGCGATGGCGCGCCAGCCGAGATCGGCGAAGTGGTAGGACGGCAGCGCGTGGGCGGCGGTGCGCAGTGCCCGGGGCATCGCGTCGACCGGGGCCCACATCCCGCCGAGCACGGCCAGCAGCATGTAGCTGGCGATCATCGCCGGCTGCGACGAGGTCGCGTCCAGCAGGCAGCCGAGCAGGATGCCGAGGCCGGCGAACGGCAGGGCGCCGAGCCACAGCAGCCCGAGCAGCTCGACCCAGTGCAGCGGCGGCAGGTGCACCCCACCCGTCAGCACCCCGGCGAGCGCGACCACCAGCAGCGCCGGCAGCGCGAGCAGCATCCCCGCCGCCAGCTTGACGGTCAGGTAGCCGTGGGCCGGCAGCGGCGTGGCGCGCAGCTGGCGGATCCAGCCGCTGGAGCGCTCGGCCGCCATGCGGGCGCTGCCGGCCGACAGGGTCGCGCCCATGGCGCCGTAGGCGGCCATCGCCACCAGCAGGTAGCTGGCCAGGGTGATCCCCCCGTCGCGCTGGCCGCCGTCGTCGAGGTGGCTGAACAGCAGGTAGATGCCCAGCGGGAAGGCGACCGTGAACAGCACGAAGCGGCGGTCGCGCAGCATGCGGAGCAGCTCGAAGCGCAGGTAGGGGAGCATCGGGTTTCCTTCCTCCAGGGTGTGGACGGTGGCCGCCGCGGACCGCTCAGGCCTCGGCGGCGCTGGAGCCGGTGAGCGCGAGGAACGCCTCCTCGAGGCCGCCGCCGGTGACCTCCAGGTCGTGCACTGGCAGGCCGGCGGCGAACAGCGCCCGGACGGTCGCGTCGGCGTCGCCGGTGGTCAGGCGCACGGAGTCGCCGTGCAGCGAGACCTCGGTGACGCCGGGGAGCCGGCCGAGCGTCCGCTCCTCGGCCCCCGGCAGGGTGCAGCGCACCACCCGCCGGCTGGTCCTGGCCTTGATGGCGGTGACCGGCCCGTCGGCCACCACGCGCCCGCGCTGGAGCACCAGCGCGCGGTCGGCGACCGCGTCGGCCTCCTCCAGGTAGTGGGTGGCGAACAGCACGGTGCGGCCCTGGGCGGCGAACGCGCGCATGCGGTCCCAGAAGGCGTGGCGGGCCTCGACGTCCATGCCGGTGGTGGGCTCGTCGAGGAAGGCCAGCTCCGGGTTGCCGGCGATCGCCAGCGCGAAGCGCACCCGCTGCGCCTGACCGCCGGAGAGGCGCTCGCTGCGGCGCCCGGCGAGGTCGGCGAGCCCGGCCAGCTCGAGCACCTCGCCGAGCGGCAGCGGCCGGGGGTAGAGCTGGCGCACGAAGTCGACCAGCTCGGCGACGGTGGCGCCCGGCGGCAGGCCACCCTCCTGGAGCATGGCGGCCACGCGCCCGGCCGCGACCGCCTGCTCCGGGCCGCCGCCGAGCACGGCGATCCGGCCGCTGTCGGGCCGCTCCAGGCCCAGCAGCAGGCCGATGGTGGTGGACTTGCCGGCGCCGTTGGGCCCGAGCAGGGCGACCGTCTCGCCGCGGCGGATCTCGAAGTCGACCCCGTCGAGCGCGGTGACGGGCCCGTAGCGCTTGCCGACCGCCGCGAACGTGGCGGCCGGGACGGTGGAGACGTCGGTCTGCATGGTGGCTCCTCGAGTGGGGTAACCGGTTGACATCGCCGAGGCTAGGGCCGGCCGGGCCGCCGTGGGCATGCCGTGCGTCGTGACGTCGCCGTGCCGCATCTCCCGATTCCGCCGTGACGGATGTCATCCTCTCCGCCCCCGCCGACCTGGCACTACAATTCGGGCGACCGACTGCTGGAGCGCCTGAAGGCAAAGCGGCCGGCGCTTGGCCCGGCCAATGGGGGTCGCGAGATGCGGGTGTACGACTCGATCCTGGACGCCGTCGGGGACACCCCGATGGTGCGGTTGTCACGCCTGGGCCGGGACCTGGCGCCCACCCTGCTGGCCAAGGTGGAGTACCTCAATCCGGGCGGCTCGGTGAAGGACCGCATCGGCCTGGCGATGGTCGAGCGCGCCGAGGCCTCCGGCGAGCTCCGCCCCGGCGGCACCATCGTCGAGCCGACCAGCGGCAACACCGGCGTCGGCCTGGCCATCGTCGCCGCGCTCAAGGGCTACCGCTGCGTCTTCGTGATGCCGGACAAGGTCAGCGCGGAGAAGATCGCGCTGCTGCGCGGCTACGGCGCCGAGGTGGTGGTCACCCCGACCGCGGTGCCGCCCGACAGCCCCGAGTCGTACTACTCGGTGGCCAACCGGCTGACCGACGAGATCTCCGGCGCGGTCCAGCCCAACCAGTACGCCAACCAGGCCAATCCCGACGCCCACTACGCCACCACCGGCCCGGAGATCTGGGAGCAGACCGGCGGCGCCGTCGACGTGCTGGTGGTGGGGGTCGGCACCGGCGGGACCGTCAGCGGCGCCGGTCGCTACCTCAAGGAGCGCAAGCCTGGTCTCCAGGTGATCGGCGCCGACCCCGAGGGGTCGATCTACTCGTCCCCCCAGGACGTCCACCCCTACCTGGTCGAGGGCGTCGGCGAGGACTTCTACCCGGCCACGCTGGACGCCTCGGTGGTGGACCGCTACGTGACCATCTCCGACCGCGAGGCGTTCGTGATGACCCGCCGCCTGGCCCGCGAGGAGGGTCTGCTGGTCGGCGGCTCGGGCGGCATGGCCGCGGCGGCCGCGGTGGCGGTCGCCACCGGCCTGGGGCCCGAGGCGACCGTCGTGGTGCTGCTGCCCGACTCGGGGCGCGGCTACCTCTCCAAGGTGTTCAACGACGACTGGATGCGCGAGCACGGCTTCCTGCCGCGCAGCCGCCCGGGCATGGTCGGCGACGTGCTGCTCGGCAAGGCGCACCACGACACGCCCCCGCTGGTCACGGTCGCCGCGCACCAGCGCGTCCGGGAGGCGATCGACCTGCTGCACACCTGGTCGGTCAGCCAGGTCGCGGTGGTCCACGGGGACGACCCCAGCGACGTCTCCCGGGTGGTCGGGTCGGTCCAGGAGGGCTCGCTGCTGGAGCGCCTGTTCCGCAAGCCCGAGGTGCTCGACGCACAGGTGGTCGACGTGATGGACCCGCCGTTCCCCACCGTCGAGCGGGCCGAGTTGCTGGAGGAGGCCTTCGAGCTGCTGTCGAAGGGCCGCTCCACCGCCGTGCTGGTGACCGACCACGGGCGCCCGGTCGGCGTGATGACCCGCTCCGACATCCTCGACTACCTCGCCACCAACCGCCGCGGCGGCTAGCGAGGCGCCACATGGATCCCACGCGAGCTTGGAGCAGCGCGATGTCGTTCGAGCAGAGCCAGTTCGAGACCAGGGCGGTGCACGTCGGCTCGGCGCCCGACCCCGAGACGGGCGCGGTCATCCCGCCGATCTACCAGACCTCGACCTTCGCCCAGGCCGGCCCGGGCCGCCACCGCGGCTACGAATACGCCCGCACCGGCAACCCCACCCGGACCGGCCTGGAGGAGTGCCTGGCGGCGCTCGAGGGCCTGCGGCCGGGCGACGGCGGCGGGGCGCTCGCCTTCAGCTCCGGCATGGCCGCCACCAGCACGGTGCTCCAGACGCTCGCGCCCGGCGACCACGTGGTGCTGTCGGCCGACGTCTACGGCGGCACCTACCGGGTGATCGCCAGGGTGTTCGCCCAGTGGGGGCTCGACTACACCGCGGTGGACATGACCAGCCCCGACGCGGTCAAGCAGGCCACCGGCGCCCGCACCCGGATGGTCTGGGTCGAGACGCCGACCAACCCGCTGCTGGGCGTGGTCGACATCGCCGCCGCCGCCGAGGTTGGGCACGCCGCCGGGGCGCTCTGCGTGGTCGACAACACCTTCGCCACGCCCTACCTCCAGCGGCCGCTGGAGCTCGGCGCCGACGCGGTGGTGCACTCCACCACCAAGTACCTCGGCGGCCACTCGGACGTGGTCGGCGGGGCGCTGGTCACCCGGCTGCCCGAGCTGTACGAGCGGGCCAAGTTCCTGCAGAACGCGGTCGGCGCGGTGCCCGGGCCGATGGACTGCTGGCTCACCCTGCGCGGGATCAAGACGCTGGCGCTGCGCATGCGGGCGCACTGCCACAACGCCCTGCGGGTGGCCACCTTCCTGGACGGCCGCGACGACGTCGCCGAGGTCCGCTACCCCGGCCTGCCGGGCGACCCGGGCCACGAGCTGGCCGCCAGGCAGATGCTCGCCTACGGCGGCATGGTCTCGTTCCGGCCGGCCGGCGGGGTCGAGGCGGCCCAGCGGGTGGTCGAAGCCACGCGGGTGTTCACCCTGGCCGAGAGCCTCGGCGGGGTGGAGAGCCTGATCGAGCTGCCCGGGGTGATGACCCACGCCAGCGTGGCCGGCACCGAGGCGGAGGTCCCCGCCGACCTGATCCGCCTGTCGGTCGGCATCGAGCACGCCGACGACCTGGTCGACGACCTGGAGCAGGCGCTGGACGCCCGCTGATCACTCGCCGCCGTCCCGCGGCCGCTGGCGCAGCCGCTTGGTGGCCGAGCGCCGCCGCTTGGACTCCACCTGCCTGGCCCTGGCGGCCGCGCTGGGGCGGGTCGGCCGCCGCGTGCGCGGCGCGGCCATCGCCGGGGCCAGCAGCTCGGCCAGGCGCTCGGCGGCCTCCCGCCGGTTGAGCAGCTGGCTCCGCTGCGTCTGGGCGACCACCCGCAGCCGGCCGCTCGAGTCCAGCCGCGAGGCGAGCCGGTGCAGCGCGCGCTGCTTGGCCTTCGGCGGGATCGAGGGCGAGCCGGCCAGGTCGAAGCGCAGCTCCACCCGCGAGTCGGTGGTGTTCACCCCCTGGCCGCCCGGCCCGGAGGCACGGCTGACCCTGAACTCGAGCTCGTCGTAGGGGATCGACACCTCGGGGGTGATCCGCAGCTCCTCGGGCACCGGTCCCCCTCCCCTCAGACCAGCGCGCGGCGGCCCGGCCCGCTCCTGCCCGACAGGTGGCGGGCGGTGTTGACCAGCGCCACGTGCGAGAACGCCTGCGGGAAGTTGCCGAGCTGCCTGCCGGCCCTGGGGTCGTACTCCTCGGCCAGCAGGCCGAGGTCGTTGCGCAGCGTCAGCAGCCGCTCGAACTGCTCGCGGGCATCGTCGTGCCGGCCCATCAGCGCCAGGTTGTCGGCCAGCCAGAAGCTGCACGCCAGGAAGGCGCCCTCGCCCGGCGGCAGGCCGTCGACGTTGGACGGATGGTCGGTGTCGTAGCGCAGCACCAGGCCCTCGCTGCACAGTCCGTGGCTGATCGCCTCGACCGTGCCGCGCACCCGCGGGTCGGTGGCCGGCAGGAAGCCGACCAGCGGGATCATCAGCAGCGAGGCGTCGAGCCGCTTGCTGCCGTAGGACTGCACGAAGGTGTTGCGGTCGGCGTCGTAGCCGCGCTCGCAGACCTCCTCGTGGAGCTTGCGCCGCAGCGCCCGCCAGCGCTCCACCGGCCCGTCGAGCTTGTACATCTCGATCGCCTTGATCGCCCGGTCGACCGCCACCCAGGCCATCACCTTGGAGTGGGTGAAATGCCGCCGCGGGCCGCGGATCTCCCACAGGCCCTCGTCCGGCTCCTGCCAGTTCGACTCGAGGAAGTCCATCAGCGCGAGCTGGAAGTCCCAGGCGGCCCCGTCGGTCTGCAGCCCGGCCCGCCTGGCCAGGTGCAGCGCGTCCATCACCTCGCCGTAGACGTCGAGCTGGAACTGGTTGACCGCGGCGTTGCCGGTGCGCACCGGCGCGGAGCTCTCATAGCCGGGCAGCCAGGGCAACTCCTCCTCGGTGATGCGCCGCTCACCGCCCAGGCCATAGAGGATCTGCATCTGCTTCGGCTGGCCGGCCACGGCGCGCAGCAGCCACTCGCGCCAGGCGCGGGCCTCGTCCTGGCAACCGGCCAGCAGCAGCGCGTCCAGCGTGAAGGTCGCGTCGCGCAGCCAGCAGTAGCGGTAGTCCCAGTTGCGTACCCCGCCGATCGCCTCGGGCAGCGAGGTGGTCGGCGCCGCCACGATCCCGCCGGTGGGCTGGAAGGTCAGCGCCTTGAGGGTCAGCAGCGAGCGGATCACCGCGTCCCGCCAGGCGCCCTCGTAGGTGATGTGGCTGGCCCAGTCGCTCCACCAGGCCTCGGTCTCGTCGATCGCGCGGATCGCGTCCAGCGGGCGCGGCGCCTGCTTGTGCGAGGCGTGCCAGGTGAGCAGGAACGGCACCCGGTCGCCCTCGTTGACGGTGAACTCCGCCACCGTGCGGAAGTTCTCGCCGCGGATCTCGACCGGCGTGCGCAGCCACACCGAGTCCGGTCCGGCGATGGCGTGCAGCGCCCCGTCGATCCGGCGGACCCACGGCACGATCGAGCCGTAGTCGAAGCGGATCACCAGCTCCATGCGCATCGGCACGCGGCCGCGCACGCCCTCGACGACCCGGGCGACGTCGGGGTCGTGCTGCCGCGGCGGCATGCAGTCGACCAGCCGCACCACGCCCTCGGGCGTGTGGAACTCGGTCTCCAGGATCAGCGTGTCGCCCTGGTAGCTGCGCCGCACCTGGCTGACCGGACCGGCCGGGCCGATCTGCCAGTGGCCTTGGTCGCCGTCGCCGAGCAGCGCGGCGAAGCACGCCGGCGAGTCGAAATGCGGCAGGCACAGCCAGTCGATCGAGCCGTTCCTGCCGACCAGCGCTGCGGCGTGGGTGTCCCCGATCAGCCCGTAGTCCTCGATCAACGGCATGCTGCGCTCCTCCGGTCGATCCCACGCCGCACGGCGGCCGGCGGGGCCGATCCCATGGCGTCAGCTTGCCTGATGGTCGAGCGGTTTGCCGGCGACCAGCCGCCGCGCCACGTCGACCACCCGCTCGCGGTTGGAGCGGGCCTGCGAGCGGATGCGCTCGAACGCGGCCCCCGGTGTGAGCCCCTCGCGCTCCATCAGGATGCCCTTGGCCTGCTCGATCACCACCCGACGGTCGAGCGCGTACTGGAGCTGCTCGGTGACCTGGCCCTGGACGTGGGCCTCGACCGCGGTGCGCAGCACCGAGGCGACGATCCGCGAGAAGGCCTGGATGGCTTCGATCTCGCCGTCGTCCCAGACGTGCGGTGTGGTGGAGTAGACGTTGAGCGTGCCGACCGTGGCCTCCAGCACCACCGGCACGCCGAGCAGGGCGTGGACGCCCTGGCGCCCGGCCATCGGCCCGAAGGCGGGCCAGCGCGGGTCACGGACGACGTCGGCCGCGACCACCGGCTCGCCCTGCTCGAAGGCGTCGACGCAGGGACCCTCGTCGACCTGCTCCTGGAGGGTCTCGATGATCCGGCCGCGCTCGCTGGAGGCGGCCACGTAGCGCAGCACGTCGCCCTCGCTGAGCAGCAGCAGGCCGGCGCCGTCGACCGCGAAGATCCGGTTGGTCTCGCTGACGACGTGCTCGAGCGCCCGCTCGAGGCCGCCGCGATCGGCGGCGGTGAGCTCGGCCAGGCCGCCGATGCTCGCAGCGAGGGCGTCCGGGTTGATCGGCACAGCTTCCTCCAACCAGTCCTTCGTCAACCCAGGGAGGATTCCACATCCGCGCCGATGTCACCACAGCCTGCAGGCGACGAGCCTCCTGCCGGCAGGAGGCTCGTCGCGCCCCGAGTCACTCCTCGAGGGGAGAGGGCAGGGTCTGGGCCCTCTCCGAAAGGGCTTAGCACGGGCGAACGCGGGTCAAACTCCCCGGGTCAAATTTCGACGAGCTCCGTCCGCATCCGGTCGAGCGCCCGGCGCAGCAGCCTCGAGACGTGCATCTGCGAGATCCCGAGCTTCTCGGCGATCTGGTCCTGGGTGAGCTCGTCGACGTAGCGCAGCACCACGATGTGGCGCTCGCGCTCGGGCAGGCCCTCGACCAGGTGGGGAAGGACCAGCAGGTTCTCCGTCTCCTCGCGCGGCCTGGTGTCCATCACGAAGTCGCCGAGCACGGCGTCGCCGTCCTGGCCGGCCGGCTGGTCCAGCGACGGCGCCGAGCGGGTCTGGGCCACCTCGATGGCCTCCATGACCTCGTCCTCGCTGGCGCCCAGGTGCGCCGCGAGCTCCGCCAGGGTGGGCGAGTGGCCGAGCTGCTGGGGCAGCTCGTCGATCGCGCGGCACAGCCGCAGCGCCAGGTCCTTGGTGCCGCGCGGCACGCGCAGGCGCCAGCTGGTGTCGCGCAGGTAGCGCTTGATCTCGCCCACCACGGTGGCCACCGCGTAGGGGATGAACGGGTTGGCGCGCTCGGGCTTGTAGCGGTCGACGGCCTTCACCAGCCCGAGCCGGGCGACCTGGCGCAGGTCGTCGAGCGACGCCCCGCGGTTGCCGCGGTAGCGCTCGGCGAGCCGGTCGGACAGCCCGAGATAGGACAGGATGATGCGCTCGCGCAGGGCGGCGTCCTTGGTCTCCGCGTACTCGCGGAACCAGGCCTCGACGCGCTGCACGGCCGCCTCGTCGTCCGGACGGACCTCCTCGACCATGCCCGCCGGCACGGTTCCCGTCGCTTGCGAGCGGTCCACGCCCGCAGTCACTGCGGTCGACATCGCAGCCTCCAGAGAGAACTGAATCGACCCGCAGGGTCCGGGCAGGTCTCGGCCCAACGGCGGTCATCGTTCCCAGCTCCGGCCGAGGTGAAACGTGCCGTCCGAAGGCCGGATGGATCAGCTGGCCGACCACCAGGTCCAGCGTACCGGGACGATCGCGATCACCGGCCCGGGCGGCCGCCGGCGCCGGTAGGCGGGGTAGCGGGCGGCCAGCGCGTCCAGCGCCGCCTCGGCGGCGTCGCCCTCCAGGGTGGCGGCGGTGCCGCGCAGCTCCACCCACCACAGCGCCGACCAGTCGTCCTCGTAGTGGTCGACCAGCAGCGCCGCGCGGGGGTCGGCCGCAAGGTCGCGCAGGCGCCGCAGCCCGCGGCCGCGCTTGGGCTTGACCTCGTCGACCGCCCAGACCACCGTGCCGGCGTGCCAGGCGAAGGTCACCGGCACGACCCGGGGCCCATCCGGGGAGGTGGTCGCCAGCCGCGCCACCGGCGCCGCGGCAAAGCGCTCCAGCACCTCTCCCGGCGGGCCCTCCGGCCCGGCGCTGCCACCCGGCATCCCAGCTCCCCGCGTCGCGACCGCGTTCCCGGCCGGAACCGTACGACCCGCCGCCGCCAGCCGCCACCCCGGCCGGCATTGGCTGCATCGGCAGTACCCGCTGCCACGCAGGAGGTATGAACGCCGCGGGGAGACCATCAGGAGAGAATCCGCCCATCGAGCACCTGCCACGCATCCCATGTCCAGGAGGCCGCATTCATGCCACACCAGACGCCCAGCTGGGGACCGCCGCCGAACCACCCGCCGAAGCCCGGCTGGGGACCGCCGCCGCCGCAGCCCCAGAGGCGCCGTCCCGGAGTGGTCGGCTGGGTCGCCATCGGCCTCGGCGTGCTGGTGGTGCTCGCCGTGATCGGCAGCCTGAGCAACGACACACCGACCGCGGCGCCCGGCGCGGTCGGGGCCTCCACCGCGATTCCGGTCACGCAGCCGCCGCTCACCGCACCGCCGACCACCGAGGTGACCACGACCGAGGCACCTGCCACCGAACCGCCGACCACCGAGCCGCCCACCACCCACCGGAACCCCCCGACCACCCACGCCGCCCCGACGACACACCGGCCGCCGACCACCCGGCCGGCGCCGAAGACCACCATGGCGCCCTCTGGCAACTGCGACCCCAGTTACCCCGGCTCGTGCCTGCACGACGGCATTGGCGACTACGACTGCGCCGGCGGCAGCGGCAACGGCCCCAACTACGTCAGCGGCCCGATCCGCGTCCGCCCGCCCGACCCCTTCGGACTCGACGCAGACGGCGACGGCGTGGGCTGCGAGGACTGACCCGGCGACGTCCCCCAGCGACGGCTGGTAGAGGCCCTGGTGGCTGTCGGCCGGCTGCCAGCACCGTCGCTCAGGCGCGGCCGTGCGCGAATCCCAGAAGGAGATCAGCTCCCTCGCCCGGGCGGTGCGCTGGCCCGCGTGCGCGTCCGCTAGGGTCACGGCGCTCCGCGATCACCAACGCTCGCAAGCCCGGGCCCGAGGCAGCACCCGGACGGTAAACCCCCTGGCCTTTCGAGGGTCGCGACAACGGCGGCGCCAGGACCAACACCGAGCGCGCGCGACCTGGATCGCGGGTCTCGCGGGGCCTGCGGCGATCACCCTGGCTTTATGGGATCGCCGGGCTGTGACCTATACTTCTGCGCCCTGGCATCGATAGAGGAGGGTGAACTGCTCAACATATACCGACTTGCAATCGGCGTCATCGCTGGACTCGGCATGCTCATATTCGGCGGACTCGCCTTGGCGGACAGCTCGGTAAAGTGCGCCGAGAAGGTGATGCGGCCCGGGGACATCTGCACCACCACCCGCAAGGGCGTCACGAGCGAGCGCACCTACGACGAGCAGCGGTCCTATAACCGCCGGGTCGGCGTCATCATGACGGCGGCAGGCCCGGTCGTGCTGGTCGTGAGCGGGGCGCTTCTGGCGAGCTCCATCCGGAGGCGCCGCTCCAGCGCGGTTCCAGCCAAACCGGCCACACCTCGGGCGTAGCCTCATACCGCCCGGCTCGGGCATTGCGCCCGGCCGGGCGGTCTCGATGCGCCCGCCGAATAGCTGACCGCCGCCCGGAGCGCCCCGCTCACGACGGGCGGGAAGGCCCGATACCACCCAGCCAGGACACACCAGGCCCTTGGAGCCTGCGTGCGGTCGTGGAGTGGCTTGGATTACTGAAGTGCCGCTGAGCTGGGCAAACGAGCGTGTCCGCCGGCTCGGGGCCGAACAGGGAGATGGTGCCGGAGGAGGGGCTCGAACCCTCACCTCGCCCAGCGTGAGGGCCTCCAGCTGACCCCTGCGGACGCTCGAAACCACGCGCTGACCTGCGAAGACAGCCCTACTGACCGGTACTGCACGGATCAGCATCGTACCCCATGGCCGAAGGTCGCTCACGGCCCCGCTGCGGCCCCGTTGCGGCCCAGCGCGAGTTCGCTACTGGGTCAGCGCTGGTGGGCGTTGGGTGGGGATAGGCATTGGTTTGCTTCCTTGTAGTTACTCCGCGAGGATGGTCCGACTGTTCGGGCGCGTCCCAAAGGCCTGATGCTTTGGCAGTGATCGGCGAGAGGGGTTCATGGCTCACAACACCGAATCGGTCCCCACCGCCAGCGTGCGCAAGCTCCCCGTGTGGGCATTCATCGCGCTTGCCATCGTTTATCCGATCATCCTCCTAGCCCTGATCCGTCTGCTGACCCCGGGCGTGTATGTGCGCTACGGGAGGTTCACCAGCGTCGAGATCCTCTGGCGAGCGCTCCTGGTGCCCTACGGGACCGCGGTGCTGTTCGTGGTCGCGGCCGTGACGGTG
>DASVXQ010000059.1:0-11025 GCA_036392615.1 Actinomycetes bacterium | reverse complement strand
CCGACCGAGCGGCGCCCGATCGGCTTCGTGTTCCAGGACTACCTGCTGTTCCCGCACCTTTCGGCGCTGGAGAACGACCTCCAGGCCGCGATCGCGCTCAGCCTGGTGCTGCTGTCGATCTCGCTGACGCTGCTGATCACTCTCGGGGACAAGTGGTTCCCGAGGAGATGAGCCTCCAAGCCCGGGTTGCGCTGACCCTCGGAAGCCTTCGCCTCGACGTCGGGCTCGAGGTCGCCACCGGCGAGCTGGTGGTCCTGCTCGGGCCCAACGGCGCTGGCAAGACCACCCTGCTGTGCGCGCTCGCCGGGCTGGTGCCGCTCGGCGAGGGCCGGGTGGTGCTCGACGGCAGCGTGCTGGACGACACCGCGCGGCGCATGCGGGTGCCGACCGAGCGGCGCCCGATCGGCTTCGTGTTCCAGGACTACCTGCTGTTCCCGCACCTTTCGGCGCTGGAGAACGTGGCCTTCGGGCTGCGCGCCCGGGGCGTACCCAAGGCCGAGGCGCGCCGCCGCGCCGGCACCTGGCTGGAGCGCGTCGGCCTGGGTGACCACGCCAAGTCGCGGCCGGGCGGGCTGTCGGGCGGGCAGGCGCAACGGGTCGCGCTGGCCCGCGCGATGGTCGCCGACCCGCGCCTGCTGCTCCTGGACGAGCCGCTGGCCGCGCTGGACGCGGCCACCCGCGGCGAGGTCCGCCGCGACCTGCGCCGCCACCTCGCCTCGTTCGACGGCACCCGGCTGCTGGTCACCCACGACCCGCTGGAAGCGATGACCATGGCCGACCGGCTGGTGGTGCTGGAGCACGGCAGGGTCACCCAGACCGGCACCGCCGCCGAGGTCTCCAGCCGGCCGCGCTCACGCTACGTCGCCGAGCTGGTCGGCGTGAACCTGTACCGCGGCAAGGCCCTGGGGACGACCGTGGAGCTGGACGGCGGCGGCACCCTGGTGGCCGCCGACGAGCATCACGGCGAAGTGTTCGCCGCGGTTCACCCGCACGCGGTCGCCCTGCACCGCCGCGAGCCGGAGGGCACCCCGCGCAACGTCTGGAGCGGCACCGCCGAGACCCTGGAAGTGGTCGGCGACCGGGTGCGCGTGCGGGTCGTCGGCCAGGTCCCGGTGGTCGCCGAGGTGACCCCGGCCGCAGCCTCCGAGCTGCGCCTGGCCGACGCCGGCCGGGTCTGGGCCTCCATCAAGGCCACCGAGGTGCGCGTCTACCCCTCCTGAGCGACGCCGTGGTCAGGCCATGCGGACGATCTGGCCGGTGATGCGGTCGGCCTGCCGCGAGGCCAGCAGCAGGATCACCTGGGCGACGTCCTCCGGCTGGGCGACCGCGCGGTCGCCCAGCGGGCTGCCGGCAGCGGCCGCCCGCTCGACCGCCGGGGTGACCCAGCCGGTGTCGGTCACCGGCGGGTGGACCAGGTTGGCGGTGATCCCGTAGCGGCCGAGCTCCCAGGCGGCCGACAAGGTGTAGCTCTCCTGCGCCGCCTTGGCCGCGCCGTAGGAGACCTCGTCGGGGAAGCCGCGCGCGCCGGCCGAGGTGAGCCCGATGATGCGGCCCCAGCTCGCGCCGCGCTCGACGTGCCGGCGGGCGAGCTCGGCGATCAGCAGCGCCGGCGCCCGCGTGTCGACCGCGAACTGGCGGTCGTGGCCGGCGGCGTCGACCGGGCGCAGCGAGCGGCCGAGCCGGTCGGAGCCGATCGGCAGGAAGGTGTCGGCGAGCCAGCCGCTGGCGTTGTTGACCAGGATCTCGACCGGGCCGAGGGCCGCCTCCGCCCGGTCGAACAGCAGCGCCGGCGTGGCCGGGTCCGTCAGGTCGGCCTCCACCGCCACCGCCGTCCCGCCGTCCCGCCGGATCCGCTCGGCCACCTCGCCGCCGTCGCGGGCCCGCGCCCGCCCGTAGCCTTCCGGGATGGCCGGGTCGCCGGCGTGCTCGGCCTCGTCCAGCCGCAGCCAGGTCAGCAGCAGCGCCACGCCCTCCGCCGCCAGCGCCTCGGCGGTGGCCGCGCCGATGCCCTGGTTGGCGCCGGTCACCAGCGCCACCCTGCCCCGCAGGCCCGGGTCGATCACCGCCGCTCAGCCGGCGACGGTCTTGCGCACCACCTCGGTGAGGCGGTCGACCGTCGGGATGATCACGTCCTCGAGGTTGGCCGCGAACGGCAGCGGCACGCACTCGCTGGCGACGCGCCGGATCGGGGCGTCGAGGTCGTAGAAGCCCTCCTCGGCGACGATCGAGGCGAGCGTGCCGCCCCAGCCGCCCTGGTAGGGGTTCTCCTCGACGATCACCAGGCGGCTGGTGCGCGCCACGCTGTCGAGCACGGTGCGCGCGTCCAGCGGGATCAGGCAGCGCAGGTCGATCACCTCGGCGGAGACGCCGTCGTCACTGAGCCGCTCGGCCGCGTCCAGCGCGGTCGGCACGGTCGACGCCAGCGCGACCAGGGTGACGTCGTCGCCCTGCCGCCGCACCTCGGCGCTGCCCAGCGGCACCACGTGGTCGTCGCCCTCCGGCGGCTCGCCCTTGCTCGCCAGCAGGCCCTTGTGCTCGAACACGACCACCGGGTCGTCGCTGCGGATCGCGCTGGCCATCAGGCCGATCATGTCGGCCGGCGTGGACGGCGCGACGATCTTGAGGCCGGGGATCGCCAGCGGCCAGTTCTCCACCGCCTGCGAGTGCTGCGCGCCGAAGCCGAGCCCGCCGCCGTTGGCGGTGCGGATCACCAGCGGCACGGCCACCTGCCCGCCGGTCATGTAGCGCATCTTGGGAATCTCGTTGGCCACGTAGTCGAAGCAGCAGGCCAGGAAGTCCGAGAACATGATCTCGGCGACCGGCCGCAGCCCGGTCATGGCCGCGCCCATGGCGGCGCCGACGATCGCCTGCTCGCTGATCGGCGTGTCCCAGACCCGCTCGGGGCCGAACTCGGCGAACAGCCCGACGGTGGTCTTGAAGACCCCCTCGGCCGCGCCGATGTCCTCGCCCAGGCAGACCACCGTGGGGTCCCTGCGCATCTCCTGCGCGATGCCCCGGGCGACCGCCTCGCGGTAGGTGATCAGGTCCGCCACTGCGCACCTCCATCCGCCCAGACGTCGGTCATGGCGGTCGACGGGTCCGGGGGCGGCGCGGCCTTGGCGGCCTCGACCGCCTCGGCGACCAGCTCGTCGGCCCGCCGGCGGCGCTCCTCGACGGCCTCCTTGCCGGCGCCGGCCTTCTCCAGGCGCTCGGCCGCGACGGTCAGCGGGTCGCGCGCCATCCAGGCCTCGACCTCCTCCTTGGGCCGGTACTTGGCGGGATCGGCGCGCGAGTGGCCGTACTGGCGGTAGGTCAGCGCCTCGATGACGGTGGGGCCCTCGCCGGCGCGGGCCCGCTCGGCGGCCCGAGCGGTCGCCTGCCGCACGACCACCACGTCGTTGCCGTCGACCACCTCGGCGGGCAGGTCGTAGGCCGGCGCCCGGCCGGCGGCCGGCTGCGCCACCGCGGTCACGCTCTGGATCGGCGTGTACTCCATGTAGAGGTTGTTCTCGCAGACGAACAGCACCGGCAGCTTCCAGACGGCCGCCAGGTTGAGCGCCTCGTGGAAGGCGCCGATGTTGGTGGCGCCGTCGCCGAAGAAGGCCACCGCGACCTGGTCGGTGCCGCGCAGCTTGGCCGACCAGGCGGCGCCGCAGGCGATCGGCAGGTGCGCGCCGACGATCGCGTAGGAGCCGAGCATGTTGCCGGAGGCGACCGTCAGGTGCATCGAGCCGCCCTTGGCGGCGCACAGGCCGGTCGCGCGGCTCATCAGCTCGGCGAGGCAGGCCTCGGGGGTGGCGCCGCGGGCGATGGCGTGGTGGTGGCCGCGGTAGGTGGCGAACACGTAGTCGTCCGGGCGCAGCGCGGCGCTGGCGCCGACGGCCACCGCCTCGTGGCCGGCGGCGAGGTGGGTGGTGCCCTTGACCAGCCCGCTCATGAACAGGTCGTAGGCGGCCTTCTCGGTGGCGCGGATCACCGCCATCCGCTCATAGAGCTCCAGCAGCTCCTCGACCGGCGGCGCCTCCCCCTGCTGCTGGTCGGCCACCTCGACGGTGTCGGCTTGCTTGCGTGCCATCGGCCTCCTCCCGTCAGTACGGGTTGGCTATGGGCAGCTCCTCCGCCGGGTACAGGGTGATCACCTGCGCCCCGTCGGCGGTGACGACGACCTCCTCCTCGATGCGCGCCGCCGAGAAGCCGTCCGAAGCCGGGCAGTAGGTCTCCAGGGCGAAGACCATGCCCTCCTTGATCTCCGCCGGGTGGTCGAGCGAGTTGAGCCGGCTGATGATCGGCCGCTCGTGCAGCCCCAGCCCGACCCCGTGGCCGAACTGCAGACCGAACGCCTCCATCTCGTCATCGAAGCCGAACTCCTCGGCACGGGGCCACAGCCGCGCGATCTGATCGGTGCTCACCCCAGGTTTCACCATCTGGATGGCGGCGTCCATCCATTCGCGCGCCCGCGAGTACGCGTCGCGCTGCGCCGGGGTGGCGCGGCCCACGTTGAAGGTCCGGTAGTAGCAGGTCCGGTAGCCGTTGTAGGCCTGGATGATGTCGAAGAACGCCTGGTCGCCCGGACGGATCAGGCGGTCGGAGAAATTGTGCGGGTGCGGACTGCAGCGCTCGCCGGAGATCGCGTTGATCGCCTCGACGTCGTCGGAGCCGAATTCGTAGAGCGTCTTGGTGGCCAGCGCGACGATCTCGTTCTCGCGCACGCCCGGCTTGAGCGCCTCGGCGATCCGCTGGTAGACGCCGTCGACCATGGAGCAGGCGATGGTCAGCAGCATGATCTCGTCGGGCGACTTGCGCTCCCTGGCGTCGAGCATGACCTGCTGGCCGTCGCGCACCTGGATGCCGAGCGCCTGCAGCTCGAACAGCATCGGCAGCTCGGTGACGTCCACGCCGAGCGGCTCGTCGCCCACGCCGGCCTCGTCCATGGCCGCCTTGATCTCGCGGGCGGTGTCGCGGAACAGGCCGGCCTCCGGCTCGACCGCGCCGCGCAGGCCGTTCAGGCCGGCGCGCGAGTTGGCCGGCTCCAGCCACGGGCAGTAGAGCCGGTGGTGCTTGGCGGCCGAGCCGAAGTCCCAGATGATCGGCTCGCCGTCGCGGGTCAGCAGCGCGAAGGTGATCAGCTTGTCGCGGGCCCACTCACCGATGTGCGTGCTGGTCAGGTAGCGCACGTTGTTCATGTCGAAGACCAGCAGCGCGCCCAGCTCCGAGGCGTCCAGCGCCGCCCTGGCGCGGCCCAGCCGCCAGGCGCGCAGGCGGGCGAAATCGAAGCGCTCCTCCCAGTCGACGTGCATCGGGCCGGGGGCGGCCAGCCTGCCCTGTGTCACGGCGCCCACTCCTTTGCGTCCGCTGCGCGGCTACCGCTCGATGCCCGCCAGGCGGGCGAGCGTGTGGTAGATGACCGCGAAATCCTCCTTGTCGACGCCCAGGCCGCGGCAGGCCGACAGCAGCTCGTTGACGGTCGCGGTGGTCGGCATCGGCACCCCGGCCGCCCTGCCCGACTCCAGTGCCAGCAGCAGGTCCTTCTGCATCATGTTGACGTCGAACCAGGCTTCCTCCGGCAGCTCGAACACGAACGGCGCGCGGTAGGCCAGCGACGGCGAGGCGATCACGCTGGCCAGCATCGCCTCGATGGCGACATCCCTGGGGATGCCACCCTTCTCGGCGATCAGCAGGCCCTCGCTGAAGGCGGTGAGCTGCACCGCGAGGTTGAGGTTGACGGCGGTCTTCATCAGCACCGCCTGGCCGTTGGCGCCGATGTGGATGACCTTGGGGCCGATCGCCTCGAGGATCGGCCGCACCCGCTCGAGCACCTCGGCCTCGCCGCCGACCATGATCGAGAGCTGGCCCTTCTCCAGGGTGCTCACGCTGCCGGAGACCGGGGCGTCCAGCATGGCCGCGCCGGTTCCGGCGGCGCTCGCCGCCAGCTCCCTGGCGAGCCTGGGGCTCACCGTGCTCATGTCCACGTAGACCTTGCCCGGCCCCAGCCCCGCCAGGATGCCTTCGTCGCCCTCGGTCACGGCCAGCAGCGCGGCCGTGTCGGTGACCATGGTGAAGA
Source organism: Actinomycetes bacterium (assembly GCA_036392615.1). Classification (GTDB taxonomy): domain Bacteria; phylum Actinomycetota; class CALGFH01; order CALGFH01; family CALGFH01; genus DASVXQ01. The sequence continues at coordinate 4,964 of DASVXQ010000059.1, read as the reverse complement.
CGACCTCGGAGGCGGCCGCCACCTCGCGCGGCGTGTCGAGCAGCCGCAGGCCGCGCTCGACCAGCCAGCTGGCCTTGGACTTGGTGCGGTTGTAGCCAGACACGTCGTGACCGGCGTCGAGCAGCCTGGCGGCGATCCGTCCGCCCATGACGCCGAGCCCGACGAATCCGAGGTTGGCCATGCCCCGCCCTCCCCTGGTCCCACATGGCGCGGCGCCGTCCGCCGTCGTGCCGCCGCCTCTGCGCCGATATGCAATCGTTTGCAGTAGGAAGCTATCGCCCGCGTCCCAGCCCTGTCAATGGTCCTGGCGCGTTGCCCTCGAGGTCCGCGGAGGTCCCGAGTCCGAGGCCCCGGGGACCGCTCCATGCCGGCGCCGGCTCCTTCGGGCAGCCGCCATCCTCGGCCCGGCTGTCACGGTCGGTGGGTACCTTCGGTCGGAGCTGGCCGGCCGGACGATGGCGGCGCGTCCCGGACCGCGCCTATACTGCACGACTTCGCCGTCGGGACCGGTTCCTCGACGATGACGAAGGCGTTTCGGGGGGATTCATGACCACGACCTCACGCACGGCTGCCCAGCGTGTCCCGGGGGCGGCACGGCGCGGCATCCACCCTGGGATCGCGCTGGCGGTGATCGCGGGCGCGCAGCTGATGGTGGTGCTGGACGCCACCATCGTGAATATCGCGCTGCCCCACATCCAGAGCGCGCTGCACTTCTCGACGACCGGCCTGTCCTGGGTGCTGAACGCCTACACGCTCACCTTCGGCGGGCTGCTGCTGCTCGGCGGGCGCGCCGGCGACATCCTCGGCCGGCGCCGCGTGTTCATCACCGGCATCCTGCTGTTCAGCCTGGCGTCGCTGCTCGGCGGCCTGGCGACCTCGTCGGGCTGGCTGCTGGCCTGCCGCGCGCTCCAGGGCGTGGGCGGCGCGATCGCCTCGCCGACGGCGCTGGCGCTGATCACCACCAATTTCGAGGAGGGACCCGCCCGCAACCGGGCATTCGGCGTGTTCGCGGCCGTCTCGGGCTCCGGCGCCGCCGTCGGCCTGCTGCTCGGCGGCATGCTGACCTCGTGGCTGTCGTGGCGCTGGGTGCTGTTCGTCAACGTGCCGATCGGCATCGTGATCGCGCTGCTCGCCCCGCTGTACATCACCGAGTCCGAGCGCCAGCCCGGCCGCTTCGACGTCGCCGGAGCGCTGACCTCGACCGCCGGGATGACCGCACTGGTCTACGGCTTCATCCGCGCCGCGCAGGAGGGCTGGAGCGACAGCGTGACGATCGCCGCCTTCGTCGCCGCGGTGGTGCTGCTGTCGGCGTTCCTGCTGATCGAGAGCAGGACGCGCCAGCCGATCACCCCGCTGCACATGTTCCGCAACCGCAACCGGGCGGGCAGCTACGCCATCATGCTCGGGGTGGCGGCCGGGCTGTTCGGGATGTTCTTCTTCCTGACCCTGTTCGTTCAGGAGGTGCTGGGCTACAGCCCGCTCAAGGCTGGCCTGGCGTTCCTGCCGGTCAGCGGGGTGATCATCGTCGTCGCGCAGGTGGTCGCGCGGCTGCTGCCGGCGGTCGGGCCCAAGCGGTTCATGGTGGCCGGCTCGGTGTTCGCCACCGGCGGCCTGTACTGGCTGTCGCGCATCACCGCGACCAGCGGCTACCTGGACGGGCTGCTCGGCCCGATGCTGCTGTTCTCGCTCGGCCTGGGCTGCCTGTTCGTGCCGCTGACGCTCACCGCCGTCTCCGGCGTCTCCCGGCAGGAGTCGGGCGCCGCATCCAGCCTGCTGAACGCCACGCAGCAGGTGGGCAGCTCGCTCGGCCTGTCGATCCTGGTGACGGTGTTCGGCACCGCCAGCCGCAACGAGGCCGCCGAGCTGGTCGGCAGGTTCCTGGCCAGCGCCTCGCCCGCGGTGCGGGCGCAGTTCCAGCGCACCGGGCAGCTCCCCCACCAGATCTCCGCCCAGATCCTGGCCCACGGCATCTCCACCGCCTTCCGGTTCGCGGTGCTGTTCGCGCTGCTCGCCCTGGTCATCAGCCTGGTGGTGATCCGCGCCCGCCCGGCCGGCCCGCCGCGGGACGCCGGCGCACCGGTCCCGAGCGAGACCGCCGCCTGATCCGGGACACTCCTCCCAGCGCGCCACGACTCGAGCTGGGAGGTCGGCATGGGGAGCAGGCTCACCGAGATCGTCGTCGACTGTCACGACCCGGCCGCACAGGCGGCGTTCTGGGCCGCCGCCCTCGGCTACCACGTGGTGCGCGGCGAGGAGGGGCAGGTGGAGATCGCGCCCTGGGAGCGCGAGCCGCCCGACCTGGCTGAGCGGGTGCGCCAGGCGCCCAGCGTGCCGGCGCTGGTGTTCGTGCGGGTTCCCGAGGCCAAGACGGTGAAGAACCGCCTGCACCTGGACGTCAGGCCGATCGACGTCTCGTACCAGGCGGAGGTGGAGCGGCTGCTCGCGCTGGGCGCCCGCCGCGCCGACATCGGCCAGGGCGAGGTTCCCTGGGTGGTGCTGGCCGACCCCGAGGGCAACGAGTTCTGCGTCCTCGGCCCGCTCGCCGCGCAACCGTAAGTGGACGGCGGCCGCGCCGAGCGGGATGAGCACGACGCGAGCATGCCGCCGACCGCGGCCAGCGTCAGGTACGGCTGCTGGGCCATCGCCGCGCGCAGCTGCTGGTGCTGCCGCGTGCGCCGCACACCACCAGCGAGGCGAAGCCGTTTCGGACTGCGGCCGCTTGAGGGTCAGCTCCTGGCGCTACGATCCTCGCCGTTATCGGATTGGATGAGACAAGGCACGAGCAGGCGAGCAGACCCCGATGGGCCGTACCACTCCACCCCCGCCGCTGGACATCACCAGCAACTTCCCCGAGCTTGCTCCGCTCGCGCGAGAGGCGGTGCGCCTGCACCCCCGGACCGGCGCGCCAGCGGCCACCGACAGCTCCCTCGGCGGCCCGCTGCTGTGGCCGGCCGAGCAGCCCTGGCCGGTCTGCCAGGAGCCCCATGAGCAGTCCGAGCGCATCCCCGTGCCGCCCGAGATCACCTCCTTGGACCAGGCTCTGGGGTGGGCGATGGCCTCGGGCATGAACGGCGGCGTGCACCGTGAGGGGGATGGCCCGATCTACGCCGAGCGGTGGTACCACCAGTCCCCGCAGGTGCCCTCGCCGCTGGCCGGCGTGCTGCAGCTGCACGCCTGGGAAGTGCCGGAACTGCCGTTCCCTGAGCGCACCGACCTGTTCCAGCTGCTGTGGTGCCCAAACGAGCATGGCGCACCGTGGTACGGGCCGCGTCCGCTTGCGGTCTGGCGGCGTGCGGCGGAGGTGGCCGAGCCGCTGGCGGCCCCGCCGGCCCCGCGGTTCGACGAGGAGTTGTTCGGGCCGGACTACGTGCCGCTGCCGTGCGTGCTGCACCCCGAGCGGGTCGTGGAGTACCCCCATGCCGAGCAGCCGCACTTTTCCGACCTGCCCGGTGCCCTGGACGAGCGGGTGCGGCGATGGCAGCAGCGGGCTGTACTGGGCGGCGCTGTCGACTGCGCCAGGCACCAAGGTTGGCGGCTGGCCGCGCTGGATCCAGGAGCCGCAGTGGCCGGTGTGTGGCTGCGGGCGGCGCATGCAGCACCTGCTCACGATCGCAAGCGATGAGTTCGGGGGCCGAGGGCGCTGGTTGCCGTTGGAGGATCGCGACGACCCCACGATCGCGACCTCACAACCTGTCCTGGGAGGCGATCGCTGGCCGCCCCACGGCATCATGCTCGGCGATCTCGGATCGCTCTACCTGTTCACGTGCACCGCCCACGCGGATCGTCCGCTGGCCGGCACGATGCAGTGCACCTAACCGGTCCTGCGTTGTGGGCGCCGCAGCCTGGCAGGGAATCCAGCGCGTGCGTGGCAGCCAGCATCTGCCGTGTGCGTTCGCGCGTCGCTGCGGCATCCGGTTCTGGTGACCGATACCGGCGGAGCAGCGCTCACCGTCGCCGGCATGGTCGATCATCACAGGAGCAGGTGACCATCGCGGCGGTGGAGGTTGGATGGACCGTACCAGGCCCAGGGCCGGGGCTGCAGCCAGCATGCCGCCCGCCTGGTGGCGGCACTGGCCCAGCTGCCCATCGGTGAGATCCTCGCCTTCGAGCACGTCCAACGCGCCTCTAGACGGGTCAAGACCGGTGAACTACCCGAACCTGGCAACCCGAGGGTACTGCGCAAGATGGGGCAATGTACAGAGGGAACGGCCGCCCTTCCAGCTGGCTCGACGCCACGAGAAGGACGGCCGACGACGTACTTGTTCAAGCAGTACTTCCTGCAATGACCGGCCTTGCAACCCGCAGCATCCGATCGGTGCGACGACAGCCCGACAGAGGTCCCGACGCGGTACAGCGGCCAGGCCACGCGCAGGCGAGCCGCTGCCATGCATCCTCGGGCGCGGCCCGGGCGGCGGGCCGCCTAGCCGCGGAGCACCAGGACCAGCGAGCCGATCACCACCAGCACGGCGCCGGCGACGATCCGGCGGGTGATCGGCTCCTCGGCGCGGCCGACCAGGGGCGGGGCGACCAGGATCACGGTCGGCACCGACAGCAGGCCGAGCGCGAGCACCACCGCGACGGGAGTCAGCGCGAGCGCCTCCCACCGGGTCCAGGTCGACAGCCCGACCAGGACGCCGGCGGCCAGCTTGTACGCCAGCGCGTCCCATAGCGGCGGCTGACCAAGCCCGCGGCGGCGGCGCAGCGCCACCACCACGCCCTGCGGGATGGTGGCGGCGACCATGCTGATGGTCACGCCCAGCCCAGGGGACGGCACCCCGGCGAGCCCCTCGCGGATCAGCAGCGGGCTGATCGCCCAGCACGCCGCCGTGCCCAGCCCGAACAGCGACCCGCGCCAGCGCGACCCGGCGCTGAGCGTTCGGGTCGAGCCCGCGGCGCTGGCCAGCGCCCCGGCGGTCGCCGAGCGTCCCGAGACGGCCGCGGGGGTGGCCTCGGGCTCACCCGGG
>DASVXQ010000058.1:0-71747 GCA_036392615.1 Actinomycetes bacterium | reverse complement strand
CAGCGCGAGGTGGCGGCGCACCCCGACTGGGGTCAGTTCCAGCAGGTCCGCGAGCTTGGGTGCGGACAGGCGCCCGTGGCGCCGCAGCAGCACGAGAATCCGCTCCCGCGTGCCGCCGCGTTGCTCCTCGACCATCGACATGGCTGGTCCTCCCCGGTCACCACCGCGTTGCTCCCCGGAGGTTCTCTCCTTGGGTCCTTCCGTGGAGGTGGGCCCGGCCGGGCTGTCCCTCCGCCTTCCGCCTGTCGGAGGTGGCCCGGTCAAGGCCGCCCTCCGCGCTGCGCCGCTTCCCTACGGGAATCCCGCGGTAACGTACTTTGGAAACATAGATGTTTCCTTGAGATAGCTTATCGAGGCGGTCGCGAGCAGGCAAACCACCTGGGCGCCACGGCGGGACGCCACGCTACGCTCGTGCGGACGCGTGCCGAATGCGAGGGCGAGGCGATACGTGTGGACGAGCCCATCTTCACCGGTGTCGGGGTCGCGCTGGCGACCTTCTTCGACGACGACGGCGAGATCGACGCCAAGGCCACGGGCGACCACGCCAGGGCCCTGGTCGAGCTGGGCATCCAGGCGGTCGTCGTGGCCGGCTCCACCGGCGAGGCGGCCAGCCTGTCGCCGGAGGAGCGGATCGCCCTGCTCGAGGCCGTGCGCGCCGCCGTCCCGGCCGGCACCCCGGTGGTCCAAGGCACCGGCGCGCCATCCGTGCGGCAGGCGGTGGCGCTCACCCGCGAGGCCCGCGACCACGGCGCCGACGCGGTGCTGGCCCTGGCACCTCCGGGAGCGCACGACCCGCGGGTCTACTACCAGGCGGTCGCCGACGCCGCCGGCGACCTGCCGGTGCTCGCCTACCACTTTCCGCAGGCGTCGCTCCCCGGGCTGCCGGTCGAGGTGCTCCCCGAGCTGCCCGTCCGCGGCCTCAAGGACTCCACCGGCGACCCCGAGCGCCTGCTGCGCGAGCTCGAGGTCTTCCAGGGCTGGCTCTACGTCGGCGCCGCCCCGATCCTCGCCCTCGCCGGCCCGCTCGGCTGCACGGGCGCCATCCTGGCCCTGGCCAACGCCGAGCCCGAGCTCTGCATCGCCGCCTTCTCCGGCGACGCCCAGGCCCAGCGCCAGCTCATCCCTTCCCACCTCGCCGCCCGCGAGAGCTTCCCCCACGGCCTCAAGCAGCTGATCGCCAAGCGCTTCGGCACGCCGACCGCCACAAGGCTCAACGCGCGGTAAGTCTCCTCAACTGCCGCGGCATGTTCGGCAGGTGGGGAGGCGGCAGCGGCGGTCGAATTCGCCGCGGTCGAGGGCGGCCAGGACGGTCTCCAGGGTGTCGCGCTGGCGGTCGAGGTCGTCGGGGCCCCAGTCGAACGGGTCGATCTCCGGGGCGTCGCCGCCGAGGTAGCAGTAGGCGGTGACGCAGCGGTCGCCGGGCAGCTGGCCGAGCTCGCGCAGCGCGAGGGCGTAGACGCCGAGCTGGTCGAGCCCGAGCGGGTTCGACTCCGGCCGCCGCCCGGTCTTCCAGTCGACCAGCTCGATCCCGTCGTCGCCGCGGAAGATCGCGTCGATGCGCCCCCGCACGGCCCAGGGCCCGATCCGCAGGACCACGCCGACCTCGGCCTCCGGCGGCGGCAGCTGCGCGTAGCGGGTGGCGGCGAAGTTGCGTTTCGCCCGCGCGACCTCGACGGGCTCGGCGACCCCCGCGGGCAGGTCGCCGCCGAGCCCGTCGAGGTCGACCAGGTCCGGCAGGCTCCGCGCCCGCCGCTCGAGCAGCCGGTGGACGACCGAGCCGAGCCGGGCGGCCGGCCTGGGCGGCGACGGCAACGGCCGCACGACCGTCCAGTAGAAGTCGCGCGGGCAGCGCGCATAGGTCAGCACCTGCGTGACCGAGAGCACCCTGGGCGGCAGCGGCGGCGCGAGCGCCTCGCCGTTGGACGCGTCGATCAGGTGCCGCCCCGCCTCGACCGCGGCGTCGTAGGCGTCCACCTCGCTGGCGGGCAGCCGCCGGACGACGGCGTCCGGGTCCCGCCGCGCCAGCTCGACGGCCGCGCCGACCCCCTCGGGAAGCAGCGGGTCCTCCAGCTCCTCGGGCCGTCTTGCCGGCTGCGGCCAGCGCACCTTGGCGCGCAGCGCCGCGGTCAGCGGGCTGGCCTCCGGCTTGGCCGCCTGGGCGACCACGGTCACCGCCGGATGCTCGGCCGCCTCGCGCCAGAACGGGCTCGGCCCCTTGGGGGTCTTCTCGGAGCCGCGGTACCACCAGGCGGCGGTCAGCACCAGCAACCGCTTGGCCCTGGTCAGCGCCACGTACAGCAGGCGGCGCTCGTCCTCCATGGCGCGCTCGTCGAGCTGGGCCCGGAACGCCTTGGCGTCGCCCGCGAACTTCGGCAGGTGGGCGGCGTCCTCGCGCAGCTCGTAGGGGAAGCCTTGGGCGCGGCGCGGGTCGACCACGCGCACGTCCGGGAAGATGCCGTGCTTGAGGGAGCCGTCCCTGGTGGTGCCTGCGGCCAGCCCGGCGACCGCCACCACGGGGAACTCCAGCCCCTTGGCCATGTGGACGGTCATCAGCTTGACCGAGTCGGCCCGCGCCGGCTGGGTCGCCTCGACCGGCTCGGCGGCGTCCTCGACCGCGTCCAGGTAGGCCAGGAAGGCCGGCAGCGACGGGTTGCCCTCGACCGGCGCGAAGGCGGCCACCCGGTCGAGGAAGGCCGCCAGGTTCTGCCGCGCCGAGACCGCCCGCCGGTCGGCCGACGCCTCCAGCTCGGCCCACACGCCGGTCCGCTCCAGCACGGTCTGGGCGAGGTCGAGCAGCGGCGCGTCCGACCGCCGCCGCAGGCCGCGCAGCTCGATGCGGAACGCCTCGAGGCGGGACCTGGCCTCGTCGTCCAGGCCCTCGACCTCGCCCAGGTGGTCCAGCGCCTCGGACAGCGCGAACGACACGTCCCCGGGGTCGGGATCCTCGCCGGGGAGCACGTCCTTGAGACCCCAGTTGTGCCGCGAGGCCCAGCGGGCGAGCCGCACCAGGTGGCGGTAGCCGATGCGCCACCGCGGTCCGAGCAGCAGCCGGGCGAGCGCCACGTTGTCGCCCGGCTCGGCGATCACCCGCAGCACCGAGATGAGGTCGACGATCTCGGGCGTCTCCAGCAACCCCGACAGGCCAACGACCTCGACCGGCACGTCGCGCCGCTCCAGCGCCTCGCGCAGCGGGCCGAGCAGTCGCTTGGAGCGGACCAGCACCGCCATGTCGCGCCAGTCCGGGTAGCTGCCGTCGTCGAGGCCACGCTCGTGCGCGGCGGTGAGCTGTCCGGCGACGAAGTCGGCCTCGACCAGCTGATCGGAGAGCAGCGCCGCGCGGACCTCGCCCTCGCCGGCGCCCGCCTGGGCGACCAGCGGGTTGCCGCCGCGCCGCTCCTCCGGGATGGCGTCGATCGCCGAGTTGGCCAGCGCGAGGATCCGCCTGCCCGAGCGGAAGTTGGTCGACAGCGGCAGCGGCGCCGGGGTCCGGGTGCCCGGGGGCTTGAAGTGCTCCCCGAAGGACAGCAGGTTGTACATGGTCGCGCCGCGGAAGGCGTAGATCGCCTGGCGGGCGTCGCCGACCGCCATGATCGAGGAGCCCGGCGGGCAGAGCACCTGGATCAGCCGGCGCTGTGCGATGTTGGTGTCCTGGTACTCGTCGAGCAGCACGTGCGGGTAGCGGGTGCGCAGCTCGGCGGCGAGGTCGTCGTAGCGGTCGACCAGCTCGAAGGCCCGGGCGACCTGGTCGCCGAAGTCGATCCGGCTGCGGCGGCGCTTCTCCTCGGTGTAGCGCTGGACCAGCCGGGTCAGCTCGACCCGCTCCCTGGCGGCCTGCACCTGCCAGTCGGGCATGCGCTCGCCGGCGTCCGCGGCCGCCTGCAGCCGCCGGGCGTGCTCGGCGACGACCGACGGCTCGACGAGGTGGTCGGCGCAGGCGGCGGCCAGCTCCAGCGTCTTGCGGATGATCGCTCCCGCCGTGCGGACGTGCAGGTGCTCGAAGCGCTCGCCGTCCAGCAGCCCCAGCAGGATCTGGTACTGCTGCGCCTCGCTCAGCAGGTCCGCGTCCGGCTCCACGCCGACCCGCACGCCGTGCACCTTGACGAGGTCCGCCGCGAACGCGTGGTAGGTGTGCACCGCCACCTGGTCCGCGGGCGGACTGCCGGCTGGCAGGAGCCCGTCCTCTTCCCCGGCGCCGGTGGCCGCGGCCCCGGTCGGTCCCGCCGGCGGCGCCTGGCCCGCGGGAACGACCCCTCCGACCGCCAGGGCGTCGCGGACGCGCTCCTCCAGCTCGGTGGCGGCCTTGTTGGTGAAGGTCAGCGCTAGGATCGCCGACGGCGGCACCCTGACCTGCTCGATCAGGTAGACGATCCGCGCGGCCATCACGGCGGTCTTGCCGGAGCCGGCGCCGGCGACCACGTGGACCGGGCCGAGCGGCGCCGTGATCGCCGCCCACTGCTCCGAGGTCGGCTCACGGTCCTTCAGCGCCCTGCGGATGCTGGCGGTCGCGGTGGCGACCGGCGCGGCGGTCCCGGCGCTCACGGCCGTGCCTCCGGCGCGACCGGCACGGGTTCGGTTGCCGGAGGCTGCACCGGGGCGAGCAGGTCCTCTCCCTGGGGCCACATGGGGCAGATGACCTTGAAGGCGCAGAAGCGGCAGTCGGCGTGCGGGCTCGGGTCGAACGCCTCCGAGGCGGCGCCCTCCAGCAGCGGGGTGAGGCGCCGCTCGACCAGCCGCGGATGGTCCGGCTCGGGTCGCTGGCTGACCCGCGTGAAGCGGCCCATGCGCGGCTGGGCGGGATAGACGAGCTGCATCTCGACGGGCGCCCCCAGCTCGGCCAGCTCGGGGTCGCGCAGCGCCGCCAGGTAGTAGATGGCGAGCTGGAGGTCCCTGCGCGCCTCCTCCTCGGTGGCGGGGTGCCTGGCGGTCTTGTAGTCGAGCAGGACGATGCCGCCCTCGGCGCGGTCGACCCGGTCGATGCGCCCGCGGAGGAGGTGCCCGGCGACCTCCATCTCGAAGGCGACCTCGAAGCGCAGCGCCTGCCTGGCCTGCTTGGCTTCGCTGTTGTGCCACAGCTCGAGCATGGCCATGCCGTCGCGCCAGTACTGGTGGGCGATGGCCCGGGAGGGGAACCAGGCCGGGTCGAACCGTTCCCGGTAGGCGGCCTTGAGCGCGGCGGGCTCGCCGGCGATCTCGCCTTTGGCGGCCAGCTCGAAGATCGTGTGCATCAGCTTGCCGAAGGCCATCTGGTACGAGCTGCGGTCGTCCAGGCCGGCCACGCTGGAGTAGAAGTAGCGCAGGTGGCAGTCCTCGTAGGCGCGGATCCGCGAGTAGGACGTGCGCAGCCGGCCCTCGGCGGTGATCGGCTCCGGATCGACCGTCCAGTCGCGCCGCCACCACCAGGTGGATGGGTCGACGCCCTGCATGGCCGCCAGCGTGGTGACCGCCGCGAGGCGCTCGGCCGCCGGTCGCGACTGGTCGCCCGCGATCCGCCGGAGCGCGCCGGCGGCCTCCAGCACGCCGAGCGGCGCGGGGTCCCCGGCGACGCTCTCCGCCGATGGATCCAGGCCGAGCTCGGCGATGAAACGGGACGGCTCACCGCGCCCTTCGGACCTGGACGAGGTGAACACCACCCGGTCCCTGGCCCGGCTCGCCGCGAGCGTGAAGCGGCGCCGTTCCGACTCGAGGATCGCCCTGGCCCGCGCCACCGGGTCGAGGTCGCCGTCGAGCCGCCACGCTTCGAACACGCCCTCTGGCCAGGCGGTCCGGGGCAGCGACCCTTCCATGCAGCCCGACACCACCACCAGGTCGAACTCCTGCCCCTTGGCGGCGTGCAGCGACAGCAACGCCACCGCGTCGGACCTGGCGAGCGAGGCCGGCAGCCACGGGTCGCTGGCGAAATCGGCCCGCTCGACCACGTCCAGGTAGGAGCGCATGGTCGCGGTCGGCCGGCCGTCCACGAACAGCCCCAGCGCCCGCGAGAGCGAGGTCAGCGCGTCGAGCTGCCGGGCGACGCCGGCGTCCTCCGGATGCCGCTCCGCACGGGCCACCAGCTCGGAGAACACCGGAGCGGCGCACCACAGCTCCCAGAAGCAGCGGTCAGCCTCCAGCTCGGCGGCCCAGCGGGTCGCCTGCTCGAGCAGGCCGCGGAGGGCGGCCACCCGGTCGGCGATCCCTTCCTCGACGCCGAGCTCCTCACCGGTCGCCTCGACGTGCTCGGCCAGCGAGCGGTCGGCGAGCACGGCGGCGCGTCGCAGCGCGCGGAGCTCCCGCGCGTCGAGTCCGCCGAGCGGGGAGGTGAGCAGCGGCGGCAGCAGCTCGTCCACGCGGCTGGGCTCCAGCGCGAGACGGAACAGGTCGAGCACGTGCCGCACGATCGGCTCGTGGAGGAGCTGGCGGTCGCCGGCGCCCAACCGGTATGGCACGCCGCGGCGCTCCAGCGCCCGCCGGACCGGTCCGGTCAGCTGGCGAGGCCCGGGCAGCAGCACGGCCATCCGGCTGTAGGGCAGGCCGTCGCGGTGATGGGCGCTCCGCAGCAGCCGGGCGATGGCGTCGGCCTCTTCCGCCGGTCCCGGGAAATGGGCGGCGTCGACGCTGGTCACCCCGCCGCCGCGGAGTGGCGCGGCGGGATGGGGGCCGGCCGCCTGGAGCCGCCGCACCGCGTCGAGCCCACGACCGCCCAGCCTCCGGCTGTGCTCGAGGAGGACCATCCGGGCACCCAGCCGGGCGGACCGCTCGACCAGGCTCCCTGGCGGCGCGCCCCGGTGGGCCTCGGTGGTGCCAGCCGGATCGCCGGCCATGATCACCCGCGCGCCGCCGTCGGCCAGCAGCTCCAGCAGGCGGAACTGCGCTGGGTCCAGCTCCTGCGCCTCGTCGACCAGCACGGTGCGGACCTGTGCGACCGTGTCGGCCCGCAGCTCCGCGTGGTCCTCGAGCAGGTCGCCCGCCTGCACGACCATGCCCGCCTGGTCGACCAGGTCGGCGAGCGCCAGGTGGCCGAGATAGCCGGCGAGGAAGTCCGCGGCGGGCCGCCAGGCCGGGCGGTTCTGGGAGACCGCCCGCTCGGCCAGCTCCGCGGGGTCGATCAGCCGCCGCTCGCAGGCGAGCACGAACTCGGCCAGCTCGTCGGTGAACGCCCGCGTCTGGACCAGCGAATCGAGGTCGCCCCAGCGCACCATCGGGGGATCCTGGAGCAGCAGCTCGCGGACCAGCGACCACTGCTCCGGACCGCTGAGCGGGCGCGGCTCGCCGCGGTAGGGCAGCAGGTCCGCGTGGCTGGTGACCAGGCCGCGGGCGAAGGCGTGCCAGGTCACGCAGCTCAGCGCGCCACCGGCGGCGCGCTCGACGTGCGCGAGCAGCCGCGCGGTGGACGCGACCGCCGCCTGCCGGCTCGAGGTGACGAACAGCGCGGCGCCGCCGGGCCCGGCCGCCAGCTCGTACATGGCCGCCTCGAGCAGGGCCGTCTTGCCGCTGCCGGGGCCGCCGAGCGCGACCACGTTGCCCGGTGGCAGGCTCGCGGCGATCGCCGCGGGGGAGCCGTCCGGCAAGGCGGCGGTCGCCGGCGAGCCGTTTGCCCGCGCGGCGCCGGCCGGGTCGCCACCGCGATCCGGCTGCGCGTGCTGTGGGGCGGTGAGACCGCCGAGCCCATTCGTCATGCCCCGATCCTAACGACCGCCCGGGACGGCCGTTGCGGGTCGTCCACACCCCCCTTGTCAATCAGAGCTCGGCCATGCTGCCGGAGGCGCGGTCCCCGCGCCGCAAGGGGCTTCGCGGGGGGTGTGGACAGCCCGGGACGACGGCTTCCGGCGGTCTCTATGCTCCGCGCATGTCCGCCACGAACGACCCGCGACCGCCGGCACGGCCGGACCGGACTGCGACGCGACCCGGCGCCCGGGTCGCGCGGATCTGGCTGTCCATGCTGGCCGCGATCCTCGCCGTCCTGCTGCTGGCCGGCTGCCGGCCGGGGCAGGCGCCGCGGCTGGCGACCACTCCGGCCGAGCGGGCGTCCTGGCCGCCGGCGCCGCCCGAGGCGGTCGCGGCGCGGGTCGAGCGGGTGGTGGACGGTGACACCTTCGTCGCCGCGGTCGCCGGGCGGAGCGAGCGCATCCGCCTGATCGGCGTCGACACACCGGAGACGGTGGACCCCGACCGGCCGGTGCAGCCGTATGGCAGGGAGGCATCGGGCTTCGCCAAGCGCATGCTCTCCGACCGCACCGTCCGCCTGGAGGGCGACGTCGAGCCGCGCGACCGCTACGGGCGGCTGCTCGCCTACGTCTGGCTGCCCGACGGGACCTTCTGGAACGCGCTGCTGGCGGCCGAGGGCTACGCGCGGCTGATCACCATCCCGCCCGACGTGAGCTACGCCGGGCTGTTCCGCGATCTGGTCGAGGAGGCGCGGGTGGCCAACCGGGGGCTGTGGGCAGGGCGGCCGCCGTAGTGGCGATTCGGGGCGGTGCCTAGGGGACTACGGATTGCGTCCCCCAGGCGCGGGACACGAAGCGGGAAAGGAGTTATCCGCGCGGGGAAATAGCCAAAATAGCGGGAAAATCAACTTCAATACAGACGCGCCGGCGGACCGGATCGGCCCAAAAAGACGGCCTGCCGCCCGGCGGGGTCCCGGCAGTCCCCCAACCACCGGTCCTCACAGCCGGACGGCGCGGCCGTCGCGTCGCGAACGTGCTTCCCGCGCCTCCCGTGTCCTCCCGGCCGAGGCTCGACGGCCCCGGCCGTCATGCGGGCGGAAGTGATCCTGATGAGCGCCCCCCAGCGCCGCTCTGAATCAGTTCCGTGTTCGCGTCTTCAAACAGTACGCCGGTCATTCCGGTTCGTGCTGGCCTTGATTCCAAATCGTTACCGGCCAAACTACCAGACTCGGTCGGCACTGTCTAGTCCGTGTGGGCTACTGACTGTGGGCCACATCTCATCATTCGTTTGGCCGCTTTGTCAACGTCGCTGTGATGGTCTGTCGCTGACCACCTCGGACCACTCCGAGCTGCACCTTCTGGCCCGGTCCGAGGAGCCGGATCTGCGCTGCCAGGTCGTCCATGCTCTGCACGCCCTTGCCGTTGACACTGATGATCAGGTCGCCGACCTGGAGCCCGGCCTTGGCCGCGGGACCACCGCCGGCCACCTCGTTCACCAGCGCGCCGGCCCTGCCGATGGCCGGGTCGGTGCCACTCACCCCGAGGTAGCCCGAGTCGGTCGCCTGCCCGTTCACGATCCGGGCGGCCGAGGCCGCGGCGATGTCGATCGGGATCGCGAAGCCGATGCCCTCGTTGCCGCCCGACTCCGAGCGGATCGAGTCGTTGATGCCGATGACCCTGGCCTCGCGGTCAGCCAGGGCGCCGCCGGAGTTGCCGGGGTTGATCGGCGCGTCGGTCTGCAGGACCTCGAGCACCGAGCCGTTGTCCGGGTTGGGCAGGCTACGGTTGACCGCGCTGACGACGCCGGAGGTGACGCTGCCCTCGAGCCCGAAGGGGCTGCCGATCGCCACAGCCATCTGGCCAACCTGGAGCGGCACCTTCAGCCCGAGCGCCGCCGGCTGGAGATCGTTGCGGTCGACCTTGACCACGCCGATGTCGGTCCCGTCGTCGGTGCCGAGCACGCGGCCGTTGAGCTTGGTGCCGTCGGCCAGCCGGACGGTCACCTGGTTGGCGCCCTGCACCACGTGCGCGGCGGTGAGGATGTAGCCGTTCTTGTCGTAGATCACGCCGGAGCCCAGCCCCTGGTCGGTCTCCAGCTGCACCACCGTCGGCAGCAACGCCTTGGCCACCGAGGCGACCGGCTCGTCGCCACCCTTGATCTGCGCCGAGTTGACCGCGACCGGCGTGCCGGGCGCGTTCCCCGAGGCGCTGGCGTTGGACCGGTCGCGCAGCTGCCCCAGGCCGTAGCCGGCGCCGAGCAGCAGGAGCACCGCGAGCACGGCGGCCACCAGACGGGAGCTGCCGCGCCGCGGCGGACGCTGGCCGCTGGCGGGGACCGGCCCACCCCAGGACGGGCCGGCCCCGGCCGGGTCCGGGATCGGCCGGGTCTCGGCGTCGACCCATTGGGGCGCGCCGGCGCCCGACGCCCATGGCCGAGGCTCGGTCATGGTGGTCGACCCGGGACCGGGGCCGGGGGCACCGGGGGCCGGAGTGGACGGGCCGCCGCCCGGTCCCGCCCCGCTCCAGCCGCTCCCGGCGCCGCCCTGACCCCAGCTCGTCGGAGCGTCGCCGCTCCAGTTCGATCCGCCTGGACCGCTCCAAGGGGAGGTACCGGTCCGCCAACCGCTGTCGACGCCCGGGTCCTGGCGGGGCGAGCCCTGCTGGATCGAGCGCTGGTCGATCGGCGCGGTCGCGTCGCGGTCGGGCTCGCCCCGGGCGGCGGGCTGCTCGTCCAAAGCGTCGGGCGAAGCGTTGGGGGAGGTCGGCCGGGGTCGCCACATGTCGGAGCTCGACATTCCAACTGCCTCCTGAACGACGGTTCGCTCGCTGACGAGGTCTTGCTCGTCTGTCTGCATCGAGCGTAGGCGCGGCGCACTAAAGCATCGGTAAGCGAACCCTCAAGGCGACGTAAAGCCAGGCGTTGCGGTGCGTAAACGCCAGGAGGGGAGAAAGCAGCCGGAGCGCCTGTTCACGGCAGGCCACGGCACCGCGAGGCGCGAGGCGGGAGGCGCGAGCGGCGGCGCGCGGCCCGGGTCGGCGCGGGACGCCACCCCGGCGGTCAGCGCTGGGCGCCGGAGGTGAGGCGCTGGTTGGGGTCGTTGCCGGGGTTGGGGGCCGGCAGCCAGATGGTGAAGGTGGAGCCGACCCCGAGCTTGGACTGGAGCTGGACGTCGCCGCCGTGCTGCTGGGCGATCTGGCGGACGATCGAGAGGCCGAGGCCGGTGCCCCCATCCGCTCTGGAACGGCCCTTGTCGGCGCGCCAGAAGCGGTCGAAGACCTTCGGCTGGTCCTCGATCGCGATCCCGGGGCCCTCGTCGGAGACGGCCACCCACGCCAGCGAGCGCTCGCTGCCGACCGCCAGGCGGATGCGGGAGTTGGGCGGCGACAGCCGCACCGCGTTCTCCAGCAGGTTGGCGACCGCGCGCTTGAGCGCGTCGCCGTCGCCCATCACGATCACGCCCGGCGCGATCGCGCGGTCCAGCACGATCCCGCGCGCCTCGGCGGCCGCCATGAACTCCTCGCTGGCCTCGCTCACGGCGCGGCCGAGGTCGACCTGCTCGATGGCGAAGGTGGGCGCCTCGCGGCGGGCCAGGGCGAGCAGGTCGTCGACCAGCCTGGCCATCCGGTCGCTGGCGCGCTTGACCACCACCACGGTGTGGCGCAGCTCGTCGACCTCAGGGTTCTCGTCGGAGAGCGCCAGGTCGGCGTTGGTCCGGATGATCGCCAGCGGGTTGCGGAGCTCGTGCGAGGCGTCGGCGAGGAACTGCTGCTGCGCGGCGAAGGCGGCGTCGATCCGCGAGAGCATCGCGTCGAAGGTGTCGGCGAGCTGCTTGAGCTCGTCGTTGGGCCCCTGGAGCCGGATGCGCCGCGACAGGTCGGTGGCCTGGATCTCGCGCGCCACCCCGGTGATCCGGCCGATCGGGGCCAGCACCCGGCCGGCGATGATCCAGCCGACCACCAGGCTGGCGAAGAACAGCACGATCAGCGCCTCGAACGAGAAGGTCCGCAGCCGGTTGAGAGTCTGCTGGTGGACCAGCCGCTCGAACTGGCGCGCGGTGACGATGTCGACCGAGAAGGACCGCCCGGTGAAGTGGTCGACCACGCTGCCGTTGATGATCGACATCGGCTCGCGCAGGCTCATCCACAGGATCAGGTAGATCGCGCCCACGACCAGCGCGGCCAGGCCGAAGAGGACCCCCGAGTAGAGCAGCGTGTAGCGGAAGCGGATCGAGCGCATCCACTCGGGCAGGCGGTTGCTGGACCAGGTGCCCACCTGCCGGTGGTCCACCGAGCTCACGACGCCTCCCGCAGTCGGTAGCCGCGGCCGACCACGGTCTCGATCGGCTGGCCGTCGCCCGCGTCGCCGAGCTTGCGGCGCAGGGTCATCACGGTCACGCGGACGGTGTTGGTGAAGGGATCGGCGTGCTCGTCCCAGACGTGCTCCAGCAGGTCCTCCTGGGAGAGCACCTGGCCGGGCCGCGACATGAAGTAGCGCAGCAGCGAGAATTCCTTGGGTGTGAGCGAGAGCTCCTGGCCGGCGCGCCGGGCCTCGTGCCTGGCGGTGTCCAGCTCCAGGTCGCCGACGCGCATCAGCGCGCCGGAGCGGCCGGCGTCGCGGCGGAGCAGGGCGCGGACCCTGGCCTTCAGCTCGTCGAAGTCGAATGGCTTGATGAGATAGTCGTCGGCGCCCTCGTCGAGGCCGATGACCCGGTCCCGGGGCTGGTCGCGAGCGGTCAGCATGAGCACCCGGGGCGCCGTCGGGCCGTGGCGCTCCTCGCGGAGGCGGCGGGTCACCTCGATCCCGTCGGTGCCGGGCAGGTTCAGGTCGAGGCAGATGACGTCGTATTCGTTGACGGACAGCTTGTCCAGCGCCTCGTCGCCGTCATAGGCGACGTCGACGGCATAGCCCTCGCGCCGCAGCCCGCGCGCCACCGCGTCCGCGAGGTCGACTTCGTCCTCCACGACCAGCACTCGCATACCAAAATGGTAGCCGTCGCCGTGTTCAAGCGGCTGTCAAAGCCCCCGGCGGGAGGGGTGGCGACCCCGGGGGGAGGGGCGTGGGCGACGACCGGGCGGGAAGGGCCGCCCACCAGGGACAACGGCTGGGCCTCACTATACTTGGCCCAAGCTCATGGACCCTCGCGCCGACCCCCAAGCGCTTCTGCCTCTGTTGCAGCGGCGGTACCAGGGCGCCGTCGCGCGGATCGAGCAGATCGTGAACCAGGACTCGGGATCCTTCACCCCGGACGGCGTGAACCGCGTCGCCGACCTGGTCGAGCGCGACCTGCGCTCGGGCGGCTGGCAGGTCGAGCGGCGCCCGCACCACCCGGCCCCCGGGGAGCCGTTGCTCGGCGACGTGCTGATCGGCCGGCGCCAGGGCGGCCTGTCGAGCGGGGCCGGCGGCCGGCGCCTGCTGCTGCTGGCGCACATGGACACGGTGTTCGACGAGGGCGAGGCGGCCGCGCAGCCGTTCCGCACCGAGGGCCGGCGCGCCTACGGCCCCGGCGTGACCGACGACAAGGCCGGGGTGGTGACCGGCGTCGAAGCCGTCGAGGTGCTGTGCGACCACGCCGGCTTCGACGACTTCGAACGGATCACCGTGATCTTCTCGCCGGACGAGGAGATCGGCTCGCCGTTCAGCAAGGCGGTCATCCGCGAGCTGGCGGCCGAGCACGACGTCGCCATCGGGCTCGAGGCGGCGCGCACCAACGGCGACCTGGTCTCGGCCCGCAAGGGCATCGCCGCGCTGGAGGTCCGCGTCGCCGGCGTGGCGGTGCACGCCGGCGTGCGGCCGGAGAGGGGTGCCAGCGCGGCGCTGGAGGCGGCCCACAAGACCATCGCGCTGCACGGCCTGAACCGCCGCTGGCAGGGCGTGACCTGCAACGTCGGCACGGTCCGCGCCGGCACCCGCCCCAACGTGGTGGCCGGCGCCGCCGTGCTCGAGCTGGACCTGCGCGCCATCCGCAGCGACGACTTCGAGCGGGCGCTGGCGGCGGTCGCCCGGATCGTGGCGGAGGGGACGGTCCCGGGCACGTCCGCGGAGCTGCGGCTGCTGCACCGCCATCCGCCGATGGAGCGCACCCCGGAGGTGCTCGCCCTGGTGGCGGAGGCGCAGCGGGTCGCGCACGGTCTCGGCTTCGAGATCGGCCACACCGCGACCGGCGGGGCCGGCGACGCCAACACCACCGCCGCGGCCGGCCTGCCGACCATCGACGGCCTGGCGCCGATTGGCGGGGAGGCGCACGGCCCCAGCGAATGGCTGGACCTGGACAGCCTGGTACCGAGGACCGCCCTGCTGGCCGGGCTGCTGGCCCGGCTCGGCAGCGAGCCGCCCGGGCCGGGAGCGTAGCGGTGCGCACGCAGACCACCGTCCCGGTCCCTGTCAGGCGCGTGGTGCTGTTGCTGCTCGGCGCCTTCGTGATCATCCACTTCCTGGTACCGCAGATCGCCGGCGTGCACCGGGCGGTCTACCGCCTCGGCCAGGTGGACTGGCGCTGGCTGCTGCTCGCCTCGCTGCTGGAGATCGCCTCGATCATGGCCTACACGCAGCTGACCAGGTCGGTCCTTCCGCGCGGCAGGCCGCACCCGCGCTTCGACGTGCTGCTGCGCACGCAGTTCTCGACGCTGGCCGTGAGCCACGTGGTGCCCGGCGGGACCGCGGCCGGCGGGGCACTGGGCTACCGGCTGCTCACCGAGGCGGGGCTGTCGGGCACCGACACCGCCTTCGCCCTGGCCACCCAGGGCGTCGGCTCGGCGGTGGTGCTGAACCTGCTGCTCTGGCTC
The DNA here is from genome assembly GCA_036392615.1 of Actinomycetes bacterium. Classification (GTDB taxonomy): domain Bacteria; phylum Actinomycetota; class CALGFH01; order CALGFH01; family CALGFH01; genus DASVXQ01. Next base: position 57,324 of record DASVXQ010000058.1, on the reverse strand, counting down.
GGCCTGGTGGCCTCGATCCCGCTGCACGGCTACAACCCGTTGTACGGCACAGCCGGTGTGTTGGGCGCGCTGCTGATCGCCGCCTTCGCCACCGTGGTGGTGCTGCTGATGCGCGGCGAGGAGGGCTCGGTCAAGGTGCTGCGGGCCGCGGCGGCGCGGCTGCCGCTGCTCGACCCCGACCAGGTGGTGGCGATCACCCGGCGGTTCGCCGGCCGGCTGCGCGCGCTGGTCGCCGACCGGGCGCTGGTGGGGCGGGCGATCGGCTGGGCCGCGGCCAACTGGCTGCTCGACGCCGCCTCGCTGTGGGTGTTCGTGGGCGCCTTCGGGCACTGGGTGCGCGTCGACGACCTGCTGGTCGCCTACGGCCTCGCCAACGTGCTGGCGGTGCTGCCGATCACCCCGTCGGGCCTGGGCGTGGTGGAGTTCGTGCTGACCTCGACGCTGGTCGGCTTCGGCACCCCGAGGGACATCGCGCTGCTCGGCGTGATCAGCTACCGGGTGCTGAACTTCTGGCTGCCGATCCCGATCGGCGGCCTGGCCTACCTGTCGCTGCGCGCCGAGTTCGGCGTGCGGGTGCGGGGCAGCGAGCAGCTCCGCGAGCTGGCCAAGCAGTCCCTGGAGGAGGCGGAGCCACCCAGAGAGTGGGCCATGCGCCACGGCATGCGCACCACCGGCCACGGGCGGCCCGCCCCGCACGACAACGCCGACGGCGAGGGTGGGGAGGCATCCGGCCGGAGCCCCTGACGGCGGGCCCCGCCCCGCGCACCCCGGGGAGCCTCCGAATCGGCCGCCCCTACTCCCCGGCGGCCTTCCTGCGGCGGGTGGAGGTGCGCGACTTGCCGCGGGAGCCGCCGCTCCGCGCGGCGGGCCTGCTGGCCTGGGCGGCCTCGACGCTGGCGCGCAACGCGTCCATCAGGTCGACCACCTTGGAGGGCTCCGCCGGCTCGGCGTAGGTGATCTCCTCGCCCTGGACCTTCTTGCTGATCAGGTCCTCGAGCGCGGCACGGTACTCGTCGTGGAAGTCCTTGGGCTCGAAGTCGTCGGTGAGGCTGTCGATCAGGCTGCGGGCCATCTTGAGCTCCTGCGGCCGCAGCTCGACGTCCTCGTCCAGCTCGTCGAAGCTCGCCTCGCGGATCTCGTCCGGCCAGAACATCGTCTCGAGCATCAGCACGTTCTCGCGCAGCCGCACGGTGGCGAGGTGCTCCTTGTCGCGGAAGGCGACCTTGGCGACCGCGACCTTGTCGTCGTCGCTCATCGCCTCGCGCAGGAGGTGGTAGGCCTTGGCCCCGGTGCCGTCGGGCACCAGGTAATAGGACCGCTGGAAGTAGATCGGGTCGATCTGCTCCGAGTCGACGAAGCGCTCGATCTCGATCGCCCGGGCGGTGGAGACCGGCAGGGCGTCCAGTTCCTCGTCGGTCAGGGTGACGTAGTGGTCCTTCTCGTATTCGTAGCCCTTGACGATCTCGCCGTAGGGCACCTCTTCGCCGTCCGCCGAGCAGACGCGCTTGTACTTGATCCGGCCGCCGTCCTTCTCGTGGATCTGGTTGAACCGCAGGCTCTTCTCCTCGGTGGCGCCGTAGAGCTTGACCGGAATGGTTACCAGCCCGAACGAGATCGCGCCCTTCCAGATCGTCTTCATGGCTGCTCCTGGGCCAGGCGACGGCCCACCGTCATACGGGCCTACCAGCACAATGTACGCTAAAGCCTGGTCATGTATCGGCTTGTGGCTTGGTCGACATTTGACCGGTGCCGAGGCGGCGACCGGCGCCCCGCGGGTCCAGGCCGCCTCCCCAAGCGTCTCGACCAGCGCACAGCCCGGGAAGGAGCGTACAGCCGTGCCCAGGCGTGCACGCCGACCGCGGTTCCCCTCGCCGCTCCCGGCGAGGAAGTCGGGCGACGCCTGGCGGCTGGTGGCCGGCGACCGCGAGCTGCGCGTGTCGAACCTGGACAAGCTCTACTGGCCGGAGGACCGGCTGACCAAGCGGGACCTGCTCGGCTACTACTGGAACGTCGCGCCGCAGCTGCTCCCCCACCTGCGCGACCGGCCGCTGACCATGCTGCGGATGCCCGGCGGCATCCACGGCGAGGCGTTCTACGAGAAGCGGGCGCCGGGCCACGCGCCGGACTGGCTGCCGACCGCCCCGGTGCCCGGCGACGACGGCAGGGTCAACCACATGGTCATGGCCCAGGACCTGGCCAGCCTGCTCTACGTCATCAACCTCGGCTGCATCGAGCTGCATCCGCTGCACAGCCGCGTCGGCTCGCTGGACCGGCCGGAGTTCGCCCTGTTCGACCTCGACCCCTTCGAGCCGTACACCTTCGCCGACGTCCGCATGGTCGCCAAGCTGGTCAAGGTGGTGCTGGACGGGCTGGGCCTGCGCGGCTACGCGAAGACCTCCGGCGCCACCGGCATGCAGGTCCACGTGCCGCTGGAGCCGATCCACTCCTACGCGGACGTGCGCGCCTTCGTCGAGCAGGTCGGCCGCATGCTGGTCCGCGCCTACCGGCAGAAGGTGACCATGGCCTGGCCGGTGGCCGAGCGCTCCGGCAAGGTCTTCGTCGACCACCAGATGAACCGGCGCGGCGCCAACATCGCCTCGGTCTACTCGCTGCGGCCGCGCCCCGGCGCGCCGGTGTCCACCCCGCTGGACTGGGAGGAACTGGACGAGGACCTCGAGCCCGGCGACTTCCGCATCGACAACGTCTGGTCCCGGCTCGAGCGGGGCGACCGCTTCGCGCCCGTGCTGCGCGACCGCCAGACGCTGACCGCGGCCATGGAGACGCTCGGCATCCAGCCCTCCGGTGACGGGCGGGCGGCCGACGGCGGCAGGCGGAGCCGCCGCTGGGGCTCCACCCCGGCGCCTTCCGGCACCCGCCGGGGCCAGACCCGCCAGCCGGCCGCCGGCGCCGCGGCGCCAACGCCCGACCTGGCCGAGTACCGGGCGAAACGCGACTTCCAGCGGACCCCGGAGCCGCCGCCCGAGCCCAGCGGCGACGGGGACCGCCGCGTGGGATTCACCGGGACGCTCCCCGACGCGCCGCACGCCGCCGGGCTGGCCGAGCCGGCACGGCTGGAGCCGGGCCCGGTGTTCACCATCCAGCAGCACCACGCCCGCGCCTACCACCACGACGTCCGCTTCGAGCGCGACGGCGTGCTGGTGTCGTTCGCGGTGCCCAAGCGCCTGCCCGAGGTGCCCGGAGTCCGCCACCTGGCGGTCAACACCGAGGACCACCCGATGGACTACCTCACCTTCTCGGGCTCGATCCCCCAGGGCGAGTACGGCGGCGGCGAGGTGCGCCTGTTCGACCTCGGCACCTACGAGCCGCTGGAGGTGCTCGACGGCAAGTGGACCGTGCGCCTGCACGGCAGCCGCTACCACGGCGCCGAGTACCACTTCGTGCGCACCAGGCAGGACTGGATCTGCATGCTCAGCTCCCGCACGCCGATCCCGCCGCCGGCGCCGCCGCCGGTCTTCGAGCCGATGATGGCCCAGCTGGTGCGGGAGCCGTTCGACGACGACGGCTGGCTGTTCGAGGTCAAGTGGGACGGCCACCGCTGCCTCGCCGCGCTCGGCGCGAGCACCCGTCTCACCTCGCGGACCTCGCGCGACGTGACCGGCCAGTTCCCCGAGATGGACGACCTGCACCGCCAGCTCGCCGCGCGCAACGCGGTGGTCGACGGCGAGGTCGTCGCCTTCGACGAGCAGGGACGGCCCTCCTTCCAGCGGATGCAGGACCGCTTCCACCGCTCGCCGGAGGAGCTGGCCCGCCACCGCGGCCGGGTGCCGATCCAGTTCCTGGCGTTCGACCTGCTCTGGCTCGACGGCGAGTCGCTGCTGGAGGTGCCGCTGGCCGACCGGCGGGCCCGCCTGACCGAGGTGCTGGTGCCGCGTGACGACGTGCGCGTCTCGCAGGCGGTGGCCGGCCGCGGGGTGGCGTTCTTCGAGCGGATCCGGGACCTCGGGCTCGAGGGCGTGGTGGCCAAGCGGCTGAGCAGCGTCTACCGGCCGGGGGCCCGCTCGCCCGACTGGCGCAAGATCAAGGCCGTGCTGCGGCAGGACTGCGTGATCGTCGGCTGGACCAGGGGCAAGGGCAAGCGCTCGGCCACCCTCGGGGCGCTGCTGCTGGCGGTGTACGAGGGCCACCGGCTGCGCTACGTGGGCAACGTCGGCACCGGCTTCACCCACAGCTTCCTGGAGCAGCTGCTCCCCGAGCTGGAGCGGCACGAGCGGGAGCGGCCGCCGGTCGAGGTCCCCAAGGGCGACCCGCGCCTGCGGGGCGCGCGCTGGCTCCGCCCCGAGCTGGTCTGCGAGGTGGAGTACCGCGGCTGGACCGACGACGGGCGCCTGCGCTTCCCCTCGTTCCAGGGGATCCGCACCGACAAGGTGGCCGGGGACGTGCGCCGCGAGGACCCCGCCGAGCTGTGACGGCCCGCTCGAGGCGACGCCGCCGATTGGTGACGGTCGTGGCCGGTACGCCAGAAGGCTTCCGGGCACGGGTAGGCAAAGAGGCGGCCGAGCAGGCAGAATGACGCCCAGGGGTCCAGGACCCTGAAGGTTGGTGGCGAAGGCGGCGTGCGGATGGGTGCCCATATCCTGGTGGTTGACGACGATCCCCTGCTGGCTTCGGCACTGCGCCGGCCGCTGGCCTACGAGGGCTTCGAAGTCGACGTCGCCGCGTCCGGGGAAGAGGCCCTCTCCAGGGCGCTCGACCACGTTCCCGACCTGGTGATCCTGGACGTGCTGCTTCCCGGCATCGACGGGCTGGAGGTCTGCCGCCGCCTGCGGCAGGCCGGCGACGTGCCGGTGCTGATGCTGACCGCCCGCAGCGAGGTCCCCGAGCGGGTCGCCGGCTTCGAGGCCGGCGCCGACGACTACCTCGGCAAGCCGTTCGCCTTCGAGGAGCTGCTGGTCAGGATCAAGGCGCTGCTGCGCAGGGGCCGCAACGGCTCCAGCGCCGCCGAACTGCGCTTCGGCGACCTGCGCATGGACCGCTCGACCCACGAGGTGTGGCGCGGCGACCGGTCGATCTCGTTGACCCGCCAGGAGTTCGACCTGCTGTCGCTGTTCCTCGAGCACCCCCGCCAGGTGCTCACCCGCTCGACCATCCTCGAGCGGGTCTGGGACTACGACTTCGGCCGCGACTCCAACGTGCTCGAGGTCTACGTGGGCTACCTGCGCCGCAAGCTCGAGACCGAGGGCGAGCCGCGGGTGATCCACACCGTCCGCGGGGTCGGCTACGTGCTCCGCGACGACCCGGACGGCGCCCGGTGAGCTTCCGGGCGCGGCTCACCCTGGCCTATCTGGTGCTGCTGATGCTGGCGCTGACCGCCTTCGGCTTCGGCGTCTACACCTACGTCGACCGGCGGCTGCACGAGGAGTTCGCCAACTCGGTGCAGAGCCAGGGCCAGGCGCTCGGCCGGCTGCTCTACTCCTACGAGTTCGCCCACGACCTCCACCAGAACGGCCAGCTCGGCAGGAAGACCCCGGACCAGCGGCCCGGCACCTGGATGCAGATCCTCAGCGGCGAGGTCAAGGACCGCCACAGCTGGGAGATCGAGGCCAAGAGCCCGAACACCGACGAGAACTCCGACGTGCAGCTGCCGCGGGTGACCTACAACCACGTCACCATGGTCCCCGCGGCGGCCAACGACCTGCACATCCCGCTGGCGGTCTACTCGGAGCCGTTCGAGGCCTACGAGACCATCCCGCCCAGCGAGAAGGGGCAGCGCGGCAACCTGCCCAACCCCGACGTGCGCAAGGACAAGCCCAACGCCGTCTTCGGCGAGGTCACCGTCGCCCGCTCGCTCGACAGCGTGGAGTCGTCGCTGCGGCTGCTGCGCAGCATCCTGATCGGCGGCGGCCTGGCGGTGCTGATGGTGGCGGTGGTGATCGGCTCGGGTCTGGCGGCCGCGCTGCTGCGCCCGCTGGCCCGCATGCGCACCACCGCCCAGGAGATCGGCGAGGAGCGGGACTTCACCCGGCGAATGCCGCTGGAGGGCAACCTGCACAACCCGAGGGACGAGCTGGCGCGCCTGTCGCTCACCTTCAACCAGATGCTCAGCGAGCTGGAGCGGTCGCACGTCGACCTGCAGACCACCCTCGACTCGCAGCGCCGCTTCGTCGCCGACGCCTCGCACGAGCTGCGCACACCGCTGACCGCGATCCGCACCAACGTGGAGTTCCTCAACCGGGTGCCGGACGCCCGGCCGGAGGACCGCGGCGCCGCGCTCGACGACGTGCTGACCGAGATGCGCCGGATGGAGTCGCTGGTCGGCGACCTGCTCGCGCTGGCGCGACTGGAGGCCTCCGGCAGGTCCGCGCCCAAGGGCGTCTTCCGGCTCGACCACCTGGTGGCCGACATCCACCGGGACGCGCTGCGCCACGCCTCCGACGGCGTGGAGGTGCGGCTCGGGCCGCTGCCCGAGGTCTGGGTGCTCGGCGACCGCGACGACCTGCGTCGCGCGCTCTGGAACCTGGCCGACAACGCCCTCAAGTACACCCCGGCCGGCTCGGTGGAGCTCGGCCTGTCGGTGCACGACGGGCGGGCGGCGGTCACCGTGGCCGACACCGGCATCGGCATCGACTCCGAGCACCTCGACCGGCTGTTCGACCGCTTCTGGCGCGCCCCGGCGGTGCGCGGCATGGCCGGTTCCGGCCTCGGCCTGGCGATCGTCAACTGGGTCGCGGAGCTGCACGGGGGCTCGGTGTCGGTGCGGTCGCGCCTGGGGCGCGGCTCGGTGGTCACCCTGGAACTGCCGGCCACGGTCCGCCAGGGGCTCGCCCGCCGGCTCCAGCGGCAGGTCGAGCAGATTGGTCGGCTGATTCCGGCGGGTCGTTCGTGAGCCCTCCCGGAGCTGTCGGCCCTGTCCCTTCCGGGCTGAGTGACCAGTTTTCTTAGGACTCCCCTATATTTTTCTCAGGCCTTTCTCAGGGTCACCGCGTAGAACGAGACCAGCGCGGCGGATGCGTTCACAGCGGGATTGTCCTGGTTCCGGGGTGAGGCTCAGCCCCTCGGCCGACCGGCCCGCGTGCGCGCACCCGCTGCCGGCGACACGCCGGAGGCCCAAATGGTGGGACAAGGCCGGGGCGAAAGCTCCGGCCTTGGGGCCTCCGGGGGAGTCCCTGGGCCGGCGGCGGCGCCCTTGGAGCCTCCGGGCGCCTCGCCGCCGGTCACAGCGCCGGGAAACCAGAGCAGCGGCCAAGTATCCGTTCGAGGCGACGGGTGGCCGCCGGGGCGGCGCGCAAGCCTTGGCGCTGAACGGGCAGCCAGACGCTGCCTGCGACGCCAATCTATGACCGGCACTCTGGCCCGCAATCTATTCGAATCCACTCAGGCGGCCCATTCGGGGTCGTGCCGGATCGCGTCGCTGGCGCTATGGTGTGACTTGTCCACGTCGGCTGTCCCTGGGTCCGCTCCGTCCCTCCTCCCGCAGTACACCTGTCCGGGTTTCGGGTTGCTCGAGTCACCCGTCGGAGACCCCGATAGATAAGGGTGTCCTGGGTCAGAGCAAGCCCACCTGCCCCGTCAGGGCACCGGCCCGCCCGGAGAAGGAGCCATTTCCGTGACTGACCAGAGGCCACGGCTGGCAGCGGTCGGCGAGGCCGCGGCCGCGCACACGCAGCTCGAGGCGGCGCTGTTCGAGATCAAGCGGGTGATCGTCGGCCAGGAGGGGATGCTCGAACGCGTCCTGGTCGCGCTGCTCGCCGGCGGGCACCTGCTGCTCGAGGGCGTGCCCGGCCTGGCCAAGACGCTCACCATCTCGACCGTCGCCAGGGTGCTCGGCGGCACCTTCCACCGGGTGCAGTTCACCCCCGACCTGGTGCCGTCGGACCTGGTCGGCACGCGGATCTACCGGCCGGACAGCGGCAGCTTCGACACCGAGCTCGGGCCGGTCTTCTGCAACTTCCTGCTGGCCGACGAGATCAACCGCGCGCCGGCCAAGGTCCAGTCGGCGCTGCTCGAGGTCATGCAGGAGCGGCAGGTCACCATCGGCAAGTCGACCTACCCGGCGCCGGACCCGTTCCTGGTGCTGGCCACCCAGAACCCGATCGAGTCGGAGGGCACCTACCCGCTGCCGGAGGCCCAGGTCGACCGGTTCATGATGAAGGTGCTGGTCGACTATCCGAACTTCAGCGAGGAGATGAGCGTGGTCCACCGCTCGCTGGAGGAGGCCGCCGACGTCCAGCAGGTCCTCTCGCTGGACCAGCTCCACGAGTACCAGCGCGCCACCAAGGACATCTACGTCGACCGGATGGTGGCGGAGTACTCGGTCGCGCTGTGCATGGCCACCCGCCTGCCGGAGCAGTACGGGATCGGCGAGGTCGCCCCCTACATCAGCTTCGGCGCCAGCCCGCGCGGCTCGATCAACCTGGTCCACGCGGCCAGGGCGCTGGCGCTGCTGCGCGGCCGCGCCTACGCGCTGCCGCAGGACGTGCAGGAGGTGGCCAAGGACGTGCTGCGGCACCGGCTGGTGCTCACCTACCAGGCGCTGGCCGAGGAGGTCACCGCCGACTCGCTGCTGACCGCGGTGCTGGCCTCGATCCCGCCGCCGCGGATCGACCTGGCGCGAGAGTCCATCGGATGAGCGTGCACGGCATCCCGCTGGCGCCGGAGCGGACCCCCGACCGGCCGGGGCCCGGGCCGACCCCGGAGGCCCTGCTGCGCGCGCTCGACGTGGTCGTGCGCCGGCGGGTCGAGGCGCTGCTGGCGGGCGAGTACCGCTCCAACGCCGTCGGCATCGGCACCGAGCTCGCGCAGATCCGGCCGTACCAGCCAGGCGACGACGTGCGCCGGATCGACTGGAACGTCACCGCCCGCACCCACGAGCCGCACGTCCGCGACCAGATCGCCGAGCGGGCGCTGGTCAGCTGGCTGGTGATCGACACCTCGCCGTCGATGAGCTTCGGCACCGCCGAGCGGCGCAAGGCCGACGTGGCCGAGGGCGTGGCCCTGGCGGTCGGCCACCTGGCCACCCGGCGCGGCAACCGGCTCGGGATCGTGACCTTCGGCGAGGACCACCCGGTGACCGTCCCGCCACGCCAGGGCCGCGTCGGGCTCATGGGGCTGCTCGCCTCGCTGCGGCGCGAGCCGCAGCTGGAGGGCGGCGGCGCCACCTCGCTCGGCGAGGGCCTGGCGCGCGTCGGCCGGCTGACCCACAGCCGCTCGCTGCTGTTCGTGGTCAGCGACTTCCGCGGGCCGCGGGACTGGACCGCCCCGCTGCTGGCCCTGGCCGGGCGCCACGACGTCATCGCCGTCGAGATCCGCGACCGCCGGGAGCAGGACCTCCCCGACGTGGGCGAGCTCTGGCTGGTCGACCCGGAGACCGGCCGGCACCTGCGGGTCGACACCGGCCGTCGCGGGCTGCGCGAGCGCTTCCGCGAGGCCGCCCAGGCCGAGCGCGACCAGCTGGAGGCCGAGCTGCGCCGCTGCGGGGCCGACCACATGGTCCTGTGGACCGAAGGGGACTGGCTGCGCACCTTCGCCGGCCACCTGCGCCACCGGCTCGCGGGACCGGCGACCACCTCGATCGTCAGCGCCGGCAGGAGCCGGCGATGAGCCTCGAGTGGCCGGGATTCCTGTGGGCGCTCGCCCTGATCCCGGCCGCGCTGCTCGCCTACCTGTTCGGCCAGCGGCGCCGCACCCGCTACGCGGTGCGCTTCACCAACCTGGACCTGCTCGCCAACGTCGTCTCCCGCTCGCCGGGGTGGCGCCGCCACGTGCCGCCGGCGCTGTACCTGCTGGCGCTGACCGGGCTGCTGCTCTCGCTGGCCCGCCCGCAGGCGGTCACCCTGGTGCCCAAGGAGCAGGCCACCGTCATGCTGGTGATGGACACCTCCGGCTCGATGAACGCCACCGACGTGGCGCCGAGCCGGCTGATCGCGGCCGAGCAGGCGGCCGCGCTGTTCGTCAGCGAGCTGCCGGCGAAGTTCCGCGTCGGCGTGGTGGCGTTCTCGGGCACCGCCCAGACCCTCGCCCGCCCGACCACCGACCGCGCCACCGTGGAGGACGCGCTGGCCTCGCTGCACGCCGAGGGGCCGACCGCGATGGGCGACGCGATCGAGCGGGCGCTGGAGGCGCGGCAGCCCACTCCACCGGCGACGGCCCCGACCACCACCGCGGGGGCGAACGGGACCGCCACGCCGGCGCCGACGCCGACCACCACTCCGGACCTCTCCAAGCAGCCACCCACGGTGATCCTGCTGCTCTCCGACGGGTCCAACACCCAGGGCAGGACCCAGCCGCTGGACGCGGCCCGCCACGCCAGGCAGCTCAACGTGCCGGTGTTCACCATCTCGCTCGGCACCGACACCGGCATGGTCGACGTGCCGGACGAGAGCACCGGCCAGCTGCGCCGCATCCCGGTGCCGCCGGACAAGTTCACCCTACGCAGGGTCGCCGAGGCCACCGGGGGCCGCTTCTTCACCGCCCCCACCGGCAAGGACCTCAAGGGCATCTACCACGACCTCGGCTCCAAGATCGGCTTCGTGCGGGAGAAGCAGGAGGTCACGGTGGTCTTCGCCGCCGCGTCGCTGCTGTTCCTGGTGGCCGGCGCCGGGCTGGCCCTGATCTGGTTCAGCCGGTTCCCCTGAGCGGCTCGCCGGTGTGCTCGCCCGCGGGCGGGAGGGCGACGCTGAGCGGCGTGGCCGCCACGCTGTCCGGCGAGTCCTCCGGCTCGTCCGCGCGCTCGAGCTCGCCGTCCGCGCCGGTCGAGGCGTCCTCGACCTCGCCGGCGCGGTCGGAGACCTCGGTGAGCTTGTCGCCGAAGCGGTCCAGCCGGCGGGCGGCCTCCTCCCAGCGTGTTCGCGCGTTGCCGAGGTGCTTGCCGACCACCTCGAAGTCGCTGGAGAAGCGGTCGAGGTCGCCCCGCAGCGAGGACAGGGCGTCCAGCACGCGGCGCGCGTTGGCCTCGACCCGCAGGCCGCGCAGCCCCACCCCGACCGACAGCAGGTAGGCGTAGAAGGTGCCCGGCGACACCGGGAAGACCCGCCGCTCCAGCGCGTGCCGGAAGGCCGACTCCCCCGCCGGCTCCTCGCGCAGGAACTCGTAGTAGACCGCCTCGGACGGCAGGTAGCACAACGCGAAGTCGAAGGTGCCCTCGTCGGGCCGGATGTACTTGTCGGCGATCGCGTCCACGTGCCTGCGCGCGTCGCGCACGAACGCCCGGCGGTGCAGCCCGCGGGCGGGGTCGCCCTGCTCCGCCGCGGCCATGCGGGCGAAGGCCTCCAGCGGGAACTTGGAGTCGACCGGCACCAGGGCGCTGTCCAGCAGCAGCACCGCGTCGACCCTGGCGCCCGACCGGAAGGTGTGCTGGGTCCGCCAGCAGCCCTCCGGCAGGCCCTGGGCGAGCAGGTGCTCGAGCAGGACCTCGCCGAAGGCGCCGCGGGCCTGCGGCGGCCGCAGCAGGTCCTCGAGCTTGCCGAGGTCACGGGCCTGCTCGAGCACCTGCTGGGCGATGCCGCTGACCACCGCGACACGCTCGCGTACGTCGGCGGCCACGTCGGTCGCCTGGGCCTGGGTGAGCTGCACCGTGTCCAGGCTGTGGTACAGGTGCCGGTCCAGGTCGACCAGCCGCCGGTCCAGCTCCTTGGACATGCCGTCGAGCCGCCGGTCGAGCAGGCTGGCCATCAGCCCGACCTGCCCGCCCCGGCGCGCCAGCAGGAACCCGGCGACCAGCCCGACCAGCAGCCCCGCCAACCCGCCAAGCGCCCAGCCCACCGGCCTCGCCTCCTCCGCGCGCGTCGCTTGACGCGGGAAGCTACCAAGCCGGTGCGACAGTTGGCCGCCTTCTTCCGCCCGCGACCTGGTCAGCCGGCCGCGGCGTGGAGCAGCAGGCTCGCCGCCGGGGCGGCGCGCTCGTCCAGCAGCCGGCCGCTGACCGGGTCGATCGCCGCCACCCGGCCGCGCGCGCTGCTCAGCGCGTAGGCGCGCCGGCCGTCGGCGCTGGCGACCAGCCCGTCGACCGCCCAGCCGGCCAGCTCGCGCCGCTGCACCTTCAGCGTGGCGGTGCCGATCGCCAGCACGCCGTTGGAGGTGCCCACCAGCAGCACGTCGCCGGCGTCGGCAAGCGCCGCGCCGCCGGGCCTGACAGCGGCGGCGGCGCGGTCCGGCGGGAACGTGGCCGTGCGGAGCACGGTGAACTGGTCCTGGTCGATCTCGGACACCAGCCCCAGTGCGGTGTTCACCGCGTAGAGGCCACCGCCGCCGCTGCCGCGCGCCAGCGTCCACAGCCGCGCGGCCCGCTGGTCGGTGCTGCCGTTGCGGGGCAGGTCGATGCAGAAGGCGTAGCTGTCGAGGGCGTTGAGCGCGTGGACGAACGGCCCGTGGTCGGCATTGCGGTAGAGCGTGTAGACCCAGCTGCCGTCCGGCCCGGTCACCCGGGTGTTCGGGTAGCCGGCCATCGAGGTCTCCCACTGGTCCCGCTTGTCGACGATCACGTTGGGATCGAGGCGGCCGGCGCCGCGGTCGTACATGCGCACGCGGTAGCGGGAGCGGTCCGGGCCGGCGAGGTGCTCGATCAGGAACAGCCGCGCGCCGTCCGGCGAGACCGCGTCGTACTCGAGCTCGCCCGGCAGCGAGATGGTCTCGGCGGGCTTGCTGAAGTCGGTCCGCAGCACCGCGAAGCGGCTCGCCGGGGTGTCGGCCAGGTTGGCCAGCACCAGCGTGCCGCCGTCGGCGGACAGCCCCTCCGGGACGCCGGCGATGCCGACCACGGGAAGCCGGAACCTGCCGGCGACGGTGGTCGAGCGCAGCACCCTGCCGCTGGCCACGTCGATCGCCCGCACGGTGGTCCGGTTGGTGCCGCCGCCGGCGACGTAGAGCGTCTTCCAGTCGGGGCTCGGCACCCCGGCGGGCAGGCTGCGCAGCAGCTGCCCACCCCTGCCGACCACCTGGAGCGTGCCGCGGCGCTGATCGGCGGTGTAGAGCAGGTCGCTGGAGGTCCGCTCACCCACCGCGGTGGGCGTGGCGGGCCGATCGGACCGCGTCCGCTCCGGCGCCGCACGCCCGCAGCCGGCCACCAGCAGCGCGAGCCCGACGGCGACGGCGGCGGCACGGCGGGCTGGCACGGCGCTGTGGCGCTGCATGGCTGCCTCCCGAACGGGCGCTCGACGTCACCGGGAGTACACCGCGGCGGGCGGATCGGTTCCGCCCGGTGCTGCTAGAGTGCCGGCCAGGTATTCGGCGCCGCATGCAGCATCTGGCCGTCCGTACAGCGCCGAGGCTTGCGCGCCGCCCCCGGCGGCCACGCAGCGCCTCGAACGGATACTTGGCCGGTGCTCTACGCTCGCGCCGCAACCCGCCGCGCGCGGCCGGACACGAGCAGGGAGGTCCATGGACCGATGGAGGTCAAGCTGGGGGTCACCGACAACCCCAAGGAACTCGAGGTCGACGTCCACCAGTCCCCCGACGAGGTGGCCAAGACCGTGGAGGACGCCGTCGCCAGCGGATCCCGTGGCGTCCTGTGGCTGACCGACTCGCGGGGGCGCCGCGTCGGCATCCCGACCGACAAGCTGGCCTACATCGAGATCGGCGAGGAGAACCCGGAGAAGCACGTCGGCTTCGCCTCCCGCTAGGCACCGGCCATGGATTCCCCCTTGGGGGATTGGGGTGGCGGACGGAGCGGCGCGCAAGCCTTGGAGCTGCACGGATGGTCAAGCGCTGCATGCGGCGCCGATCCATGACCGGCACTCGACGGCCGCTACTCGTAGTCGCGGTGGTAGCTGATGCCCTCGCGGCCCAGCTCGACCACGGACACGCCCGGGGTGCCCGACCAGCGCCGGCCGCCCTCGGTGTAGGCGCTGGTCCACTCGGCCAGCACCGTGGAGTCCGCCAGCACCTCGCGCTTGACGGTGACCTCGACCGGACCGCGCCGCGCGAAGTAGGCGGCCAGGTAGTTGCGGATCTCGTCCCGGCCCCGGTGGGCGTCGTTGTCCGGCTCGTAGTACACCGCGTCGGGTGCGTACAGCGCGGCGGCGGCGTCCGCGTCGGCCTTGGCAAGAGCCTCGCGCAGCGCCTGGAAGACCTCGGCCGGACTTGCCACTGGTGACCTCCTCGACGGCTCCAGCCCGGAGCGGGCGGGATGCTGACCACTGGAAACCGCGCCAAGCCTACCGTTGCCGGGCGGGTCGTGCCGACCCGGGCGGTACGATTGACGGCGGCAGGCGGCACGAGCACGCAAGGGGGAACCGAATGGCAGCCGAGGACGGGGGCCGATGAACGGCGGCCACCCCCTGCTCGAAGAGGTCGACCCGGCGTCGCTGGCCCGCGAGCTGGAGGGACCGACGCCGCCGCTGCTGGTCGACGTGCGCACCGACCAGGAGCGCGCCATCGGGACCATCGAGCCGTCGCTGCACCTGGGCCTCGGCGAGTTCGTCCAGCGGGCGCCGGAGGAGATCCCCAAGGACGCCGACGTGGTGCTCTACTGCCATTCCGGCATGCGCAGCGCCCAGGCGGCCATCTGGCTCAAGGCCAACGGCTGGTCGCGGCCGCGCAGCCTGGCGGGCGGGATCGACGAGTGGAGCCAGGTCGTCGACCCGCGCGTTCCAAGGTACTAGCCCGGAGATCCGGTCGATCGAGTCGCGCCGGACACGCGAATCACTGAAGGCGGATACACTGGCACTGAGCGGGCGGGCTCCCATGGATGGAGCCGGCCCTGTCGCATGTCCACACACGGTTTGGAGGCACCGGTCTGAGTCAACTACCGAAAAGCCACAGCAGTTCGACCAATGGCACCACGGAACGCAGCTTCGCCGACCTTGGCGTCACCCCCACCACACTGACCTCGCTCGCGCGCATCGGCGTCGAGCACCCCTTCCCCATCCAGACGCTGTGCCTGCCACTGGCACTGGCCGGCGTCGACCTCATCGGCCAGGCACGCACCGGCACCGGCAAGACCCTCGCCTTCGGGATCCCGATCGTCCAGGACGTCGACCCGAGCGAGCACGCGGTCCAGGCGCTGGTGGTCGTCCCCACCCGTGAGCTCTGCCTCCAGGTGGCCGCCGACATCGCCAAGACCGGCCACGACACCGGCGTCCGCGTCGCCGCGATCGTCGGCGGCCGGCCCATGGGCCCGCAGATCGTCGACCTGAACGAGGGCGCCCCGGTGGTCGTGGGCACCCCGGGCCGGCTGCTCGACCACCTGCGCCAGGGCAGCCTGCAGCTCGACGCGCTGCGCGTGCTGGTGCTCGACGAGGCGGACGAGATGCTCGACCTCGGCTTCCTGCCCGACGTCGAGTCGATCATCGCCGCCACCCCGGAGCACCGGCAGACGATGCTGTTCTCCGCGACCATGCCCAAGGCCGTCGTCGCGCTGGCGCGGCGCTACTCCAAGCAGCCGACCTTCGTGCACGCCGAGCCGGAGGGCGAGCGCGCCACCGTGCCAGCCACCGAGCAGCACTTCTTCAAGGTCCACCCGCTCAACCGCTTCGAGGTGCTCTGCCGCCTGCTCGACGCGCCCGACCGGGACCGCGTCGCGGTCTTCCGGCGCACCAAGCGCGGCGTCGAGCGGACCATCCAGGGCCTGGTGGAGCGGGGCTACCGGGCGGGCGCGCTGCACGGCGACCTGCCGCAGGTCGTGCGCGAGCGGGTGATGCGCTCGTTCCGCAACGGCAAGCTCGACGTCCTGGTGTGCACCGACGTCGCCGCCCGCGGGCTCGACATCGCCGGGCTGTCGCACGTGATCAACTACGACACGCCCGAGGACGAGCGCGCCTACGTGCACCGGATCGGCCGCACCGGCCGCGCCGGCGCCGCCGGGGTGGCGATCACCTTCGTGGCTTGGAACGAGGCGGCCACCGCCGACCTGATCCGCCAGCACCTCGGCATGGACGGCGAGCCGATCCCCGAGATCTACTCGACCAGCCAGGAGCTGGTCGACCTGTTCCAGCTGCCGACCATCGAGGAGGCGGCCGCCAAGCGCGCCGCCAGCCGCCCGCAGCCGAAGGCCGCCAAGCAAGCGCAGGCCTCCGGCCGGTCGGGCGACGAGGAAGCGACCCAGGGGACGCGCAAGTCCGGTTCGCGGCGCCGCCGCCGCCGGCGTCTCACCGGGCAGCCGGCCGACACCTCCACCGCGGCGGTGGCAGGCTAGTCGCAGCCGGCGCGGGGCCGGGCCACGGCCCCGCGAGCGTGGGAATCGGCCGGGCGGCCTCGCGGTTCCTGATTCAGGAGTGGCGGGATCGCCCGGGCCGACAGGAGGGAGTCGTCGCCAGTGGAGCTGGCCGGGTTCGAGGCGACCGCCGTACCGCACATGGACACGCTGTACGACGCCGCCCTGCGCCTCACCGGCGAGCGGGCGACGGCTCAGGACCTCACGCAAGAGACCATGCTTCGCGCGCTGCGCTCCTTCTCGACCTTCAAGCCGGGCACCAACTGCAAGGCCTGGCTGCTCCGAATCCAGTACAACCTGTTCTGCACGCAATACCGGAAGGATCGCCGCCTGCCTCTGGTCTGGCTGGACTCCCCCGACGAGCCCAGCGTGGAGCCGCCGAGCTACGAGCCCGGCCCAGAGGAGCAGGCCGTGCGCGAGATGGACCGGGAGAGCGTCCGCCGCGCGATCGCGCTGCTGCCGGAGGAGTTCCGCACCGCGGTCATGCTGGTCGACATCCACGGGCTGTCCTGCGCGGAAGCGGCCGAGGTGATGGGCGTGCCGCGCGGGACCATCCTGTCGCGCCTGCACCGCGCCCGCCGTCGCCTGGAGCGGCTCCTGACGCCCGAGCTTGGAAGGGTGCAGGCCGATGACCTGTGAGCAGTTCCAGGACCGGCTGACCGCCTTCAGCCTGGGTGAGCTCGAGTCGCACGAGGCGGTCGCCGCGCGCGAGCACGTGGCGCGCTGCAGCGCCTGCGCCTCACGCGCGCTGCTGGACCGCCAGCTCACCGCGCTGGTGCGCTCGACGGCGGTCACCACCCCCGAGGTCACCAGGGCGCGGATCATGGCCGCCCTGCGCGCCGAGGCGGCCGGCCGGCCGCTGCGCGCCCGCCGGCGGCACTGGCTGTCGCTCGGCGCGGCGGCCAGCCTGGCGGCCGCGATCCTGGCCGCGACCATCCTGCTGGTCCCGGCGCCGGCGCGGTCCAGCGTGCTGACCGCCGCCTGGACCGCCTACCGCACCCAGCCGCTGATGATGCAGTGGGACGGCTCGACCCAGGCGCGGCTCAACGCCGTGCTCGGGCCCGCCGCCGACACGCCCGACCTGGCCGCGTACGGGTTCAGCGTCAAGGGCGCCGGCGGGCGGATGCTCGCCGGGCACGTCGCCGCGGTGACCGAGTACCGCGACGCGAGCGGCCGCCGGGTGACCTACCTGCGCTGGAAGGGCGAGCTGCCGGAGATGGCGAGCGCGCGCGGGCCGAGCAGCGAGGCGGGCGTCGCCGCGGCCAGGTGGGGACAGACCGGGAGCATCTGGTGGAGCGCCCACGGCACCGTCTACTGCCTGATCGGCAACATCGAGCAGTCGGCGCTCTACCGGCTCACCGAGCGCATCCAGCAGGACGACCACGGATAGTCGACAACCCAAAGGTCGTCGACCTCAACCTTCCACGCCGACAGGGAATTGCTCCGGCCAGGCGGGCGTTGTGCCAGGTGTCGAACCCCACTTGATCTGGAGAACGAATTGCCTGAGCTGTCCGTTGAGACCCTCCCGTTGCTGCCACTGACCAGCGGTGTCGTGCTGCCCGGCATGGTCGTGACGGCAACCCTCGAGACGGCTGAGTCCCGCGCCGCCACGCAGGCGGCCAGAGACGCCGGCCAGCAGTTGCTGCTCGTCCCCAAGGTGGGCGAGGGCTATGCCCGAATCGGCACGGTGGCCGAGATCGAGAACGCCGGCGAGCTGCCCGGCGGCCAGACGGCGATCGTGGTCCGCGGCCTGCACCGCGCCGAGATCTCCACCGGCGTCGCGGGCACCGGCAGCGCCACCTGGGTCGCGGTGCGACGGGTCGAGGAGCCCCCTCCCACGCCGCGTGCGCGCGAGCTCGCCCGCGAGTACCGCGCCGTCATCGAGAACATCCTTGAGGCGCGCGGCGCGCGCCAGATCGCCGAGACCCTGCGTGGAGTCGAGGACCCTGGCCAGCTCGCCGACACCGCCGTCTACTCGCCCGACCTGAGCTTCGAGCGCAAGGTCGAGCTGCTGGAGACCGTCGACGTCGAGCAGCGCCTCGAGAAGGTCCTGGCCTGGGCCCGCGACGCCCTCGCGGAGCAGGAGATCAAGGACCGCATCCGCCGTGACGTCTCCGAGGGCATGGAGAAGAGCCAGCGCGAGTTCCTGCTGCGCCAGCAGCTCGCCGCCATCCGCAAGGAGCTGGGCGAGCTGGACGACGACGAGGACCTGATCGCCGGCTACCGCAAGAAGCTGGAAGGCGCCGCGCTGACCGACGAGGCCCGCAAGGCCGTCGAGCGCGAGATCGACCGGCTCGAGCGGACGCCCGAGCAGAACCCCGAGCACGGCTGGATCCGCACCTGGCTCGACACCGTCACCGAGCTGCCGTTCGGCAAGAAGTCCGAGGACCGGCTCGACATCGGCGTGGCCCGCGAGGTGCTCGACGCCGACCACACCGGCCTCGAGGACGTCAAGGACCGCATCATCGAGTACCTGGCCGTGCGCAAGCTGCGCGCCGACCGCGGCATCGAGCCGAAGAGCGGCCGCAGCGCCGGCACCATCATCGCGCTGGTCGGCCCGCCGGGGGTCGGCAAGACCTCGCTCGGCGAGTCGGTCGCACGGGCCATGGGCCGCGAGTTCGTGCGGGTCGCCCTCGGCGGCATCCGCGACGAGGCCGAGATCCGCGGGCACCGGCGCACCTACGTTGGCGCCCAGCCCGGCCGGATCGTCCGCGCCATCAAGGAGGCCGGGACCATGAACCCGGTGTTCCTGCTGGACGAGGTCGACAAGGTCGGCTCGGACTGGCGCGGCGACCCGTCGTCCGCGCTGCTCGAGGTGCTCGACCCGGCGCAGAACCACTCGTTCCGGGACCACTACCTCGAGATCGAGCTGGACCTGTCGGACGTGCTGTTCATCGCGACCGCCAACGTCATCGAGACCATCCCGCAGCCGCTGCTGGACCGCATGGAGGTCGTCCGCCTGGACGGCTACACCGAGGAGGAGAAGGTCGCCATCGCGCGCGACCACCTGCTCAGCCGGCGGACCGAGCAGGCCGGCCTGCGGCCCGACGAGGTCGAGCTGACCACCGACGCGCTGCGGATCATCGTGAGCGACTACACCCGCGAGGCGGGCGTGCGGAACCTCGAGCGTGAGCTCGGCAGGCTGCTCCGCAAGGTCGCGACCAGGCTCGCCGGCGACGAGGTGCAGGCTCCGGTAGTGATCGACGCCCCGAACGTGCGCGACTACCTCGGCAGGCAGCGGTTCTTCTTCGAGGCCGCCGAGCGCACCGCGGTTCCCGGCGTGGCCACCGGCCTGGCGGTCACCGGCACCGGCGGCGACGTGCTGTTCGTCGAGGCCAGCGTCATGGACGGCGACCCGGGCCTGACCCTGACCGGTCAGCTCGGCGACGTCATGAAGGAGTCGGCCAGCATCGCCCTGTCCTACGTGCGGGCGCACGCCGACGAGCTCGGCATCGAGCGGTCGCAGGTCGACGGCCGCCGGGTCCACCTGCACGTGCCCGCGGGCGCGGTGCCCAAGGACGGCCCCAGCGCCGGTGTCACCATGACCACCGCGCTGGTCAGCCTGCTGACCGGCAGGCCGGTGCGGTCCGAGGTCGGAATGACCGGTGAGGTCACCCTGCAGGGCAAGGTCCTGCCGATCGGTGGCGTCAAGCAGAAGGTGCTCGCCGCCCACCGGGCCGGACTCAAGGAGGTCGTGCTGCCCGCCCGTAACGGCGGCGACCTCGAGGACGTCCCCGAGTCGGTCCGCGACGAGATGACCTTCCACCTCGCCGACCAGATCGACCAGGTCCTGTCCTGGGCCCTCGCCCCGGCCGAGCCCACCTCCGTGGTGCCCGACGAAGCAGCGGCCTGACAACCGACCGTCAATCAGCAGCGGCCGGCCGAGCACCTCGCTCGGCCGGCCGCTTCAGCGTCTTGTGGCTACCCGGCTAGTGAAAGCCCGTCTCGAGATCGAACTCCCCGTCCCGCACCCCACCCAAGAACGCTTCCCACTCGTGCGGTTCGAAGATCAGGACGGGCCCCTGCCGATCTTTCGAGTCCCGCACAGCGATGCGCCCGTCAGCAAACGCCACCTCGATACAGCCGTTCATGTTGCTGTACGTGCTCTTGCGCCATGTCATCGTTGACAGGTCCACGGCCGTCCCTTTCCGGTAAGAGCTATGACAACTCCTTGGCCACCCTGGCAAAGAAGTCCGCTGAGTGTGCGGGGTCGATTGCCTTCGCTCTGAGGTGGTCGAACAACTTCGAGTACTGCCGGATCTCGGCGGTACTCTCGAGGTAGAGCTCACTCGTGGTGTTCTCGATGTACACGACATCCTGATCGGCATCCTCCTGGAAGCCGATAATGGTGAATTCTCCGTCGAGACCGGCGTGGGCACCGGCCGTGAACGGAAGGACTTGGAGCGTGACCCGCGGGAGGTGGGTCACCTCGACCAGCCGGTGCAGTTGCGCCCGTTGAACCTCCGGTCCGCCGACGAGCCGTCTGAGCACCGCCTCGTCAAGTACCACCCAGATGGCAGGAGAGTCCTCGCGCTCGAGGATCGACTGTCGACTCCTCCGCAGCTCCACCATGCGGTCGATCACGTCCTGCGCCGAGTCGACGCGGATCGCGCGAATGACGGCCCTCGCATAGTCAGGCGTCTGGAGGAGACCCGGTATGACCAATGCTGAATAGAGCCGCATGGAGGACGCTGCGCCCTCCATGTCGGCGGCTGCGGCGAACGGCAGATCAGAAAAGGCGTCGAGCCAGGTGCGTTGGCGCGCGTCACGAGCGATCTTGAGCAACGTATCCCGTCGGTCATCCTGGACCTCGTAGATGTCCAGCAGATCCCTGACGTCGCGCAGCCGCGTGCTCACCTGTGCCGTCTCGATCCGGGAGATCTTTGAGCTCGAGACCTCCATCAGCTGAGCTACCTGCTCGATCGTCAGGCCCTTTGCCTCCCGGAGCCCTCGCAGCTCGGCTGCGAGGCGGCGTCGGCGTACGGTAGGGCTGGGGCCGGCCACGGCGCCCACCTCCCTCTTCTGACATACCGGGCGCAGTCAATCAGAGCATCTCGCAGTCCGCAAGTTGCTGCACTCTCCGATTGACCGCACTTCCATCAGATCCGGCAGTTGCGGATGACTGGAGCACCATGGCGGGATTCCCGGATCGCGAGGCCCGATGCGCGAAGACCGGTCTGCAAGTTCGATTAAGCAAAGGTCTATACGAGATTCTTGAAATGCAACTTGCGCATCCGTGATGATATCCGGATAATGGTCCAAGTAGCAGAAGCTCTGCGAATGCGTTGACAGCCTGATGGCTCGCCATCCCGACGAGATCGGCTGGGAGGCGGGACCGCGACCAGACGCGCAGCAGCTCCGATCGGCTGGCTGAGCAAGCCTTGAGCCCGCAGCGCCCAAGCTGTAGCGACCCGGGCCGCTTGACCGGTTCCAGCGACGGCCTCTCGACAGAGGGGAGACGAGCACGATGCGCGCGCTCGAGACGCTGCTGATCACCATCGGAGCCTTGCTGTTGCTTCTCCTGCTCCTCGGCCTGCTTGGGATGGTCGCCATCGAGGTGCGTTGGATCACCAGCATCTGGACTGGCGACACGAAGGACCGGCGTTCCTGAGGAAGCAGAGGGACGCCCGGTGGCGGGAATACCGGCGGTCCCCGTGCGACGACGCCCCGCAGTCGTCAGTCGGGGACCGCCGGCTCGCCACTGCAGCCAGGTTATTTGCCGCCCGCGTTGAATTCGCCTCTGCCGATGCCCTGGAGAAACGCGTGACCGCGTAGGACAAGGGTAGATTGTTCCCTATTGCAGTCAACCCTATTGGAATGCCGCATTCGCGCAGGGAGACGACCGCGCAACAGGGAGGAGCCGATGACCTCGACCTATCGGACGCCGGAGGAGCGGTTCGAGGAGCTCCCGGAGTTCGGCTACGCGCCGAGGTATCGCGAGGTCGGCGGGCTACGGCTGGCGCACGTCGAGACCGGCGAGGGCGCACCGGTCGTCTTCCTGCACGGGGAGCCGACCTGGTCGTTCCTGTGGCGCAAGGTGATCCCGCCGGTGCGGGACGCGGGGTTCCGCTGCGTTGCGCCCGACCTCGTGGGGTTCGGGCGGTCCGACAAGCCGACCGACCCGCGCTGGTACAGCTACGACCGGCACACCGAGGGGATCGCCTCGCTGCTGGAGGACCTCGACCTTCGTGACGTGACCCTGGTGCTGCACGACTGGGGCGGGCCGATCGGGCTGCGGGTGGCCGTGGAGCACCCGGACCGGGTCGCGCGGATGGTGGCGATGGACACCGGCGTGTTCACCGGCCACCAGACGATGAGCGAGGCCTGGCACCGGTTCGCCGACTTCGTGGCCCGCAGCGACGACCTGCCGATCGGCTTCCTGGTGCGCCGGGGCTGCGCGCGCGACCCGGGCGACGAGGTGGTGGCGGCCTACGAGGCGCCGTTCCCGGAGCGGGAGGCGAAGGCGGGCGCGAAGGTCTTCCCCAGGCTGATCCCGTTGACGCCGGATGCCCCGGGAGCCGCCGCCGGCGGGCGGACCTTCGCGGCGCTGGTCGACGACCGGCGGCCGGTGCTGCTGCTTTGGGGGCAAGAGGACCGCGCGCTGCCCCTGGCGGCGGGCGAGGCGCTCGCCCAGGCGCTGGACTGGCCGGCACCGCGACCGATCGGGAACGCCGGTCACTATCTCCAGGAGGACGCGGGCCCGGAGGTCGGCGCGATCATCGCGCGCTGGCTCGACGAGCAGCGGTCCTGAATCATGGGCGGATGCGCGTCGCGGTGCTGTCCGACACCCACGCCCCGCGCTTCTGGAAGCGCTGTCCCCCGGCGGTGGCCAGGCGCCTGGAGGGCGTGGACCTGATCCTGCACGCGGGCGACGTCTGCCGCGCCTTCGTGCTCGACGAGCTGGGCGCCTTCGCGCCGGTCCGGGTGGTGCTCGGCAACAACGACACCGCCGACGTCGCCGAGTGGGGCGCGCCGGACACGCTCCAGCTGGACCTTGACGGCCTGCGCGTGGCCATGATCCACGACGCCGGTCCGGCCGCGGGGCGCTCGCGGCGGATGCGGCGCCGCTTCCCCGAGGCGGATCTGGTGGTCTTCGGCCACTCGCACATCCCGCTCGACTCGACAGGCGACGGCCTGCGGATCTTCAACCCCGGCTCCCCCACCGACCGGCGGCGCCAGCCGAGCGGGACCACGGGACTGCTCCGGATCGAGCACGGCGAGCTGGTCGAGGCCCGGATCGACCCGGTCGAGCGGGGCTGAGCCCGCTACGGGCTCTGCATGCGCTCGACCCAGGCGATGTAGCGGCGGGCCGAGGCGCGCACGGCGTCGTGGGCGCCCTGGCGCACGTCCCGGTCCCACCAGCCGCCGTAGATGCGGTCGAACTCGAGCGGCTCCAGGGTCCGGGCGATCCGGTCCACCTCGGCGGCGGGCAGCGGGATGAGGTTGGGGTAGCTGCGCATGAAGGAGACGAAGCGCCGGTCGTTGACCACGGTGACGGTGTCGCCGACCAGCAGCGCACCGCGGCCCTCCGCGCCGCCGGCCCAGTGCAGCACCGCGGAGCCCTCGAAATGGCCACCGCACTGGACGAGGGCGACGCCCGGGACGATCTCCTGGCGTCCCTCCCAGAGGCGCACGTTCGGGTCGGGGCGCATGAGCCAGCGCTCGTCCGCGCGCGGCACCCAGACCGGGGCGTCGAAGGCGTGGCTCCACTCGACCATGCAGCCGTAGAAGTGCGGGTGCGAGGCGGAGATGCCGGCCAGCCCGCCGAGCTCGCGGACCCGCTGGATGGCCGCGTCGTCGAGGAAGCCGGGGCAGTCCCACAGCACGTTGCCGCCGTCGGTCTGGACCAGCAGCGCCCGCTGGCCGATCGCCAGCGACGGGGTCGTGCCGATGCCGGTGAGCCCCGGCTCCAGCTCGCGCACCTCGGACTGGAGCCCTTCGGCGGCGAGCTCCTCGATGGTGGTCCAACGCTGGCCCTGCCAGCCGACGTACTGGCGCTCGTCCTCGCAGATCGGGCAGCGCTCGGGGGGTTGCGGACTGTCGGCGTACTGGACGGCGCAGGTCCGGCAGGTGAAGCAGGTCATGGGTGGCGGCCCTCCTCTCGGCTCAGGAAGGGTACCCGCGCCCCGGAACGCGGCGCGGTCGGACGGCTCCGTCTGGCCGAACTTCCTCTCTCAGCACTATTTCGTAATGCACCCGGATCGTTCGCTTCCGTGCGCGTCGTTCTGAATTGCTTGCTCTGGCCTGCGGAAACCGATGAATCGTGAGCACTGGGGCATACGGCTGGTTCGAGGTTTCCTAGGTAGAACCACTTATTCTGCAATTTTGCTGGAAGCGGATAGTGTCCCTATTGGGACAACAGCAGTCCCGTGCCGGGACGCAACCGCCGAAGGGGTGTCGACCAATGAGCCGCACGAGTCGGCCGACCTATCTCCGAACCTCCGAGGTAGCCGGCCTACTTCACGTGTCTCCGAAGACAGTCTCCCGCTGGGCCCAGGAAGGCAAGCTGCCCTTCCTGCGGACCCTTGGAGGCCACCGCCGTTACCCGGACAACGAGATCCGGGCGCTCGCGGAAGAGCTGCGGATGTGGCCCGCAATGCAGGACGCGCAGCCGGGCGAAGCCCAGTAGCGATCGCTCCAGCAGCCGGTCAGCTGGGAGGTCGCCGCCGGACGGGAGGCGGCGGCGGCCGCCGGCCCGGCAGTTGGCTCGCCGATCCCTGATCAGCCGGCCGCGGGCGCTTCCAGCGTCTTCTCGAGCAGGATGCGTGTGCCGGTCAGGCTGGAATCGACCACCACGCGATCCATCACGGCCTGCATGACGTAGAGCCCGCGGCCCCGGTGCTGGGAGGGATGGGCGCGGCGCGACATCGCCAGGCGGGAGTTGTCGAGTCCCGGCCCGCGGTCCTGCACCGAGAAGGTGAACAGCCCGTCCACCAGGGACCACCGCACCATCAGCACCGGTTCACGCTGCCCCCACGACCCGTTCACCACCGCGTTGGTGACCGCCTCGGCGATCGCGAGCTGCACGGCGTCGGCGATCTCCTCGGACACCTGCCAGCGTTCCAGGTCGCGATGGAGCAGCGCCCGCACGGTGTGCACCGACTCGCTCCTGCACGGCAGGAGCAGGTGCGCCGCGGGACCCGTTCTCCGGGCCAGCGTCGGTTCCTCCAAGAAGACTCTCCCCCGCTTCCGACTTCGGCAGCCCGTCCCAAGGGAAGGCGCCACCTCTTCTGTACACGAGCCGACGCGATGAGTCCAACTCAGCTCATCCGGGACTGATCTCCCGCTGCCCGTCGGGACACGCCCCGAGCAGGTCGCACGCCGAGCACCACGGCCCGGTGCGTGGCACGAACACGCGATCTGCCCGCAGCCTGGCGGCCTCCTCCAGCACCTCGCCGAGGCGCTCGGCGAGCACCTCCGGCGGCCGCTCGGTCTCGACCCTGGTCCCGGCGACCACATAGTCGAGCACCAGGCGGTTGACCGGCCGGTGCAGCCGCCGCTCCGCCAAGGCGGCGTAGATGGTCAGCGCCGGGTCCGCGTCGGCCGACGCCTGGCTGACCGGCCGCCGGCCGGTCTTGTAGTCGACCACCACCAGGCCGCCGTCGCGGTCGGTGTCGACCCGGTCCAGCCGGCCCTTGAGCACGACCTCACCCCAGTTCGCCTGGAGATCCACCTCGGTGGCGTACGGGACCGCCTCGACGTCGGCGCGCTGGTACCACTCCTTGAGCGCCTCGGTCGCGCGCTCCCGCTCGCTCTGGAGCTCCTCGCGGTTGCGGTAGCCCTCGCGGACCCAGCAGTCGCGCAGCAGTCCCAGCAGCCGGTCGAGGCTGCGGCGGGCGACCGGCATGCGGAAGAACTCCCGCATGACCGCGTGGATGCTGGTCCCGAAGGACTGGGTGGCGGTGACGCGCGAGCGGTTCCACATCCCGTCGACGTAGAGGAAGCGGTACAGCCGCGGGCAGTGCTGGTAGCGGTCCAGCGCCGACGGGCTGAGATAGGTGACCGGGCTCGAGTCGATCCCAGGAAGGCTCTGCTGGGCGGAGTCGTTCGTGCGCATGAGCCGAGGCTACGCTCCCCCTGCGACCTTTGGACCAGACCGCCCGAGTCGGGACCCGGCCGGCCGGGCTCAGCCGGCGCGGGCCAGCAGCCGCTCGAGCACCGGCTCGGGCGTGCGGCAGACGCCCATACGGTAGCCGTAGAGCGCGCCGTGGCAGTCCGACGAGCCGGTGGGCTCCAGCCCAAGCTCGGCGGCGAGCTCGCGCCAGTGCGCGCGGTCCTCCTCCGGCTGGTCGGGGTGGTCGACCTCCAGCCCGGCCATGCCCGCCGCGGCCATCGCGCGGATGACCGGCTCGGGCACCGCCTTGGCGCCGGCGTGGATCGACGGGTGCGCCAGCACCACCACTCCGCCGGCCCCACGGATCAGCTCGACCGCCTCGACCGGCGTCACCGCCACCTTGGGGACGTAGGCGCGGCCGCCGGTGCCGATCCACTCCTGGGAGAAGGCGCCGGCGACGTCGGGCACCACGCCGGCCTCGACCATGGCGCGGGCGATGTGCGGGCGGCCGACCGAGGCGCTTCCCGCCAGCTCGAGCACCCGCTCGAAGCGCACGTCGGCGCCGAGCTCGCGCATGCGCCGGACCATCCGCTCGGCGCGGCCGACCCGGCCCTCGCGGATCCACTCGCGCTTGGCGCGGAAGTCCGGCTCCGCCGGGTCGAAGGCGTAGCCGAGCACGTGGACCGGCTGGCCCTCGTGCTCCGCCGAGAGCTCGCAGCCGGTGAGCACCGCCAGGCCGCGGTCCCGGGCGGCCCCGCGAGCCTCGTCCAGCCCGGCGGTGGTGTCGTGGTCGGTCAGCGCGATGCCGGCGAGGTCACGCCGCAGCGCCAGGTCGACGACCTCGCTCGGGCGCAGGGTTCCGTCCGAGCAGGTCGAGTGGGTGTGGAGGTCGAAGCCGGGCATGGCGCGACGATAGCAGAGCGGCCCTACCGACCGGGCGGGTGGCGAACCGTTGGCACGCCGACATCCGGCACGCCTCGGCACCACCTTGGACACAATCGGATAACGACGCTGAGGGGTGTGCATGACCGCGCCGATACTCGCTAACACTAGCCGCATCCGCGTGCACTTCTTCCCTAGCGTCACAGGGCACGCTGTTCTGGGGCGCGGCGAGCGAGGAGGATCCACATTGTCGTTGCTCATGCTCGGCGTCGTGGCGTTGTTCCCGGTCGCTCTGCTGGCGATCCTGCTGTTGACCTCGGGCCTGGAGGGACGCTTCGTCAGCCCGCATCCGGCCAAGATCTCCAGGACAGGCGACCGGTCGCGGTCCGGGGACGACTGACCGCGGTGGGAGTCGGGGCCGGGTTTCCGCAACCGGCGTAGTGGTAGGCATCCAGGCGACCCGATCGTCGGAACCGATCCGAGGTGGCGCGAGATGCCGGCCAGCCCGCCGTCCCCCGTCCAGGAGCTGATCCCCGATCACCCGACCCTGAAGACGCTGCGCGAGCGCGCGACGGGCTGCCAGGGCTGCGGCCTGTACCGGGACGCGACCCAGACGGTCTTCGGCGAGGGACGGGCGAACGCTGAGGTCGTCCTGGTCGGCGAGCAGCCCGGTGACGTGGAGGACCGGACCGGCAGGCCCTTCGCCGGCCCGGCCGGCAAGCTGCTGGACCGGGCGCTCGAGGAGGCGGGCATCGACCGGCGGCAGGTCTACGTGACCAACGCCGTCAAGCACTTCAAGTGGACGCGGCGCGGCAAGCTGCGCCTGCACAAGAAGCCCAACGCGGAGGAGATCCGCGCCTGCCGGCCGTGGCTCGACGCGGAGCTTGCGGTCGTCAAGCCCCGTGTGCTGGTGTGCCTCGGGGCGACCGCCGCGCAGGCCCTGCTCGGCAGCGCCTTCCGCGTCACCCGCCAGCGCGGGCAGTTCGTCTCCTCGGAGCTCGCCCCACGCGTGCTGGCCACCGTCCACCCCTCGTCGGTGCTGCGCGCCCCGGACGACGAGGCCCGCGCGGACGCCTACCGCGGCCTGGTCGAGGACCTCGCCAAGGTGGCCAAGGAGATCTCGGGGTAGCGGCCGCATCCGGTTGTCGGGCCTGGCGGTACGCTCATGGCATGCCCGAGCTCCCCGAGGTCGAGTCCGTCCGGCGCCAGCTCGAACCCGAGCTGCGCGGACACCAGATCGTCAAGGTCTGGACCGACGTGCAGCGCCGCTTCCTGGACCCGGAGCGGCTGGTCGGCCACACCGTGCTCGACGTCGGCCGGCGCGGCAAGTTCCTGATCTGCCTGCTCGACGGCGACCTCGAGCTGATCCTGCACCTCGGCATGACCGGGGTGCTGCACTTCGGACCGGCGGACGCCTACACGCGCGCCCGCCTCGGCCTGGACGACGGCCGCGAGCTGGTCTTCCGCGACGTGCGGCGCTTCGGCGGCCTGGCGGTGGTGCCGGCTGGCCACTACGAGGCGCTGCCCACCCTGGCCAAGCTCGGCCCCGAGCCGCTGTCCGACGAGTTCGACCCGGAGCGCTTCGTCCGCCGGCTGGCGCTGACCCGCGCCCCGATCAAGCCCTACCTGCTCAGCCAGCGGCCGGTGGCGGGCGTCGGCAACATCTACGCCGACGAGGCGCTCTGGCTGGCGCGCATCCACCCGGCCTCCCGGCGCGTCGGCCGCAACCGGGCGCTGGCCCTGCACGCGGCCATCCGCCAGGTCCTCACGCAGGCGATCGACCGCGAGGGCACCACCTTCCGCGACTACCGCATGGTGAACGGCGAGAGCGGGCGCAACGCCACCTTCCTGATCGCCTACGGCCAGGCCGGACAGCCCTGCCCGCGCTGCGGCAGACCCCTGAAGAAGATCTGGCTCGGTGGCCGCGGCACCACCTACTGCCCGCACGACCAGCGGTACTGACGAGGCACCGAGGTTTGCAGCTCCGGCGGTCTTCGCCAGAATGGCCGGAGCCAGCGACCTTGAGGAGCCGACCAGATGCCGCCAGAGGGCAACCCTCCCGCCGAGCAGCCCAGAGAGCCGGCCGCGCAGCCCCCGGCCGAGCGGGCGCCGCGCGCGCCGGCGCCGGACACCACCCCGCGCGCCTCGGACGCCGAGCGCAACCAGGCGATCGACCGGCTGCGCGCCGCCTACGTCGAGGGCCGCCTCGACCAGGAGGAATTCGACGAGCGCTCCAGCAGCGCGCTGCAGGCCAGGACCATCGGCCAGCTCGAGCGGCTGTTCGACGACCTGCCGACCAGCTACCACCAGGGGGCGCAGGCGTACCACCCCCACACCGGGGTGCCGGTGGTGCGGCCCGGACCGGGCGGCAACCGGCTCTCGATCGCGATCATGAGCGGCGTCGACCGCAAGGGCCCGTGGCGGGTGCCGCCCGACTCGACCGCGTTCGCGCTGATGGGCGGCGTGCAGCTCGACCTGCGCGGCGCGATCCTGAGCGCGCAGGTCACCACCATCACCGCGGTGGCGATCATGGGCGGGATCGAGATCATCGTGCCGCCGGGAATCCGCGTCGAGTCCAGTGGCTTCGGCTTCATGGGCGGCTGGGACAACCGCGCGCGCAACGACCTGCTTGGGCCGGACTCGCCGGTGCTGCGGGTGCGCGGCGTCGCGTTCATGGGCGGGGTCGACATCAGGACCAAGGAGCTGCCCGATTCGCCGGGCCGCAGGCCCATAGAAGGATCCGCTTGAACGGATAGAAGTACGGCCTGCGCTGGTCGAGCCGGGGCAGCAGGCGGCGGCTGTAGGCGGCCAGGAACCGTTCGAACAGCTCCGGCGGCATGCGGCGCTGGTAGTCGGTCAGCAGCGTCCCGCGGCTCCACTCGATCACCTGCTCCGGCCCGGCGAGGTGGTGCGGGTAGATCTGCAGCCGCACGTGCTGCTCGACGAAGCCCAGCCGCTCCAGCAGCTCCGCATAGCGCTCCGGCGCCTGAACCGGGCTGATCCGCTGGTAGCCATCCATCGCGGCGCGGAACGGCTCCTCCGCGGCCAGCTCCGCGGCGACCAGGTGCGAGACGTGGTCGTGGTTGCCCGGGACCTGCACCGCCAGCTGGCCTCCGGCGCTCAGGCGGGCGCTGAGGCGCTCCAGCAGCCGCGGATGGTCCGGCACCCACTGGAGTGCCGCGTTGGAGAAGATCAGGTCCCAGCGCCCGCCGGTCTCCCCCGCGCCGAACTCGGCGATGTCGCCCTGGGCGAAGCGCAGCCCGCCCCCGGCGAGCGCACCGGCCCGCTCCAGCATGGCGGCGGAGCTGTCGAGCCCGAGCGTCTCGGCGGCGCGGGTCCGCCGGTGCAGCTCGACGGTCAGCGCGCCGGTGCCGCAGCCGAGGTCGACGGCACGTCCGCCGGGGATCGGCCGGACGAGCGCGAGCAGGTCGAAATAGGGGGCGTTGCGCTCGGCCGCGAATCGCTCGTACCGAACGGGGTCCCAGGGGTCTTCGTGCCGATCGTCGCTCTGTCGCGTTGTCATTCGCCTGACGATTGTCCACAACTTGGGCCATTGAAGAAGATCTCGGCTCGAGGATGGTTCATCATGTGGCTGCGCGCGCGAAGCATCCATCAGACGCGGGGGAGACGAGGACCGGTTGTCCGCAGACCAGATGGTCGGACGGGTTGGGCGGGTCACCGGCACCATCGCACCCGGCCGGATCGGTGAGGTCATGGTCGCGATCCGCGGCGGCAGCGAGGCGTTCCACGCCTACTCCGCCGACAGCGAGGACACCATCGAGCCCGGACGGCGCGTCGTGGTCGTCGAGTACTTCCCCCCGCGGACCGTTGTCGTGAGCCCGATCTAGGGGCTTGGAGGCTGGTCTCGTCATGGACCCCATCATCATCGCCGGGGGCGCGCTGGTCGTTCTCCTGCTGCTGTTCGTCCTGTTCCGTCTGATGTGGCGTGTGGCCGAGCCGAACGAGGCGCTGGTCATCTCGGGGTTGCGGCAGCACGCCGAGGTCGAGGGCGTCGGCGAGAGCCTCGGCTTCAAGATCGTCACCGGCAAGGGCACGCTGGTCCTGCCCGGCATCCAGACCGTGCGCCGCCTCTCGCTCGACCTGCGCGAGGCCCAGCTCGCCATCGACTGCGTGAGCACCCAGGGCATCCCGCTGGCGATCCAGGGCGTGGTGATCTTCAAGGTCGGCGACGACTACGTCTCGATCGCCAACGCCGCCCGCCGCTTCCTCGACCAGCAGAACCAGATGGACGCCCGGGTCCACAACGTGTTCGCCGGGCACCTGCGGGCGATCGTCGGCAACATGACCGTCGAGGAGATGATCCGCGACCGCGAGAAGCTCACCTCGCTCACCCGCGAGTCCTCAGGGACCGAGATGGAGAAGCTCGGCCTGATCGTGGACTCCCTCCAGATCCAGGAGATCCACGACCCCACCGGCTACATCAAGAACCTGGCGCTGCCCCACGCGGCGGCCGTCTCGCGCGAGGCGCGCATCGCGCAGGCGCACGCCGACCGCGAGGCGACCCAGGCCGAGCAGCAGGCCGAGGCGCTCAAGGCCGAGGCCCGCCGCGACAGCCAGATCAAGCAGGCCGGCTACCAGGCGCAGGTCGACCGGGCCGCCGCCGAGGCCAAGCAGTCCGGACCGCTCGCGGACGCCAGCGCCCGCCAGGAGGTGGTCGTCCAGGAGACCAGGGTCGCCGAGTTGGAGGCCCACCGCGAGGAGCAGCGGCTCCAGGCGACCGTCCGCAAGCCGGCCGACGCCAAGGCCTACGAGCGGACCACGCTGGCCAAGGCCGAGCGCGACGCCCGCATCGCCGGCGCCGAGGCCGAGCGGCAGGAGGTCGAGCTCCAGGCCGCGGGCAACTCGCAGCGGGTCCGGCTCGAGGCGCAGGCCGGGGCCGAGCGGGTCCGCCTCGAGGCATCCGCCAACGCCGAGGCCGCCAAGCAGGTCGGCGAGGGCGAGGCCGCCGCGACCGCGGCCAAGGGTCGCGCCGAGGCCGACGCCGCGCGGGCGCGCGGCCTGGCCGAGGCGGACGCCATCAAGGCGCGCGCCGACGCGCTCGCCCAGAACCAGGACGCGGTCATCGGCCAGCAGCTCGCCGAGAACTGGCCGGCGATCGTGGAGGCCGCGGCCAAGCCGTTCGGCGCGGTCGACCAGATGATCGTCCTCAACGGGGCGCAGGGGCTGTCCGAGGCGCTCGCCCAGGCGTTGAGCCAGGGCGTGGCCGGGCTCCAGCTCGCGCGCGGCATCCTCGGCGGCAAGGGCAACGGCAGCGTCGAGACCAACGGGACGGCCAAGGGCAACACTTCCGGCACGGGCGGCCAGACACCCGCCCGCAAGGAGGGTTCTTGAGTAGAGTCCCAGGATGCTGGTAGCGGTCACCGGTTCCACCGGCATGATCGGGTCGGCGCTGGTCTCCAGCCTGGCCGGCGACGGTCATGAGGTGCTCCGTCTCACCCGCTCGCCGAGTCCCGGACCGGGTGCCGCCCGCTGGGACCCGGCGGGCGGCACCATCGACGCGGAGGCGCTGGCCAAGGCCGACGCGGTGGTGCACCTGGCCGGCAGGCCCATCGCCAGCCTGCGCTGGACCGCCAAGGTCAAGCGGGAGATCCTGGCCAGCCGCGTGCGGGGGACCCGGCTGCTCGCTGACACCATGGCGGGCCTGCCGGACGGCCCGCGGGTGCTGGTGACCGCCTCGGGGATCCACTATTACGGCGACCGTGGCGACGAGCTGCTGACCGAGACCAGCCCAGGGGGCGAGGGGCTGTTCATGTCCGAGGTCTGCCGAGCGTGGGAGGCGGCCGCCGATCCGGCGCGGGCCGCCGGGATCCGCACGGTCCACGTCCGCACCGGCTTCGTCCAGACGCCGCGCGGCGGCGCGCTCCAGTTGCAGGCGCCGCTGTTCAGGCTCGGGCTCGGCGGCCGGCTCGGCTCGGGCCGGCAGTGGTGGAGCTGGGTGACGCTGGACGACGTGGTCGGCATCTACCGTCACGCCGTGGTCAGCGGCGCCGCCAGCGGTCCGCTGAACGCCACCGCCCCGAACCCGGTGACCAACGCCGAGTACACCGCCACCCTCGCCCGGGTCCTCGGCCGCCCGGCGCTGGTGCCCGTGCCGGGCTTCGCGCCCCGGCTGCTGGTCGGTCGGCTCGCCGACGAGCTGCTGCTCTCCAGCGACCGCGTCCACCCCGCCGCCACCGAGGCGAGCGGCTACACCTTCCAGCACCCCGAGCTGGAACCCGCCCTGTGCCACCTCCTCCACCGCCCCACGCCGCCGGGTTAGCGCGCCGGCCCGGCGGTCGGCGCGGGGCGCGCCGGGCCGCCTCGTTCCCACCGGCCTTCACCGGCCGGCGTTCAGTGGAAGTCGCGTGAGCGGATGACGAAGTCGGTCCTGAACTGGTGGAGCTGCTCGGCGATCACGTTGGTGACGCCCTCGGCCCGTTCGAGGCGGCCGCGGGCCAGCAGGGCGACCGAGGTCCTGGCCGCGCGGCGGTAGCGGGCCCACACGCCGGGCGAGCAGATCACGTTGACGATGCCGGTCTCGTCCTCGAGGCTCAGGAAGGTCGTGCCGCCGGCGGTGGCCGGACGCTGGCGGTGGGTCACGATCCCGCCGACCAGCACCCGCGCGCCCGGCTCGACCGCGGCCAGCCCGTCGGACGACACCGCGCCGAGCGCGTCGAGCCGCTCGCGGAGGAACTCGACGGGGTGGCCGGTGGCCGACAGGCCGGTCGCCCACAGGTCGGCGGCGCTGAGCTCGACCGGGCTCATGCCGGGAAGCCGGGGCGCCTCGGCGCCGACCACCGCTCCCGGCAGCCGGTCCGCCCGCGCCTGCGCCACCGCCCCGGCCGCCCAGAGCGCCTCGCGGCGCTCCAGCCCGAAGCAGCCGAACGCTCCCGCCGTCGCCAGCGCCTCGACCTGCGCCTCACTCAACCCGATCCGGTGGACCAGGTCCGCCATCGAGTCGTACGGCCGCCCCGCCGCGATCCGCTCCGCCAGCTCGTCCCCGATCCCCCGCACCGACGACAACCCCACCCGCACCGCCACCGGAGCCGGTTTCGCCGAAGCCGCGGCACCGGGGCCGGGAACCTCCTCCCGCCGCTCACGCGCCGAGCCCTTCCTTGGGCTGCGAGTCCCTTCCCGCCGCTCCGCCGGGTCCTTCCCTGGGCCAAGAGACCCTTCCCCCTGCTCCTCCGTCGGGCCCTTCCCTTCCTCCTCCGGACCGTCGAGTGGTTCGAGGGTGGCGAGGGCGTCGCTTGCGTGGAGGTCGGGGCCGCGGACGACCACGCTGTGGCGGCGGGCGTCGGCGACCAGCGTCCGCGGCGCGTAGAACCCCATCGGCTGCGAGTTCAGCAACGCGGCCAGGAACGCCTCCGGGTAGTGGAGCTTCAGCCACGCGCTCGAATAGACCAGGTAGGCGAATGAGACGGCGTGGCTCTCGGGGAACCCGAAGTTGGCGAAGGCGGCGAGCTGCTCATAGAGCTGGTTGGCGACCTCGCCGGTCACGCCGCGCTCCGCCATCCCCTGGTAGAGGCGCTCGCGCAGCCGCTCCATCCGCTCGGCCGAGCGCTTGGCGCTCATCGCCTGGCGGAGTTGGTCGGCCTCGGCGGCGGTGAAGCCGGCCACGTCGACCGCCATCTGCATGAGCTGCTCCTGGAACAGCGGCACCCCCAACGTCTTGGAGAGCGACCGCTCCAGCAGCGGGTGCAGGTAGGTCACCCTCTCCGAGCCGTTGCGACGGCGGATGTACGGGTGCACCGAGCCGCCCTGGATCGGGCCGGGCCGGATCAGCGCCACCTCGACCACGAGGTCGTAGAACGTCCGCGGCCGCAGACGCGGCAGGGTGGCCATCTGCGCGCGGCTCTCGACCTGGAAGACGCCGACCGAATCGGCCGCCTGGAGCATCTCGTAGACGGCCGGCTCCTGCGGCAGCTCGGCCAGGTCGATCTCCACGCCCTGATGCTCGCGGATCAGGTCGACCGCCGCGTGCAGCGCCGAGAGCATGCCGAGCCCGAGCAGGTCGAACTTCACCAGCCCGATCGCCGCGCAGTCGTCCTTGTCCCACTGCAACACGCTGCGGTCCTTCATGGTCGCCCACTCGACCGGGCAGACCTCCAGCACCGGCCGGTCGCAGATGACCATCCCGCCCGAGTGGATGCCGAGGTGCCGCGGGAATCCCTGGACCTCGGCGGCGAGCTCCATGACGGCGGCGGGCACGTCGTGGTCGTCGGCCTCGCCGAGCCGCCCGGCCGGCGGGCCGACCTTGGGCCCGGGCCGGTCCCCAGGAGACTCGTGGACGTCGTCC
Source organism: Actinomycetes bacterium (assembly GCA_036392615.1). GTDB lineage: Bacteria > Actinomycetota > CALGFH01 > CALGFH01 > CALGFH01 > DASVXQ01. The sequence goes on along the minus strand of DASVXQ010000058.1, from coordinate 21,984 downwards.
CTGCCGCCGCCCGGGCCCCAGATCTCGATCTGCTTGGCCCAGGCGTCGAGCTGGCCGGGGTCGTAGCCGAGCGCCCGGCCCATGTCGCGCACGGCGGAGCGCGGCTGGTAGGTGATCACGTTGGCGACCTGCGCCGCGCGGTCCCTGCCGTAGCGCTGGTAGACGTACTGAATCGCCTCTTCGCGCCGGCCCGCCTCGATGTCGAGGTCGATGTCGGGCGGCCCGTCGCGCTCCGGCGAGAGGAATCGTTCGAACAGCAGGCCGAGCGAGACGGCGTCGGCCTTGGTGATGCCGATGGCGTAGCAGACGGCCGAGTTGGCCGCTGAGCCACGGCCCTGGCAGTAGATGTCGGCGCGCTCGCAGAACCGCACGATGTCCCAGACGATCAGGAAGTAGCCCGCGTAGCCGAGGTCCTCGATCATGTCGAGCTCGTAGTCGATCTGCCGCCAGGCGCCCTCCACCCGCTTCGCGCCGCGCGGGCCGTACCGGCGGATCGCTCCCTGCTCGGCGAGATGCCGCAGCCAGCTCATCTCGGTGTGGCCTGTGGGGACCGGAAAGTCCGGCAGCTTCGGGGCGATCAGCTGGAGGTCGAAGGCCAGCTCACGGCCGAGCACGGCCGCCCGCTCCACCGTCCCTGGATAGCGGGCCAGGCGGCTGGCCTGCTCGAATCCCGAGCGCAGGTGCGCGCTGGCCGAGGCGGGCAGCCAGCCGTCCAGCTCGTGGAGCGAGCGGCGGGCGCGGACCGCGGCCAGCGCCGTGGCCAGCCGCCGGCGGCGCGGGACGGCGTAGTGGACGTTGTTGGTGGCCATCGCGTCGATCCCGCGCCCGGCCGCGATCCGGACCAGGGCGTCGTTGCGCGTCGAGTCCAGCGGGTCGCCGTGGTCCCAGATCTCGACCAGCACGTTCTCGCGGCCGAACGTCTCGATCAGGAGGTCGAGCTGATACGCGGCCGCCGTTGGCCCGCGCTCGACCAACGCGCGGGGCACCGCCCCCTTGCGGCAGCCGGTGAGGACCAGCCAGTGGCCGCCGTGCAAGCCGGCCAGCAGCTCCAGGTTCGAGCGCGGCGCCCCCTTGGACCCGGCCAGCTGCGCCGTCGAGATGGCCCGACAGAGGCGGGCGTAGCCCTCCGGATCGCGGACGAGCACCAGCAGGTGGTCTCCAGAGGGGTCCGGGTCGAGCATGGTCGGGCGGGCGCTCTCGAGGCCAAGGGTGAGCTCGGCGCCGAACACCGTGCGCATGCCGAGCGCCTTGGCCGCCTCCGCGAAGCGGACCACCCCGTACATGCCGTCCCGGTCGGTGAGCGCGAGCGCCTCCAAGCCGAGGCGGACCGCCTCCTCGACCAGCTCCTCAGGAGGCGAGGCGCCGTCCAGGAAGCTCGCGTTCGAGTGGCAGTGCAGCTCGGCATAGGGAAACGCCAGCGCCCGCGAGACCCTCCGAGCCACCGGCCGCCGCCGCCCGGGGGCCCGTTCGGGTTGGCGCTCGGGCGCCGGTTCGGGCTGATGCTCGGGGGTCCGCTTGGATTGCCGAGCCCGGCCGACCTCGGTGGCGATGGTCGGGGTCCGCGACCGCAAGCTGCTGCCATTTGCCAGCCGGGCGAATTCCGCCCAAGGAATTGGAGGATTCCGCCAACTCATGGCGCACATGGTCGAACATGTGTTCGCCGCAGGCAACAGCGCATTCCGTCCCTATCTCAGGCCGAACACGCAACCAGCCCATAAATTGAAGATTTCCCCGCGCACTTCGCGACTATCGCGCCAAATTCGTCCGCAGAACTACGGAATGCCGAAGGCCTGCGTGGTGCCGTTGTGGACCCGAATTGCGCACCCATGCGGCGCAAGTTCCGGCCGTGATCCGGCATCGATCACTGTCATCCGCGCCGGCGCCGCGATCCCGCGCCACAGCTCGGCGGCGCTAGCGCCAGCCGCCCAGTTCGGCGCCGACCTGGCGGGCGGTGTCGAGGAACGCCTCGGCCGCCGGCGACAGGTAGCGGTCCGGGTGGTTGGCGATGACGATCGTCCGCGGCGGGATCGGCGGGTCGAACTGCCGGACGGCCACCTTTGGATCGTTCTCGTCCACCGTGAGCAGCGGGACGATCGCCACACCGAGGCCGGCGGCGACCAGGCCCTGAACCGTGGCGTTGTCGCTCGACCGCAGCGCGATGTCGGGCTCGAAGCCGACCCGCCGCAGCGACGTCTCGAGATACAGCTGACAGGTCATCGTGCTCTGCGCGACGAAGCGGCTTTCGGCGAGGTCCTCGAGCGGGACGGTGTCCTGCTCCGCCAGTGGCGAGCCGGCTGGAAGCAGCACGACGTAGGGATCCTGCAGCAACTCCGTCGTCTTGAACCCGTCGCTCAGCGCCTCGGTGTCCATCACGAACGCGAGGTCGAGCTCGCCGCCCTCGAGCAGGGGGAGCAGCTCGTCATCCGACGAGTCCCTGAGGTCGATATCGACCTTTGGCCACTTGGCCGCGAACACCCCGAGGATCGCCGGCAGGATCCGTGCGCTGACGCTCTCGTACGCGCCGATGCGCAGCGTTCCCTTGGCGCCTTCCGCGAAGGCCGCGAGGTCGGCCTTGGCCGACTGGAAGCGGTCGATCACCGCGCCGGCGTGGCGGAGCAGCAGCTTGCCCGCTTCGCTGAGGATCACCTGCCGGCGCCCGCCTCGCCGCTCGAACAGCGGGAGCCCGACGAACCGTTCCAGCATGGCGATCTGCTGGCTGATCGCCGACTGCGTGTAGCCCAGTTCCTCCGCCGCGCGACTGAACGATCCCGTGCGTGCGACCGCCCGCAACGCGAGCAGGTGGCGGAGCTCGATCGAGGCCCAATCATTAGCAGTCATGATCGAAATCGATCATAACTGGATTTGTTCTTATAGGCCAGCCCTGGAACCCTGGGAGAGAAGCGTCTGGGCGATCTGCCAGCCACTCGACCCGGCCCGCCATCCCAGCCTCGCGGAGCGAGGCGTGAACTCGGAGAAGACCAATGTTCTCGGTGTACTGCGAGCAGTGCGGCTCCGTCCTCCTTCTCGGTCCAGCCAACATCGTTGCGGTCCGGAACACCTCCGAGGGCATCGTCGTCCGCTTCCAATGCTACGCCGGCCACGGCGGCGTCTGGTCCGTCGGCGCGAACTCGAACAGCCCCGCCCCGGCCCGCCGGAGCGCGCACGCTCCCCTGGCGGCCACCACCGCAGCCGCGCCCGCCGGCGCCACCGCGCGGCCCCGTCGCCTGCACCGCACCCTCCCCCGCCGCCGAGCCTTCCACCGGTAAGGGAGCCAAGCGCCGGTTTCACAACGTCAGGTGTGGTGGATAGTCGCGGGCGGCGGTCGACAACGTGAGCGTGCGAGCGCGGCGCGGGGTGGAATCCAGCACCCGGCTGGGCCACCATCGCTGGAAGATGGAGCGGTCGCTGGCCTGGCTGCCGGCCGACCGGCGCCTGACGGTTCATTACGAGCGCCGCGCTGACATCCTGCTGGCCTCCTGCATCTGGCCTGCGCGCTGCTCTTGCGCCGCAAGCTCCAGAGGTTGTGAAGCCCATCCGTCAGCCGATGATGGCAACGGCGTCCAGGACCGGAAGGCCGAGCGCCCGATCACCCGAGATCGAGACGGCGGCCTGGGCCGCGTCCGGCCTGATTCCTTTGGTCCACAGCCGCCACGCCGTCTCGGCGTCCAGCGCCACTCGTGCGCGCGGTGCTGCTGCCGTGCCTGCCGCGAGCTCCCAGCCGCGCGGGCTGCGGGTCAGCACCCAGCGACCACCTGCCTCCCCGGCGAGCACGACCTCCACTGTCGTCCCCACCGCCGCTGGCACGCCGGTGAAGGCGCGTGGCAGCGCATGCACGAAGGTGGCCAGCACCGGCGCCATGAAGGCTGGCTCCTTCAACCCGGGCACCCCAACCGCGTAGCGGATCTGCTGCTGGTGGGTCCACCGCTCGGTGTACTGGCGGGCCACATCCAGCCAGTAAGGGATGCCACCAGCTCCTGGAATCCAGCCGGTCGGGTGGGCGCGTCGGTCGCGGGGTGGCCGTCGCGTCGTCGGGAGAGCAGGTCGATGTCGCCGCCCAGCAGGTGCAACGCGACATCCTTGACCGACCAGCCCGGACACACCGTGGGTGCCTGCCACTGCCCGGCATCAAGCGAGGAGAGCAACTGGAGGACCGACGCCCGCTCGGGCGGGAAGAGGTGGGTGACGACGACAACATCGGAGTCCACACCGGTCATTGTGCGGCCCGAGTCTCACCCTCCGCCAAGGGCCCTCTTGCCCGGCGGTCACCCTCCCGACCTTGAAACGACCTCTACGGCAGTCCCAGCCAGTGGTCGACGCGGCAGCCCCGACTCAGCGGCGGCCGGCTTGGCGCGCTCGACCAGACTGGCCGGCGCGGTGCACTCGATCAGATCGGAACGGGAACCGCCGCTCGGCAATGCCACCCGTCGCTACTGGTGGGCGAAGCTGGTGGCGATGCCGTGCTCGGTGGACTCGTAGCGTGTGGCGGCCTGGGTGGTGAGCTGGGCGATGCCGGTCAAGGCGGTGTGCAGCGCCGTCGCGCTTCGCTGCCATTCGCCCCAGAGCTCCAGGAAGTGGGCCTGCGCGACGCCGGCCCAATCCGTCCCGAGCGGTTCGACGTTGGCGGCGAGTTGCCGCAGGGCCCCGTCGATGTCACCGGCGGCGCCGTTGAGACGGACGCCGACCTGTCGGAGCTGCTCCGGCGTGACCCGGATGCCGATCTCACTCATCTTTCCTCACCTCGCATGTCGGTCGATCGGAGTCAGTCGAGATTATGCATCTGGAGGCAAACGAAGGCAAACGGCTATCCACAGGGGTAGCCAGAGGCTTGCGACAGAATCCGCGCCTCGAGAAACGGCTGGACGGACGCGGGAAACCTCAGTCGTAGGTGGCCTCGACCCACCAACGGCCGTCGGTCAGCTTCAGCAGGTAGGCGAGGTCCTTCTGGGTCGTGACCTGGAGACGGGCGAGGCGTCGGCGCGCGTTCGGGTCCCACCAGCGCTCGTCGACCGGCCAGGGGCCGGCCCATGCCACGATTCGCGCCCAATCGCCGTCGACCTGGAGCCAACTGGGCTCGGCGCTCAGCATCCCTCGACCGTTGACCGATACGCCCGCCCCGCCGGTGTCCCGCACATCGGCCGTCACCGGCTCGTGGTGCACGATCGCCGGCGACGGCTCCGGGATCCTGCCGGGCCAGGGGGGAACCTTGGGATCGCGACGGGACACTCTCGGTGGCTGCGCCGCGGCAGGCTCCATCCGGGGAGGGCCGTCTGGCGCAACGACCGAATCGGGCTCGATGGGTCCGCTGGAGCCTTGGGGACGGCCCGGTCCACCCGCTGGACCGACGGCGTTGGCGGCGTCGCGCGAGCTCCCTGGGTCGTCCGCGGAACCGGGGGAGTCGGGAGCCCCTGGAAACAGGACGACCTGCTGTCCGGCTCCCCCATCGCCTCGGGGACGGCGGCGACGGGGACCGTTTCCGGCTGGGAGCGTCCTGCGCGCAACGGTGCTCCCAGCGTCATCCGATCGACCATCGCCACCCAGGGTCTCTCGACGTTTCATGTGGCGGGCTCCCGGATCCTCCGGGAGACCAGCGCCTTCCCGGAGCGGCACGTCCAGTCGAGCCGCCGCGTCGCTTCGAGCCGCCGCCCGCACGCGAGCCTTCGAGACGCCTCGGGTCGCTGAACCGCCGGTGGGCGCGCCGGGCTCCGGGATCCCATGGGCATGGGCTCCTGGACGCTTGCCGGCGTTCGGGCGACCGTTGGCGGACGGGTCGCCGGTGCCAGGGAGCTCGCCCTCGGCAACGCTGACCACCCGGTCGGCCGGGGCACGGCCTCCTCGGAGGCTGACGCGCCGGACGGCCTCCGGCCCGAGCAACCCCTGGACGCGAGCCAGCGCGCGAGCGGCTCGCTGGCCGGCCTCGGTTTCCTCGCCCCAGAAGCCGAGCTGGCGTCCTCGAGCGGCAATCGCCTCGTCGGGGATCAGGGCCAGACGGGTGATCGCGCCCGTCGGGCGCGTGGCCGCCGAGCCGGTCAGCCAGCCGTCGAGCTGCCAGCGGACACGCTCGGCGATGGAGGCGACCCGCGCGGCACGCGGGTCGGTGGCGGCCCCTCGCCGCGAGGGACGCGCGGGCGGCTCGTGCCGCCACACCCTGGCCAGCGTCTCCCCGTGCTCGGTCTCGACCTCGATCCGCAGGCGCGTGCAGGCGAGACCCAGCCGCTCGAGGTGGTCGACGAGCTTGTCGGCCAGCGCCTTGGCCGCGAAGGCGACGACGTCGACCCGCATGGCGGGCGAGTCGAGCTCCGTCGCCACGCCGAGGTCCGGCGCTGGACGGCGGCTCGCGCGCGGATGCTCGTCCAGGCCGCTGGCCAGCCGGTGCGCCCGCACGCCCTCCGGCCCGAACCGGGCGGCCATCGCGGCCCGTGGCAGGGCCGCCAGGTCGCCGAGGGTGGACAGGCCCAGGCGGATGAGCAGGTCCGTGAGCTCGGGACGCTCCAGCACCGCGACGGGGAAGCCCGCCAGGAAGTCGAGGGTCGTCTCCGTCGGAACGATCCAACGGCGCGCGGCGAACTGCCGATCGGCAGGGTCCGAGCCCGGGTTGAGGGCGCCATCGGTACGGGCGGAGCTGGAGCCTCGGGGCCCATCGGCCAGGGCGGCGCCGGAACCTCGGGGCCCATCGGCCAGGCCGCAGCCGGGGCCGACGGCATCGTCGGCGCTCGCGGACGGACCACGGCCCGGGGCATGGCGGGCGGCGAGGGTGGCGGGGAACCGGCCGTTGGCGATGCCGACCTGGGAGCGGCACAGGGCGCCGAGGACCTGGTCGACGGCGGTGAGGATGGTGGTGGCCAGGGCCACCTCACCCCCGTGGTACCTGGCGGCTCCTCGGGCGGGGAAGACGCACTCACCAGGGCGCAGCACCTCGATGCGAGAGGTGAGCGACTCGACCGCCACCAGCACGGGCTCGAAGGCGCGCGCGTCACGATCCGGGTCGTACGGGATCAACCTGACCTCAGGACAACGCTCCTGCGCCTGGCGGCGGCGTTGGCCGGGACGAACTCCCTCGGCGCGGGCGGCGGCCGAGCAGGCCAGCACGCGACCTCCGTCCATCACGGCCACCGGCTCGGTGGCGGGCGCGCCGGCCGCGACCACCGGCCAGTCAGGGCACCAGATCGCCAGCACACGGGCCATCGACGTCGCTCCTCCATCGGCTACACCGGCTGGAGAAGACGGCCCCTTGATGCGGTCATGGTCTCCACCTCCCTTCCTCTCCACGGCCGGATGACCCTGCCGTCCGTCGCCTCCTCCACGGCGCGCACGTACCGGTCGTGCCGCGGCTTGCCGCCCTCCGCGGCGGCGTCGGGGCTGGGGAGCCAGAGCGTGGCCCGGCGCTCCAGCACGGCGGCGCCCCGACCGGCGGCGACGACCTCGACCTTGCGGGCCTCGAGGCGTCCGGAGCCCTGGCCGAGACCTTCCCACCGGCTCGCGGTGACGGCCAGGCGCAGGTCGGGCGCGATGGGCCAGGAGCCGCCGACCGGGAGCAGCACGGACCGGCGCTCCCGTGCTCTGGCGGCGAGGCGTCGCGCCACGGCGGCGGGCAGCCGGGCGGGAGGCCGGACGAGGACCACGTCGATCGCGTCGAGGAGTGCCGCCACCACGGTCCCCAGCACCGCGGCGCTGACCCCGGGAACGAGCGCGAGGCGGTCCAGGACGATGCCCGCCTCGGCCGCGGCGACCACCCCGAGGTCGGGCATGCCGACGGCGACGACCCAGGACCCGGCCGCCGACGCGCCAGCGACCAGAGCCAACGCCAGGGCGAGCGAGCCGTCGACCACCACCGTGCCGCCTCGGCGGAGACCGCCGTCGGGCAACAACGGCTCAAGCGCGCCCGGCACCGGCAGGAGCTGCTCGCGGGCCAGGGTCACCGGCCGGACCCGCTGGGCGAGCCCTTCGAGTCGTTGGTCGCGTTGACCACTTTCAGTGGTCGGGTACGCACCTGCAGTGAGAACCATGTCCCGTAGCCTCGAACACCAGTTCGAGCAGTGTCAAGTAGGCCCTGACCGCTTGTGGAAACTGGCTCACCCCTTTTCCGAGCGGTCCGGTCAGGCCGCCTGAAGCAGTACGATTCCGATCATGTTCGGCAGCGCATCCAGCATCGCCCGCCGGCTCGATCACGGGTGGGTCGGGACGGAGCACTTCCTGCTCGCCCTGCTGGCGGAACCGTCCGTGGCGGCGGAGGCGCTGGCGGACGTGGGTGTCACCTATGCCAGGGTCGTCGACGTCTTGCAGGACCCGACGGGGCTCCTGGGGCCGAACGTCCAGCACTACTCCCCCGAACGTGGCCTGTCGCCGAACCCGGCCGCGTACAAGCTCGAGGGGCGCGCCCAGGGTCTTGCGCTGGCGCGGGGTCATCGCCCGCCCGAGCCGGAACATTGGCTCCTCGCCATGGTCTACGAAGAGCACAGCTTGGTGGGGGTGCTGTTCCGACATCTCGGTGCCTCGCCAGCGGCGATTCTCGATGCGCTGCGGCGGCGCGGAGCTCGCGTGCCCGACGCCGATCCTCCGGTCTATCGGCCGATGCGCGGCCACCACCGCGTCGAGATCGACGAAGCGGAGCTGCAGCCGATGATCGACCTCCTCTTTCAGCGACACCCTCCCGGGTCCGAATGGCGTTGGGGTTTCAACTGGCTGCCGGGCGAGCCCCGCCGTGCCCGCGTGGACTCGGAGGACGGCATCGACCTCGACGGGATCCTCGCGGAAGTGCGGCGAGGCGCCGGCCCGTGAGCTGGCGGGTGGCGGAGCGCCGGTCCCCTGAGCTGGCGGGCGGCGGAGCGTCCCGGCCACCGGGCGTCCGGCCAACGCGCCTCGCGGTGGCTTCGAGCGGGCGGCACTCGTTATCCACAACTTGGCGCGTTCCGGTGGCCCGGTCCGGAGCCCGGTGCTAGAACAGCTCCCGAGGCTGCGTGGATCAGCCTCGGACCAGGGGCTCGCGAAGGTATTCGAGGAAGTCGTGATCGTGGTAGTAGCGGGGCAGCCGGGCGACTTGGGAGAAGCCGAGGCGCTCGTAGAAGCGGCGGTGGCGCTCGGTGGCCGGGCAGCGCAGGTAGCAACGGGCCGCGCCGAGGGCGGCGGCGCGGTCGCAGAACGCCTCCACCAGGCGGCTGCCGACGCCTGCGCCCTGATGGTCCGCGACCACCAGCAGGTCGTGGAGGCGCGCCATGCCGGCGACGACCTCGCCCAGGACCGCGCCGACGAGCTCCTCACCGACGCGCGCCTCGACTACCACCGGCTGGCTGGTCCAGTCGCAGTCGTCGCCGAAGATCTCCCGATCGGCCGCGGGCCACTCGCGGACCAGGAAGCGGCGCACGTCGCGCGTCTCCTCCTTGGCGACCCGGTAGATGACGTCGCCGGAGGGTCGTCTGGCCAGTTGTGGACCTCCCTCGATGACCGCTGGCGGGTCGATGACACTATGATCGTGCAACCGCACGAGCAGCCGCGAACCGGCCCGGTTCGGGGACCGGCGCGGTGGCCGCGCGGGCCCTCCGGGCGCGGCGGATGGAGCACTCGAGCGCCGGAGCAGAGGCCGCGTGGTCCCTTCCGGTGCGCGGCGGGAATCGAGGGCCCGAGCGCCGGAGCGCAAGCCCTGAAGGGGAAAGGAGCCTGATGGACGTCCGTCTCACCGACGTGCTGGTCGCCGACGCCAAGCTGCTCGCCGAGGGCCTCCTGCAGCCCGAGGACGAGATGGCGGTGTTCGTGGGCCGCGGGGGCAGGGGCAGGCTCGCCCCGTTCACGGTCCGCCGTTCCTACACGGGTGCGGGCGGCTGGTACATGGAGTCCATCGCGCTGCTGGCGCCGAACGGCGACGTCGCCTGGCGCGGCAACGAGCAGGCGCTGACCCTGCGGGGGTCGAGCAAGATCGACCTGTTCAGCGACGACCTGCACGGCGTGGTGGTCGATTCCTCGGACGACCACGAGCTGGTCTTCCTCATCGGCGGCGACGAGGTGGGCCGCGTGCCGATCGCCATCCTGGACGAGGACCCGCCGTACGCGACCGCCTCCTCGTCCGACGCGCTCGGCGAGGCGCTGAAGAAGAGCACGATCATCTGGATCGAGGTCCCGGGCCCGGGCGGGACCGGCGGCAAGGCCGTGCCGGTCTGGTACGGGGTCCTCGACGGGCGCGTGTACGTGCTCACCGGCGGGTCGGAGCAGCGGATCCGCGGGCTCGACGAGGCCAGCGGGGTGCTGCTGTCGGCCAGGTCCAAGGACCTGCAGTCGCTGCTCACCACGGTCGAGGCCAGCACAAGGGTCATCCCGCCGTCGGATCCGCTGTTCAACAAGCTCGTCCCGATCCTCTTGCCGCGCCGCCTGAATCTCCGTGATGGTGACGCGGCCGCCGATCGCTGGCGCAAGGAGTGCACGCTCGTCGAGCTCACGCCCTCGGCGATTCCTGCCGACGCATGATCGACGCCCGTTTTTCCTCCTTGGAGAAGGGCAACAAAGGGTAGGCAGGGCAGCAAGCTAGGAGCGACCGGCGCAAATCAGTCAAGGAGGCCCTATGTTCCGGCGCAGGAGCAAGATCGACAAGGCCAAGCGGGCGGTCGCCGGCCGCCTGCCGACAACTGAAGAAGTCCGGGGTCAGGTCGCCGAGGTGACCGACGAGCTCAGTGACGCCCTCGAGGTCGCCAGAGAGGCGATCACCAAGGCGATGTCGTCGGCGAGCCGGCGCACCAGCGAGGCCAGCGCCGAGGCGACACGGCGGGCCACAGCGCTCGGCAAAGAGGCCAGCCGCAAGAGCGTGAAGGCGAGCAAGAAGGCAAGCCGCCAGGCTCGCGACGCCGCCCTCGAGGCGGTCGCCCGGCGAATCCCCGACCCCGATCAGGTCGCCGACATGACCCGTCGGGCGACCGACAAGATGTTCCCGGAGCGCGCCAGGCAGTACCGCAAGGTTGCCCGTAAGCGTCGGCGGCGCATGATGGCGGCCGGCGCCGGTGTCGCCGGCCTCGGCATGCTGATCGGCTGGCTCACCGCCCCGAAGAAGGGTCAGGAGGCGCGCCAGGCGCTGAAGGAGCGCGCCAACGCCGCCAGCGACAAGGTCGCCGAGATGCGCGCGAGCACCGGACCGCAGGGTCCGACCAGCACCTCGACAGCCACCGGCACGGAGAGCGGCCTGGGCTCAGCCAGCATGGCCGGACCCCGCGGGGCTGACACCGCCGCTGGGGCGCAGGGCCAGACATCGCAGGGCGCCGACGTGACGCCGATCCACCCGGGGGACACCACCGGCAGCAAGCGGCGCTAGACGCCAGCCGGCGGGCGGCCGGCGCACTAGCGATCGTCGGGGAGGCGGTAGACCCCGGTGCTCTGCTTGACCACGCGGCCCTCCTTTGCGAGGGCCGCGAGGCTCTTCACGACCGTTCCGCGGACGTCGCGGATCGTGAACGGGTCGAGCAGGCGGTTCTTGAGCGCGCGGTCGAGCACGACCGTCCAATGGAGCGGCTCGGGAGCGGCTTCGGTGATGATCTTGAGGCAGGCATCCTGTGGTTCCATGGCGCCAGCCAGGCTACCCGCGGCGGCGGCGCTCGCCAACGATCGTGGAGGTGCGCGATTCCCGCTCCGACTCCGTCCGGCTCCTCCTCGATCGCGTTCGACCGGGCCGCCGAGTACTACGACCAGACGCGAGGGTTCCCCCGCCGAGGTGAGCGAACGCATCGCCGACGTGATCGAGCGGGCAGCGGGGATGGCCGGCGAGACCGGTGGGGCGGAGCCGAGGCGTGCGGGGCGGTTGCTGGAGATCGGGGTCGGGACGGGGCGGATCTCGTTGCCGCTGCACCGGCGTGGGCGGCGGATGGTCGGGATCGACCTGTCGGCCATCCGCTTCTGAGGCCGCGCGGTCGGCGCGCACGTCGCCCTGCGCGGATCGGATAGGCTCCCGCGCCATGCGAAGGCGACGGCGGCGATGGATTGGCGCGGGGTCGACGCGGGGCTGGCGGGCGCTTGTGGGCGCGCTGGCGGTGGCGGCGCTGGCGCCGGGTGGGGTGCTGGTCCTGCCGGCGCCGGCTGGGGCGGTGACGTCGCTGGCGGCCTCGGGGTGCCCGCTGTTTCCGCGCGACAACGTCTGGCATGCGGACGTTTCGCGGCTGCCGGGGCATCCGCGCTCGGCCGCGTGGATCCGGAGCATGGGCTCCAGCGCCGGCCTGCATGCGGACTTCGGCAGCGGGACCTGGGACGGCGGCCCGATCGGCATCCCGTACGTGGTGGTGCCGGCCAGCCAGCCGCGCGTGCCGGTGCGGTTCGCCTACGCGAGCGAGAGCGATCCCGGGCCGTACCCGATCCCGCCCGACGTGCCGATCGAGGGCGGCCCGCAGGCGAGCGGCGACCGACACGTGCTGGTGGTTCAGTCGGGCACCTGCCGGCTCTACGAGCTGTTTGACGCGCACCGCGACGGCACGGGCTGGCGGGCTGGTTCGGGAGCGGTCTATGACCTGCGCGCCAACCGGCTGCGGCCCGCCGGCTGGACCTCCGCGGACGCGGCGGGGCTGCCGATCCTGGCCGGGCTGATCCGCTACGAGGAGGTCGCCGCCGGGCACGTCGACCACGCCATCCGCGTGACCGTGGACCGGAGCCAGGCGAGCTACCTGTGGCCAGCGCGCCACCAGGCCGGCCAGGCCGGCGCCGACCTGCCACCGATGGGACTGCGGCTGCGCTTGCGCCCGGGGGTCGACCTCAGCGGCTTCCCCACCCAGGCCCGCGTGATCCTGCGGGCGATGCAGACCTACGGGCTGATCGTCGCGGACAACGGGTCGTCGGGGTTCATCGGTGGAGTTCCCGATCCGCGTTGGGACAACGACGCGCTCCACCAGCTCGGGCGGGTCATGCTGGCGGACCTCGAGGCGGTGGACGAGAGCTCGCTGCGGGTCAGCGCCGACTCGGCCGCCTACCGGGGTGGGGTCGCGAGCGCTCCTGTGCGGCGGCCCGTGCCGGCGCGACGCTCTGCCGCGACCACGCAGCGGACGCTGGTCCCCCACTGGCCGATGCGCCCCGAGCCGGAGGTGGTCGCCGGACCGCTCGCCGGCACGGCAACGGAGTTGCCGGTCGGAGCGGCCGGCGGGGGAGCCGCTGCGTCGGCCGCGGCCAGGGACACCGTCCTCGGCTTGCCGAGGTCCATCGTGGCCGGCATCGCGCTGGCGCTCGTCACCGTCGCCGTGCTGGTGCTGGTCGTGCGGGTGCGTGCCGCCGCCGTCAGCCGCCGGACCGGCCGCCATGCCCGGCCCCGCGCGCACGCTCGGAGAGCGCAGGCACGCCACTAGCGGACCCTGGGGGCGGCCGGCGCGGACGGAGCCTGCGCCGCCAGAGCTCAGGTGGGCTTGGGCACGCCACTCCGGCTGAGGCGGGCTGCCCGCGATGGGTCGGCCGAGTGGCCTGATCACCTGGGACTCGCGGCGACGGGGCCGGTCAGGCGGTATGGGCGAGGACAGGCCTCATTTCGGAGCGCCACGGCCGGACATCAGATGCTGTGGCTTACCGCAAAGATGGCCTCGTCCGCACGTGGTCCGCTGGTGGTCGTGCGCGCGGCCGTGCTATGAGCTTGCTCGACCGGCATGTTGCCCATGAAGGGCTGTGATGAGTCGCAGCGGCGACGACAGAGCACCCCAGGCGTCTGAGGGTCTCCGCGGCGAGGCCGCACCGGCCCCCGCAAGGATCTGGAGCGGGGCATGGCCCTGGAAGATTCCGGAGAAACGCAGGGCGCGATGGCCGCCTATCGGCGTGCGGTCGCCTCTGGCGCGACAGCTGTGGGGCCGCAGGCTGCCGTTCGCCTTGGTGACCTGCTGTCCGAAGAAGACCCGAAGGGCGCGCAGGCGGCCTACCAGCGGGCGATCGCATTGGGGTACCCGGAGTGGACGGCTTGGGTGGCCTTCAACCTGGGGGCGCTCCTGGAAGAGCTCGCGACTCGGACGCGGCGATCGCCGCCTACCGGCAGGCCGTGGAATCGGGTGGCTCGCAGGAGGCGGCGCCGGCTGCCGTGAACCTGGGCGTGCTGCTGCGGGAGGCCGGAGACCGCGAAGGCGCGGAGCGGGCCGACCGGATGGCGATGGAGTCTGGCCATCCGGAGGCGGCATCCAAGGGCGCGTTCAACCTCGGTTTGCTACTGGAGGATGCCGGCATGCTGCGCGGGGCCATGCTTGCGTACCGGCGCGCCAGTACGTGGACGGACTCGGACAGCGCCGCCCGGGCCGCCCTGCAGCTCGGCATGCTGCTCAAGGAGATCGGCCGGGTTGACGAGGCCCGGACGGCGCTCGAGCAAGCCCTCGCGACGCACCATCCCGACGCGTCACCCAGGGCTGCGCTGCATCCGGGGGTCCTGGCCAGGGATCTCGGCGACCTGACATCCGCGCGCACGCTGTTCCATGAGGCCATCGACTCAAGGCATCCCGAAGCCTCCGCCGATGCCGCTCGGCTACTTGCCGGCCTACGATAACGCTCTCACGCACCCGCACATGGCGACGTCCTTGAAGGCGGCGACGATGAACCTCCGCCACGGCCACGTGTGGTGGTCGCCCCCAGGTGACGATCGGTCAGTTTTGGAGAAGCCGCCGCCGCGGCGGCTCCCTAGCATGAGGGTCGTCCCCATTACGACTGGCAGGGGAGGAAACCTGCAATGAAGGACACGCGGAAGTCCGCCAAGAGCACCACCGCGACCGACAAGACGTTCGAGGGATTCACGGACGAGGAACGGGCCGCGATGAAGGACCGCGCCCAGGAGTTGAAGGCGACCGCGCGCCGCGGTACGCGCGCGGACAAGGCGGACGGGGAAAGCGCCGTGCTAGAGAAGATCGCCGAGCTGCCGGAACCGGATCGCGCCATGGCCGAGCGGCTCCATGCCATCATCAGAGCCAGCGCGCCAGGCCTCTCACCGAGACTCTGGTACGGGCAGCCCGCGTATGCCAAGGACGGCAAGGTCGTCTGCTTCTTCCAACCCGCGCAGAAGTTCAACACCAGGTACGCGACGTTCGGCTTCAGCGACCAGGCCAACCTCGACGAAGGCGCCATGTGGCCGACCGCTTTCGCGCTGACGGAGCTGACCGCCGACGACGAGGCGAGGATCGGCGCGCTGGTGAAGAAAGCGGTGAGCTGAGGACTGAGCAAGTCCCTGGGCCAGCCCTGGGCCGTATTTCGTCATGGCCGGCAACGGCCGCTGCTCACAGCGCCAGCGTGGCGGTGAGGCGAGGTAAGCCAAGGGTTGGGGGAGGCACCTCCGACACCACCGCTGACCAGCAGTTTCACGTGAGAGCCATCGCCTGCCTTCTCTCGTCACGCGCCGATTTGCCAACACGCCGCAAACAGACGGTCATGGTCCCGTTGCAGGGGGCCGAGGATGAGGCCGGCGGCCTGGTCCGCGGCGGCCCGGTCCGTCGCCCCTAGGACGTGCGTGTACAGGTCCGACGTGATCGCGGTCGTCGCGTGGCCGAGCCGTTCGCTGACCACCTTGACCGGCACGCCCGCCACCAGCGCGGCCGTCGCGGACGAGTGCCGGAGGCCGTGAAGGTCGGCCCGGAAGGCCCGCGGCCTGGGCGAGCCGGCGAAAGTCACGGGTGAGCTGTGTCGCAGGGTCGGCGTCCGTCCGCCCTTGAGGGCCTGGTGCCCGCAGGGACGTGGGGGTTCAAGTCCTCCTCGGTCACCAGGGCACCGTGGGAGGGGAGCCGGGTCAGGCGGTGTGGGCGAGGTACCAGACGACGGACCAGTGGCAGGTGCCGGCGACGATGGTGAGGACGTGCCAGACCTCGTGGTAGCCGAAGACGGCCGGGACCGGGTTGGGCCAGCGGCGGATGAGCATGATGGCTCCGGCGGTGTAGATGACGCCGCCGGCGAGCAGCAGGGCGACGCCGAGCGGATGGACCCTGCCGAGGGCGAAGGGCAGCACGATGACCGAGGGCCAACCGAGCACCATGTAGATCGCCAGGCCGACGCCGCGGATGTTGCCCCGGCGCAGGACGATCGCGGCTCCGGCGACGGCGCCGGCCCAGATGACGGCGAGCACGGCGATGGCGAGCTCCCGATCCAGCGCGAGCAGGCTCACGGGCGTGTAGGTGCCGGCGATCTGGAGGTAGATCATGGCGCGGTCGAGCCGGTCCATGCGGCGACGGCTGGCCGGTGACCACGAGACGAGGTGGAACGCGGCGCTGACGCCGAAGACGGCGGAGACGGTGACCGAGTAGACGGCGACGGCGATCCGCGCGGAGCTCGAGCTGGCGGTGGCGCACAACGCGATGCCGGCCGGCAGGGACGCCACGAACGCGGCCAGGTGCAGACGGCCCCGCCACCGCGGCCGCAGCACCGCTCCGGCGCCGACGGCCGGGCCCCGGCCGCGGAAGGCCTGGTCCGACGCGGGCCGGTGGCCCGGAGCCAGGGGCGCCGATCCGGCCCGGGCCAGCCCGGCCGCGGCGCGATCTGGAGGCCCCGAGCGTGGACCCGGGGAGGCTCCGGGGTGGAGCGGGTGGTCGGGGTGGGGTCGGGGGCGGGGCATTCCCTCAGGGGAGGCGGGGGATGACGAGCTCGGCGACGAGGTCGAGCTGCTCATCCTCGAAGATGCCGAAGGGGGCGTTGGAGAACGTGCAGACGACCTGCTCCACGCCCCGCTCCCGCCATCCGCGGAGCTGATCGAGGATCTCGTCGGAGGTGCCGACGAGCCGGGTTGCCGCCCACTCGCGCAGCTCGACCCCGTCCAGCGCGCCGCCGGGGGCCCAGGCTTGCAGGCGGCGCCAGCGCTCGACCAGGTCGTCGGCGTCGCGGCCGACGAGCGTGGTCAGCCCGAGCGAGCGGCGCACGCCGTCGAACGGGCGGCCGGCGCGCCCGCAGGCGGCGCGGAGGACCTCGAGCCGCTCCTCGTACCAGTCGGGCGCGACCGACCAGCAGGTGTTCCAGCCGTCGGCGGCGCGGGCGACCACGCCCAGCAGCCGGTTGCCGGAGCCGCCCACCCACAGCGGCGGCCGTGGCCGCTGCACGGCGGGCGGGCGCACGGGGGCGTCGTGCACCTGGTAGTGCTTGCCCTGGTACGAGACGGGCTCGCCGGCGGCGGTGAGCATCTCGCGCACGATGTCGAGGCACTCCTCGAGCATCGCGAGCCGCTCGCCGGGCGGCGGGAAGTCCAGGTCGTTGCCGCGGAACTCGTCCTCGTACCAGCCGGCGCCGAGTCCGAGGTCGAGGCGGCCGCCGGAGAGCTGGTCGAGGGTGGCGGCCATCTTGGCGAGCAGGCTGGGCGGCCGGAACGGCGCGGCCATGACCAGGGTGCCGAGGCGGGCGCGCCGGGTGCGCATGGCCAGCGCGGACAGCATGGTCCAGCACTCCAGGGTGCCGCGGCGGCCGGGCGGTCCGCCGTAGCGCGTCAGGTCGTACCAGAAGTGGTCGGAGACCCAGAGCTCGGCGAATCCGGCCGCCTCTCCCCGCTCGGCGTAGCCGGCCACCCGATCGAAGGTGACCGGGCCGGCGGCGGTCCCCGAGTCGGGAAACGAGAAGTCGTAATGGGGCAGCGCGAACCCGAGCTCCACGGCGCTCCTTCCCTCGGCGTCTCACCGGCGAGTGTTCCGGCCCCGGTCCGGATCGTCAACGGCATTGCGGCGGTTGACACCGGCGACCCCGGACTCCTAGCGTGGTCGCATGCGCACGTCCGTCACGCTCCGCCAGTGGTGGCCGCCCTCGTAGGCGGCCCACCGACGCGCGCACCAGGGAGTCCAGGTCCGGCCGCCTCGAGAAGGGGCGGCACGTTCGTCTCCGGACCGGTTCCCGTCCTGCTCCTTCTCGCGGCGACCCATCGAGAGGGAGCAACCCGTGCAGGCAACCAGAACCAGAGCGCCGGCGCCCACCCGGGCGCCCGAGGCGCACCGGCCGGTGGCGGTCACCGGCATCCAGTCGAGCGGCCGGCCCCATCTCGGCAACTACCTCGGGATGATCCGGCCGGCGCTGGCCCTTGCCGGCGAGCACGAGCCGTTCTTCTTCATCGCCGACGCGCACGCGCTGACCACCACGCGCGACGGGGCGGCGATGCGACGCCACACCCACGAGCTGGCGGCGACCTGGCTGGCGCTCGGGGCCGACCCGCGGCGCATGGCGCTGTACCGCCAATCGGACCTTCCCGAGGTGTACGAGCTGACCTGGGTGCTGGCCTGCCACGCCGGCAAGGGGCTGTTGAACCGCGCGCACGCCTACAAGGCGGCGACCGAGGCCAACCGGGCGGCGGGCAGGCCCGCCGACCAGGGGATCCACGCCGGGCTGTTCGCCTACCCGCTGCTGATGACGGCCGACATCCTGGTGCTCGGCGCGGAGGTGGTGCCGGTCGGTCGGGACCAGAAGCAGCACGTCGAGATCGCGCGGGAGATCGCCGACGCGTTCAACGCCGCCCACGGCCCGGTGCTGGTCCCGCCGCGGGTGCGGATCGACGAGCGGGTGGCGACCATCCCGGGGCTGGACGGCCGCAAGATGTCCAAGAGCTACGGCAACACGCTGCCGATCTTCGCGGAGCCGGACGAGCTGCGCGCGCTGGTCGCGCGGATCGTCACCGACTCGCGGCCGCCCCACGAGCCCAAGGACCCGGACAGCTGCCGGCTGTTCGCGTTCTACCGCCAGCTGGCGCAGCCGGCGCAGGTGGCCGCCATGCGCGCCCGCTACCTGGAGGGCGGCCTCGCCTACCGCGAGGTCAAGGAGGAGCTGGTGGAGCTGCTGGATGCCGCCTTCGGCCCGGCCAGGAGGGCCTACCAGGCACTGCTGGCGGACCCTGCCGAGCTGGACCGGGTGCTGGCCGCCGGGGCGTTGCGGGCCCGCGAGCGCGCCGCGGTGGTGATGGCCCGCGTGCGGGACGCCACCGGGCTGCGCGCCGCGAGCGCCCCGCCGCAGCCGGTGCCGCCGTCGTAGCCGCGCGTGGCGCCCCGGCCGCGGGCTCTCCGCCGCAGCCGCAGTCGTCGCGGCGCATGGCGCCGGCCGCGACCGCCGGAGGCGGGGCATCCTTGAGGCGACCCATGCGCGACCTCGGGAGGGAGGTTCGATGGCGATCCGGTACCTGCCGGGGCCGCCGCGGACGGCGGAGCTGGTCATCGTGGGCGGGGGCATCGTGGGCGCGGCCACGGCCTTCCATGCCGCCCGGGCTGGGCTGCGGCCGCTGCTGCTGGAGCGGCGGCCGGCGCTGTGCTCCCTGACCACGGCGGTGGCCGCCGGCGGGTTCCGGTTGCAACTGGAGACGCGCGAGCAGCTCGAGCTGGTGCGCGAGTCGGCCGAGCTGTTCCTGAACCTCGCCGAGCTGACCGGCCAGGCGGGCCTCGACGGGGGCGTCCGCCAGCAGGGCTACCTGTGGCTCACCACCACCGCGGCGGGCGCGGAGCGGCAGCGGCGGCTGGTCGAGCGGCAGCGCGCCTGGGGGGTGGACGGGGTGGAGCTGCTGGATGGCGACGAGGCGCGCAAGGCGTTCCCGTTCCTCTCCCCCGAGGTGGTGCAGGCCCGCTTCCGGGCGGCGGACGGGCTGCTCGACCCCAAGGCGGTGACCATGGCGCTGGCCGCGGCCTCGGGCGCGCAGGCGGTGGTCGGCTGCGGGGTGACCGGGTTCGGGCTGCGCGGTGGGCGGGTGGCCGAGGTGCGGACCACGCTCGGCACGGTCGCCTGCCAGGCGGCGGTGGTCGCGGCCGGGCCGTTCTCCGGCGAGGTCGCGCGCCTGGCCGGCCTGGAGCTGCCGCTGGTCACCGTGCGGCGGCAGAAGGTGGTGCTGCCGGAGGTTCCACAGGTGCCGCCTGGCGCGCCGATGACCATCGACGACGACACCGGAGCGCACTGGCGGCCGGCCTTCGGCGGCGCGGCGCTGCTGTTCGCCGACCCCGAGGAGCCGCCGAGCCCGCCGAGCGACGACGTGCCGCTCGACCACCGCTTCGTGTTCCGGCTGCTCGACCCGACCAGCCCGGTGTCGGTCAGCCGGGTGGCGCCGTTCTGGCGCGAGGTCTGGGACTCCTGGTCGGCGCCGTGGATGCTCCAGGCGGGGCACTACACGATGACGCCCGACCACCGGCCGCTGATCGGCCCGACGGCGGTGGACGGCCTGCTGGTCAACACCGGCTACAGCGGCAGAGGGGTGATGGCCGGGCCGGCCGGGTCGAGGCGGCTGGTCGACCTGCTCACCGGCGCGGCCGCCGCGGCCGACAACCCGCTGCGGCCCGACCGTCCGTTCGACGCCGGCCCGGCGGTCGACATCCTCTGACCTCGACGCCGGAGGATGGGCACGCCATGGCGCCTACGCGAAGCGGAGGTCGCCAGCCTCGTCGTCCTCGACGATGCGGGCGCAGGTCGGGCAGTACCAGCGGGTCTCGAGCTGGGTGCCGCACTGGAGGTGCTGGAGGGCGTCGCCGTCGCCGGAGCGCTGCGCGCCCCACTGGGCCAGCAGGCGCAGGGCGCCGGCCAGCTCCCGGCCGGCGGCGCTGAGCTGGTAGGCGAACCGCGGCGGCCGCTCGGAGTACGGCTTGCCGACCACCAGCCCCCAGCGCTCCAGCTCCTTGAGTCGCTGGGACAGGATGTTGGAGGCGATCCCGGGCAGCTCGTCGGTCAGGTCGTTGAAGCGCCGGGGACCGTCCAGCAGGGCCTCCACGATCAGCAGCGTCCAACGGTCGCCGACGCGGACGACCGCCTCCTGGAGCGGCGAGCTCGGGGTCCCGCCGCGCACCCTGGTCTCTTGCGGCTCTGGCATGGCGCCATCGTACGCCGCTGGCGGATTGCATTCCGCAAGCCTGCCTAGTAGCTTGCTAGTTGCAAGTCAGTGCCGACGGGCCGGGAGAAGGTTCGGACGGTCCGGCCGAGGCCGGGTCCGGCGGGCCGGAGCAAGGCCGGAGCCGGCACCGCGGGGCGGGTCCGCCCCGCGGCGAGAGGGAGGCAGCGATGAGCGCACTCGAGGAGCTCGAGCAGGCGGTCGGGCAGGTGGCCGGCCAGGTTGGTGGCGCCGTCGTCGGCATCGGCCGGGGATGGGGTCGTGGCTCGGGCGTGGTGGTGGCCGATGGCCGGATCGTCACCAACGCCCACAACCTCCGCGGTGACCAGGTCACCGTGGTGTTCGCCGACGGCCGCGCGGCCACCGGCCAGGTGCAGGGCGTCGACGTCGACGGCGACCTCGCGGTCGTGGCGGTCGACACCGCCGGCGCGACCCCGGTGAGCTGGGCGGACGAGGGCTCGTCCCTGGCGGTCGGCGCGGTGGTGTTCGCGCTGGCCAACCCCGGCGGGCGCCTGCGGATCACCGCGGGGATGGTGTCGTCGGTGGACCGCGCCTTCCGTGGCCCGCGCGGCCGGCGCATCGCCGGATCGATCGAGCACACCGCGCCGCTGGCGCGCGGCTCCTCCGGCGGCCCGGTGGTCAACCGGGCCGGGCAGCTGGTCGGCCTCAACACCCACCGCCTCGGCGAGGGCTTCTACCTGGCCCTGCCGGCCGACGCGGAGCTTCGCCGCCGGATCGACGGGCTCGCCAGGGGCGAGTCGCCCACGCGGCCGCGCCTGGGCGTCGGCATCGCGCCGGCCGGGGTCGCCAGAAAGCTGCGCCGCGCGGTGGGCCTGCCCGAGCGCGAGGGCCTGCTGGTGCGGGTCGTCGAGGAGGGCAGCCCGGCGCACGCGGCCGGGGTGGAGGCCGGCGACCTGATCGTGTCGGTCGACGGCCAGCCGGTGACCGACGCCGACCAGCTCTACGCGGCGCTGGACCGGGTGACCGGCCAGCGGCTGGCGCTCGGCATCGTGCGCGGCGTCGACGAGCGGACCGTGACCGTGTCGTTCGGGCCGGAAGCGCCGCGCGACGTCGGCTCGGCCTGACTCGCCGCCGGTCCCGCCCGCTCGGGGTGGGCACCGTTGGGAGCCGCCACGGGCGGCGTCCGCCGGAAGCCCGCTGTCCCTGGGGCCTCGCGCGCGGCGGGACCGGCCGGCGTTCAGCGGGAGGGGCGCAGCGCACGGGCGCCGAGCACGCCGGCGCCCAGCGCCGCGGCGGCGAGGGCG
>DASVXQ010000057.1:0-2766 GCA_036392615.1 Actinomycetes bacterium | reverse complement strand
GCGGGCGGTGGCCAGCACCTCGGCCCGGGCGGCCTGCTCGTCCTCCAGCTCGGCCGTCTCGGCACGCAGCGCGTCGAGCTCGAGCGCCAGCTCGGCCTGGCGGCGCTCCAGGCCGCGTGCCTGGCCGTCGAGGCGGCCGGCCTCGGTCTGGAACTGCTCGATGGTGCGCTCCAGCCCGGCGACCTCGCCGGCCAGCCGGACCTCGCGCTGGTGGGTCCTGGCGCGGTCGCGCTCGGCGCCGGCCACGGCCTGGTCGTGGGCGGCCAGCCGCTCGCGCGCGGCCTCGCGGGCCTCCTGGGCGGTGGCGGTGGCCTCCTTCGCCTCGGCCAGCTCGCCGTCCACCCCGCGCAGCTCGGCCAGCACGGCGGTGGCCTCACGCTCCAGGTCGGCGGGCGAGCGGGCGTCGTCGGAGTCGGCCAGGGGCTGGGCGAGGTGGCGGGCGCGCTCCTCGGCCAGGGCCATGGTGCCCCGCAGGCGCTCGCGCACGGTGTCGAGCCGGTGGGCGGTGTCGCCGGCGCGCGCCGCCATGGGCTCCTGCTCGTCGAGGATCGCCTGGAGGCGCGACTCCTCACCCTGGGCGGCGCCGTACTCGCCCTCGAGCTCGGCCAGGCGGGCGTTGAAGCGCTCCTCCTCGGCCTCCAGCGCCCCGGCGCGCCGCCGCGCGGCCGACAGCTCGCGCGAGCGCAGCACCAGCCGCACCTCGCGCAGCTCGGCCTGCACCTCGGCCGCCTTGCGGGCGGCCTCGGCCTGCTGCTGCAAGGGCTTGAGCTGCCGGCGCAGCTCGCCCACCAGGTCGGAGAGCCGCACCAGGTGCTGCTCCATGCCGGCCAGCTTGCGCAGCGCCTTCTCCTTGCGGCGGCGGTGCTTGTAGATGCCGGCGGCCTCCTCGATGGCGGCGCGGCGGTCCTCCGGGCGGCCCTGGAGCACGTCCTCGAGGCGGTTCTGGCCGACGATGGTGTGCAGCTCACGGCCGATGCCGCTGTCCGACAGCAGCTCCTGGACATCCAGCAGGCGGCAGGCGGTGCCGTTGATCGAGTACTCGCTCTCGCCCGAGCGGTACAGGTGCCGGGCGATGGTGACCTCGGAGAAGTCGATCGGCAGCAGGTTGGCGCTGTTGTCGATCGTGAGGGTCACCTCGGCGCGGCCGAGCTGCGGGCGGCTGGCGGTGCCGGCGAAGATCACGTCCTCCATCCGAGCGCTGCGCAGGGACTTGGTCCCCTGCTCACCGAGCACCCAGGAGATCGCGTCCACCACGTTGGACTTGCCGGAGCCGTTGGGCCCCACGATCACGGTGATCCCGGGCTCGAAGTCGAGGACGGTCTTGTCCGCGAACGACTTGAACCCGCGGAGGGTCAGCGCCTTGAGGAACACTCGTCTGGCCGGGAACCTTTCAATCCGCAGGTGATCAGGCCGTACCGGTCATGATGCACCAGTCCCGCGACAGCGCGGGCCAGCAGTGGAGGCTTGGGACCGGGACGGCGGCCGGGGCGGGCGACGGCGCAGTCTAGCATGCGCCCCATCCGGCCAGGGGTAGGTGGCGAACTAATGAATACTTACGACTCAAGACAGGAGAAACTTCGCAGCCTCAACTGTTTGACGGAACGAGTGCGTGACGAGCGAAAAGAAAACGGGGCCCTCGGAAATGAGGACCCCTAACAAGCGAAAACCCTGGATCAGGCCAGGGCAGCTTCCTTTTTCGTGGTGGAGGTCTGGAGCTCTTCGACATCACGAAGGGCAATCTCCTGCTCGGCGACCGCAAGAGCGCGCTCCAGCTCGCTAACACGCGCCTTGAGGGCGTTCAGCTCCCGCAGGATGAGGTACGCGGGCGGCTGACCGACAAAGCCCATGAGCGCCTTCGACACCGGGAAGGTCCTCCCCTCAGCAACGACCTCGTCGTCCGTTGCAATCTCCGTCCGCTCGGCCCACAGGCAACTCAATCACGGCTGATCCAAGGCCGAACGGAGAATTCCGACGGTTTGCTACTTCTGTTGGCTCTCTGGGTGAGGAAGGCCAAGGCGGTACTTGACGCTCGCCCCGTCGGCGGGATCGACGTCGACCGTGCCACGTACCGCTCCAAGGCAGTTCCAGAGACGTGATTTCACAAGCGGACGATACCATGTTTTCGTTGATACGCCAAGTAGCGTAGGGCGGAACAGCCAGCCCGGCGGCTCGAGCTGCGCAGCGAAAGCGCGCCTAATGCCAGGAAAACCCCTCAAATCCTCCGCTTGCCGCGGACCGCTCGGAATCGAACGCTTCGACCCTGGCCGCCGGCGGTCCCTCGCGGAGGAACGCCTCCAGCCGATCGAGCTGCCCGGGCGACCCCTCCGCCTCGACGTACACCGCGCCGTCGGGGCGGTTCTCCACGAACCCGGCCACGCCGATGCGCTTGGCCTCGGACAGCACGCCGTAGCGGAACCCGACCCCTTGGACCCGGCCCCGTACGGTCGCGCGCATCCGTTGCTCCGCCATACCGGCAGGCTAGCAGACGCCACCACCCGCTCAGGCGTGGATCTCGACCGGCGAGCCGACCGGGAGCTGGGCGGCCAGCGCCGAGATGGAGGCGTTGGACAGCCGTACGCAGCCGTGGGAGACGGCCTGGCCGAGCTGGAAGGGGTCGCTGGTGCCGTGCAGGGCGATCTGGCCGTCGCCGGTGCCGAACTGGTCGAGCACCTCGGAGTAGGCCGACAGCCCCAGCGCCCAGGCGCCGTAGACCGCCGAGATCTGCGGTGGCCGCAGCCGCACGGTCACGAAGAACCGCCCGGTCGG